>NZ_JBLZNI010000002.1:0-399111 GCF_051194165.1 Halorubrum shenae | reverse complement strand
ACTCACTTCGAGTCCGTGTCTGCAAGTCACGTCGTGGAAACGGGAAGCCTCGGGGCTTGACCCCGAGGCGATTCACCCGTTCACACCCGCCGGAAATCGCCGAGCCGCGTTCCGTCGAGGAGGTACGCGTCGCCGGCCGGCAGCGCGTCGGGGAGGAACGGCGCGAGGAACGACTGGCCGTCGACGTTGATCCACGTGCCACCGGAGCGCTCGTTGAACGCGGGGAAGACGACGAGTTCGGGTGGGTCCGCGACGGCATCCGGGTCGGCCTCACCACCTTCTAAGAACGCGTTCGGATCGAGCGTCCCGCGGAGCCACGCGCGCTCCACACGCGAGCCGCCGACCGCGTCCTCCAACCGGACTTGCGGGTGTTCGTGGCCCATACACACCACGTCGGCGTCGAGCAGCCCCGGGTTCGGCCACGTGTGGCCGTGGAGGACGCCGACGCCGGCGGTCGGACCATCCTTCCCCCCGAGCACGCCCCCGCTAGCCCCGATCACGTCGAGATCGTCGGCGAACGCCTCCGCGACCCCGCCGTCGTGGTTCCCCTCGACGAGCGTCATCGGGACGCGGTCGGTAATCGCGCGGATCAGCGCCTCCAGCTCCTCGCGTTCGTCGCCTTCGGGGGCCGCGATCCGATGTGCGAGGTCGCCGAGGACTACCAGTCGGTCGGCGTCGGTCTCGGCGATGAGGTCACAGAGTCGCTCGCGGCGCTCGTCGGCACGGCTGTCGAGTTCGACCCCGCGCTCGTAGCGGAGCCCGACCTCGATGCCGGCGTGTACGTCGGCGACGAGCAGCGCGCGTCGATCGCCGAGGTCGGCCACGGCCGCCGGTTCGCCGACCACCGGCTCGACCGCGGGCGACGCGCCCGACGCCATCAGATCGGCTTGAGCACGCCGTCGCCCGGCTCGTAGCACTTCCCGCTCATCAGCGCGTCTTGGATCGCGTCCTCGACCGCGTCGGCGGCGGCGCCGTGGTCGTCGACGACCGCCTCGACGACCGCCTCGCGGTCGGCGCCGTCACCGTCGTCGAGCGCGTCCATGGCCTCGATAGCGGCGGCTTCGAGGTCGACGTCGTCGGCCGACTCTTCACTCTCTGACTCCGAGTCGGGGGCCGACTCCGCGGCGGCCTCCTCGGTCGGCGACTCCTCCATCCCCTCTGGGTCGGGGACGTCGATGTCGGCCTCGCCCGGCTCGTCGACTTCGCTCCCGGTCGAGAAATCGGTCCCGAACTCCGACTCGATCTCCTCGCGCTCCTCGTCGTCGAGTTCGTACATCTCGTCGGACGCGGGCTCGGTCGACGGCTCGTCGAGGTCGACCTCGGCGTCGTCTCCGCCGGATTCGACGGTTTCGGTGTCGTCCGTCCCGGCGTCGAAGTCGCCGAGCCCGTCGCTCTCGTCGTCGGGCTCCTGGTCGGCGGGCTCGTCGGTGAGCCCGTCGTCGGGCTCGGCCCCAGCGGGTTCCTCGTCGCCTGTCACCGCCGATTCCGGTTCGGAGGCGGGCTCGTCCGGTTCGGAGGCAGGCTCGTCCGGTTCGGAGGCGGGCTCGTCCGGTTCGGAGGCCACCGGCTCGGCTCCCGAGTCTGCCACTCCCTCGTCACCGGTCGACTCCGGCGGCGCCTCGATCGTCACGTCCGTTTCCGGAAGCGCGCCGATCGCGGCCTCGCCGCCCACGTCGGGCGCGATTTCGGGTGCGCGGACCTCGTCGCGGTCGCCGGCGATCAGCTTCAGGGCGTCGACGGCGAGCCGGCGGAGCGCCTCGACGTAGGCGGTCGAGGTGTCGTAGTGAGCGATGGCCTTCGGGACCCCGGCCGCGAGCGACGCGGGCGCGCCGCCGGATTCGAGGGCGATGCGGAGCTCCTCGCCGCGGAGGTCCGAGTCGAGGGCCTTCGCGAAGACGGCGAGCCGGTCGAGGGTGGCCTCCGCGGCGGAGACGACCCATCGGTCGCGGGTGTCGGCGTCGACCGCGTTGAGGCTCTCGGGGCGGACCGAAGTGAACACCCGGTCTGAGTCCTCCGGCTCGAAGGTGCGCGCCTTGCCCGTGAGCGCGACGAACGCCGGCGGCTCGGCGCGTTCGAGGAACGTCTGCGCCTCGGGCTGGTACTGGCCGGCGTAGGTGACGAACGCGCCGGAGGGGTCCACGACCCGCCCGCGGCGCGTCTCGTCGTTCACGCGCTCGACCTCGGTGAGCACGCCCGCGGTAAACAGGCGGTTCACGCGCGCGCCGGTTGGCGTGACCACGTAGTTGGGCGCGCGCTCCTCATCGCTCTCGGAGTACGAGAGTGAGGCGTCGTCGAACTCGGCGGCGAACACCCGGTGAGCGACCTCGCGGGCGCCCGGTCCGTCGTCGCTCATTCGCCCACCTCCGCGAGCGCGGCGCGGGCAGCGTCAGCCGGGTCGTCGTCCGCGAGCACGAACTCGCTCGCGTCGAGGTTGGCGCCGTACTCGTCGACGGAGAGGTTTCCCCGGACGCGGTAGGCGCGCCCGACCAGCGAGTCGGCGATCGCCTCGGCGACAACCTCCTTGTCCATCGCGTCCTTCGCGGCCTCGAGGGCGTCGTCGAGGCCGCCGCCGTACACCTCGGCGGTCAGCTCGTCATCCAAGACGACCGTGACGGTGTCGGTCCCGTCGTCGACGATGGCCTTCACGCGGAGGTCGTCCTCGCCGTCCACATCTCCGTGGCTCCGGCACTGCCCGTTCTGGACGACGCGGCCGCACTCCGGGCAGCGCTCGATGAGCCCGGATCCGTCCCGAATTTCGAGGACGTTGCCGACGACCTCCACGTCGAACATCCCGCCGGAGCCGACCGCCTCGGCAACCGACAGGCGGGGCGCGTCCTCGGCCACCTCGACGGGGTCGGGGAGGGGCGTCACCGTCGAGAACTCGGTGAGGTTGATCGACGGCACGCCGCGGAACTCGCGGACGTACACGTCCTCGATGCGGAGGTCGGTGCCCGCCTCCAGCTCGGAGCGCGGCTGCCAGTCGGTGAACGGGAGCTTCGCGGTCGAGTCACCGACGACGCCTTCCAGGATCTCCGTCTCGCCGTCCCGTCCGGAGATCGTCTTCTCGTCGACCTCCAGCACGCGGACCTCGACGTTTCGGCCGCGGTCGCCCGCGGTAATGTCGACGAGGCTCCGGTCGCCGCCGACCTCGCGGTCGACCTCGACGGGCTCGTCGGCGATGGCGACGGTCGTCGAGTCGTTGAGGTTGAGCTCCGGTTCGCCCTCCCACTCGCGGACGCCGGCGTTACCGATCGTTAGCGAGTCGCCGGGTTCGAACCCGAAGTTCGACCACGCCGTGTATGAGATCACGCCCGTCTCGTCGGCGATCTCCCCCTCGCGGATCGTGAGGTCGTCGCCCTGATACCGGATCGTGCGAGTCCCCTGCGTGAGCACGCGGACGGTGACCGTCACGCCGTCGTTGTCCGTGGTGATCTCGCCCACGTCGACGACGTCGGGTGTCGGGGTCGATCCCCCGCCTCCGCCGCCGTGCTTCCGGCGGACGCTCTGTTTGGCCTCGTCGATCGGGACGCTGTACTCCAGTAGGTTCTGCAGGTCGGCTTTGACCTCCTCTTTGTCGACACCGAGGTCGGAGGCGAGCTCCTCGGCATGGCTGTTGACGTCCATCGGGTCGAGTTTCGACGCGACTGCACAAAAGGGTTCACCACCCCGACCAGCGTTCGGATGCCCCGATCGCGACCGCACTCGTCTCCGACGGCCGGTAGGGATAAACCGTCCCCGTCCGCAACGTGGCGTATGGACGAAATCGATATCGACACGCGCGTCACGGAAGAGCGGACCGTCATCGACGTGACCGGGACTCGCGACATCGCGGTCGTCGTTCGCTCAGCGAGCGGCGAGCGGATCTATCTCCCGCCGGAGGACTTCGACGAGCCCGTGTCGGACTCGCCGTACACATCGCCGTATCAGGGCGGGAGCGGCGTCGACGGCGAGGACAGCCCGTACGGCGGCGGGTCGGGAAGCACTCGGGGCGTGATCGAGACCGCAGAGGGGTTCCGGATCACCCACCCGGAAACCGCCACCGAGTTCGACGTGTACCGCGACGACGACGTGGGCGACGACGAGGAGTAATCGGCGACGGCGGCGACAGAAACGAGTCGAAAGAGATAACCGGTTTCAGGCGCCCTACGCCACGTCTTCGTACACGGCCAGCGTGTCCTCGGTGACGTCCGACCACTCACGACGCTCGTACTCCGGCGGCTGCTCGCGGTCGAGCGCGGTCGTGATCCCGTCGACGATCGACTCCGAGTCGACCTCCACCTCCACGAGACAGCCGTCGGGAAGCACCTCCGCGACGCCCGACCGGGTCGCGACGACCTGCGTTCCGGCCTCCAGCGCCTCGGTGATCGTGATGCCGAACGGCTCCGCGTACGACGGCGAGACGAACGCGTCGGCGGCGGCGTAGTAGTCGCCGAGTTCCGCCTCCGGGACGTAGCCGACGAACTCGACGCGGTCGTCGATGCCGAGCAGCTCGGCGAACCGCTTCAGCTGATCGGTCTGGTGGCCCGACCCGCCGACGACGAGGGTCACGTCGGGCCGGCGGAGCTTCCGCATCGCGTACAGCAGGTGCGAGATCCCCTTCTGGTCGGTGTGTCGACCGACGAAGAACACCATCTCGCCGTCGATTCCGAGGTCCTCGCGCACGTCCTTCCCGGAGAATTCCGGGGTCGAGAAGCCGTTGTACACGACCCGGGAGTCGGCGTCGTACAGCTCCTTGATGTCCTCGCGGACGAGCTCGCTGACCGCGATGTTAGTGTCCGCGGCGTTCGCGAGGCGGCGCTCGGTCTCGACCTCGCGGGTCGGCGGGTCGATGTTGCGGTCGCTCGCCAGCGAGTGGAACGACGACACCCACGTCGCGTCGGACGCGCGGGCGGCCTGTCGACCGGGACCGTACCCGAACCAGTCGTGGGTGTGGATCACGTCGTGGTCGGGCGCGAGCTCTGCGAACCGGTTACTGAGGCGACCGACGCGGTCCGCGACGTCGCCCTCTCCGGTCTCGACGGGCTCGATCCCCGGCTCGTCGTCCGGTGCGAACTCCGCGGGCAACACGAGGGTGGCGTCCACCTCGAAGTCGTCGCGGAGTCCCGAGAACAGTTCACCGACGTGGACGTCGAGCCCGCCGGTGATGTTCGGCGGGTATCCCCATCCCAGCATGAGTACGCTCGGCGGCATACCCCCACGTTTTGGGAGTCGGCACTTAGGTATGCCCCTCGCTCGCGCGTTCGATCCGGAGAGAGGCGTCGGTGAGCGAAAGAGAACGCCAGAGAGCTGTCGGTGAGCGAAAGAGAACGCCAGAGAGGATTCGTGGGTGGTTAGGCCGCCTTCACAGCGTCGCGCAGCGCGCCCGTCCGGTCGGTGATCGACCCGGCGGCGTCGGCGAGCACGTCGAGCGGGTCGCCGGTCTCGGATTTCACCGTCAGGACCGGCTCCGTCTGGCCGCCGGACTGCTCGGGGTTCATGTCGTAGGTCGCGGCCGCGACGTCGTCCGTCTCCAGCAGGACGCCCTTCAGCACGTTCATGAACGTGTGGTCCTCGCCGGCGATCTCGATGCGGAGTTCCGTGTCGGTCTTCTCGATGACCCGCAGTTCCATGTCTTTCGGTTCGCCCGAGGCGCGTTTCAAGGTTTCGTCTCCCGGATCTCGGGGGATGCGGACCCTCCGCAGGGCACGGTAGTCCTTTTAAACAGCGTGGACGCAGTCGGAGGTATGGAGATTCGACGCCTGCCGACCGACGAGGACGCCCTCCGCCGCTACGCCGCCGAGCTGTGGCTCCCCTATTTATAAGTGGTTGGTGGTGGATCGTCGGCGAGCATCTTCAAAGCCCTCAGCCGCTCGCTTATAAATAGCAAACCGCAGATCGGCGGTGAACGCCTCCAAAGCCCCAGCCGCGAGGACTCGCGCGGCTTGCTGTGCTCCTCGCTCACGTTGCTCGCTGCGGTGCTTGCTACGCCGTGCTTCGTCCTCGCGGCTGCCCCTTTGAGTCCCAACCCCGCACCGCACAGCAACCGCACCTCACGCCTCCCCAGCCTCGTCGGCCGGCGCTTATAAGCGCCGGTCGACTCCCTCGCGGTGGTTCGCACCGATGCGCCGCTACGCGGTCAATAAACGGAAAAACTGCGGGTGCGCTCGGCGAGAGTTACTCGTCGGTGTCGACCGCGACTTCGTCGGCGTCGACGTCGACGGCGCTTTCTTCCTCGGCGGCGACCTCGGACGGTCGCGCCTCGAGCGTCAGCTTCTGGACCTCGACGCGGCGCAGCGGGTAGATCAGCTTCGCCTCGCCGTAGATAGCCGACGAGAGGTTCCCCTCGACGACCGCGTCGACGAACGCCTCGAAGGTGCGCTCCTCGGCGGCCGCGTGGACCTTGTCGATCATGACGCGGCGGATCGCCTTCTCCTGTGAGCGATCGGCCTTCTTCGTCGTCAGCGCGACGGGCTGGATGCGGACGCGGTAGTCGTCCGTCGTCAGCACCGTGATCGACGCCTCGATCTTCGAGGCGCCGCGGCGGACGAGCGAGCGCAGGTAATCGCGCGTGAGCTCGTACGTGATGAACTCGGTGTAGGCCGTGTCGCTGCCCACGTCGGTGATCTTGAACGTGAGCTTCGTATTGTTCGCGCCGGAGTCGCCGGTCAGCTCGCCCAGCGTCGTCGTGATCGTGCGGCCGACGACCTGGTCGGGCTCCTCGGCGAGCGTCTCGCCGAGCTCCTGCCGGTCGAACTGTTCGGGCGCCAGTACGGAGTACCAGCGCTTCTGTTCTCTGCTCTTGGATACGGATCGTTCGCTCATGTGTTGGTGTCGGTGTCGCCGTTGGTGTCGGAGCGGCGCGCTCCGTCGTCGGCCGCGAGGTGCGCCCTCGCGCGCTCGACGAGTCGGTCCGCGACGCGTAGGTTCACGACGTGGTCGTCCACGGTCGACTGCAGTCCGCCGGTGGTTGGTCGCTCGACGACGCACTCGATCGCGTCGCCGTCGACGCGGGTGGCCATCGAGTCGGTCTCATCGGGGGCGAGCGCGGCGGCGACGAGGGCGGCGTCGGCGTGGGTCGTCCGGACGGTCGCCGTCCGGGTCGACGCCTCGCTCCGAGCGGCCTCCCCGCTCCGAGCGGCCTCCCCGCTCATAGCGCCTCCCTGAGCGCGGCGAGCGCGCTCGTGATGTCGCCGTCGGTCGCTTCGCTCTCGTCGGCCGCGCCAACCGCGATTCCGCCGCGGTCGGTACTCCCCCAGCCGTCGCCGCCGACCTCGCCGGCCGCCGACCGGCAGGCGTCGCCGAGCCCAAGGGGTTCCGTCGCCGCCACCGCCAGCCGACCCGCGGCCTCGTCGACCGCGACGGCGACGGGCTCCGGCGACCGGAAGTCCCGGGCGAGCCGAGCGATCGTCGGGAGGACGGCGGCCGCGTTGCGCGCGGCGTCTCCGTCCTCACCCTCCCCGTCTTCCGCGAGGTCGACACGCGCGACGAAACAGCCGTCGTACCGGCCGGTCGTCGCGCCGTCGAGGGCGCGGTGCGCGGCGAGTCCGTGGGTGCGCCATGCGTCGAGCGCGGCGGTCCGAAGCGCGCCGCTCGGATCGTCGGCGAGCGCCAGCGCGACCCCCGTGCCGGGAGCCTCGCGAGCGAGCGCGTCGAGCACGTCGGCGTAGCCGCCGACCGTCTCGAACAGCGCCGCATCTCCGGCCGTCGCGTACGGGCGGAGCGCGCGCTCGACCGCCGAAGCGGCTCGCTCGCTCGCGCCCTCGGCGTCCGCGACGTCGACGGCGACCAACGACGCGAGTCGCCGGTGCGCGTCGTCGTCGAGGTCCGCCGGGAGCCCGAGATCTGCGAGCGCCGCGCGCGCGGCCTCGGGGTCACCGGAGTAGGGCGTCCGGGCGAGCGTCGAGGCCGCGAGCCCGTCTGCCAAGTCGGCGGTCGGGAGCGCGACGCCGGGTCGCCGGTGGACGCGGTCCGAGCGTTCGGCCGCCTCCAGCGCGTCACCCGAGCCGTCCGTGCCGGGCACGGAACCCGCCGCGACGACGCCCGCGAGGGCGACGACCGGATCGGGGTCGGCGCCGAGTGCGCGCGCTATCGCGAACGCGTCCGTGCTCGCCGGGCGCCCGAGGCCGGAAATCGCGTGCGGGCCGCGGTCCGCGCCGATGCTCACGGCGACGGCGTCGTCGCCGGCGTCGGGAAGCGGATCGCGGGACACGCGGACCTGGAACGGCGTGCCGAGCGTCCGGAGCGCCCGTGCGAGCAGCCCCGCGGCTGCGACTGCGTCGCCGTCGTCGGTCGCGACGAGCCGAACGAACGGCGCGTCCGCGAGGACGCCGGCGAGGGCGTCGGGGGCGGGCGTGGCGGATGTGGCTTCGGTCATTCGGTGGGTGCGGTCGTGTGGTGTGATCGTGGGTCGATTCGTCGTGGGTCGATGCGTCGGTGCGTCGCGTCGGTTCGTCGCGACCTACTGTCGCGTCGGTCGGTTGCCTGTCGGAGTCGCTACTCGTCGTCGATGAGTTCGGCGGCGTACTCGTGGGTGTACGTGAACTCCTCGTCGATCTTGTCGCCGCGGTAGTAGTTCGCGAGGCGGCGGATCTTCGACTCCGTGTTCTGGAGCGCGCGCTTGTTCTGGTGGTCCTGTCCGTTCTCCGCCATGTGCTCGCGCAGGCGGACAGCCTGGGTCATCAGGTTGTAGAGGTCCTCGGGGAACTCCGGCTCCGCGTCGTGCTCGTCGAGGATCTCGGTGAGCTTCTTACCGGTTGCCAGCTTCACGTCGGGCACCGGAACGCCCTTGACGCCCTCGTCACGGAGCTTGAGTCCGATGACGCTGGGGTCGTGGCCCTGCTCCGCCAGTTCGACGACGCGGGACTCGATGTCCTCGACGTCGACGTCGCTCCACTCCGGGTTCTCGTCCGTCGCCGGCTTGTCCGAACCGGACGAACCGCGACGGCGCGTGTGCATTCGTGCCATTGTGTATCTGATTGGAACGGCACAACCGCAACGTGACCGCGACTCCGCGCGACGCGGCTGACGGACGGCTCGCAGGTGCGAGCGATCCGACCGGACGGCCCGCGCAAGCGGACGGCCCGACCGCGACGCCGGAGGCGTCGGCGCACTGCTACATTCCCAAGCCGCGGGCGAAAAGGCCCCGGCGCGTCGGATCTGCAGCTGTGCTGTTCCCGTGTGTGAGGTCAATGCCGGGGTCCTTAAGGGTGTTCTTGTGAGCTGCTCGGGTTGGCTCCGGGGACGCAAATCGGTGACGCGAGCGGGAGTGAGACGCGAAGCGCCGACAGAACCAGGACACGAGGGTTTAGGTAGGTCGTCGATGACCGGGCGCGTGGGGAAGATACATGGACGAGCCATCCGACGAAGACCCGATTGATCGGACCCGCGACCAACCACCAGACTGCGGCCCGTCAGGCGACGGTCAGCCGGACCGGTGCGGTCCCGGTGCGTCCGAGAGTAGGCTTGCGACCGACGGCGGTCTCAGCGCCGACGCCGAGACAGGGACCGACTCGGAGCCGCGAATCACGTTCTACGGCGGGAAGTGGATGAGCACGGTCCCGCTCGCGTTCTTCATCGTCTGGGCGGTTTTCCAGAGCGGCGTCCTCAGAATCGGCAGTACTGACGGGCTGGTGATCGGGGCGCTGATCGGGACGATCCTCGGGATGTTCTTCGCGCGCGGCGACTGGAAGGCGTACGCCGACACTATCTTCGAGGGGATGACCCAGCGCGTCGCCGCGACGGCGATCGTCGCGTGGCTGTGGGCCGGCATGTTCGCCGCGACGCTGCAGGTCGGCGGGTTCGTCGAGGGGCTCATCTTCGCTGCCGACGCCTTGAACGTCGGTGCTTCGACGTTCCCGGCGGCCGCGTTCGTCCTCTGTGGCCTCCTCGCGACCGGGATCGGGACGGGATACGGCGCCACCGTCGCGTTCGTGACCCTCTTTTTCCCGGCCGGCGTCCTCATCGGCGCGAACCCCGTGCTACTCTTCGCCGCGATCTTATCGGGCGCCGTCTTCGGCGACAACCTCGCGCCCGTGAGCGACACGACGATCGTGAGCGCGGTGACCCAAGACGCCGATATCGGCGGCGTCGTCGCCTCGCGGTTTAAATACGCCATCGTCGCTGCGGTGCCCGCGTTCATCGCGTACCTGATCATGGGCTCGGTGCTGTCGGGCGCGAGCCTCGAAGGGTCGGTCGCGCTCCGCGAGACGGCGACTGCCCCCGGGCTGGTCCACCTGATCTCGATGGGCGTCGTCATCGCGACGGCGGTCGCGGGCCGACACATCGTCGAGGCGATCTCGTGGGGGATCGTGGTCGCCGTCGCGTTCAACCTCGCCTTCGGGCTCTCGGCGGTGAGCGACATTCTCGTGTTCACCGTGACCGAGGCCGGGACGTTCACCTCGCTGCCGTTCGTCGCGGTCGGCGAGACCGCGGGCGTGGGCGGGAGCCTGTACTCGGGTGCGATCGGCTTCTTCCCGCTCATCGTGTTGACGCTGCTTATCGTGTCGATGGCGCAGATCATGATCCGCGGCGGCGGCTTCGAGGCCATCCAAGAGTTCCTCCTGAACTCGGTCGCGACCAACGTCCGCCGGGCCGAACTGACGATGGTCCTCGGCACGGCGACGATCAACGGGATGATCACGATCAACACCGCCGCGGAGATCGCGATCGCGCCGTACATCGCGCGGATCGGGGAGAAGTTCAACATCAACGGCTACCGGCGGGCGAACATCCTGGACGCGAACACCTCCGCGCTCGGGTACATCTTCCCGTGGGCCGGCGGCGTCCTCGTCGGGTATCAGGTGATGGTCGGGCCAGAGGGGCTCGGCGCCCAGTACGGCCCCGAGATGGTCGTCAACCCAATCGAGGTCGTGCCGTACGTATTCCACGGCTGGTTCCTCGTGATCGTCTTCCTGATCGCCGCGATCACCGGGTTCGGACGGGAGTACATTCCCGACCGGCCGTCCGAGGAGGTGTCGCGCGCATGAGCCGCCTCGACAAGTTCTTCGCCGGGCTGGAGTTCCGGAGCTCGACCCCCGACTACGCCCCCGGCGACGTGATCGAGGTGATGGTCACCGGCGACGAGGGCGGGGCGGCCGTCGCCCGCGTCGGCGACTCGACGCTCCGTATCGAGGACGCGCCGGGCGACGCCGTAAACACCCGCGTGCTGGTCGCGGTCGAGACGTGGGACGAGTCGAGCCATCGAGGGACCGGGACGTACCGGGAGACGGTCGGCAAAAGCGCGTTCTGATTAGTCCGTGAGGTGTCGTTTTTTCGAAGTCGTTGATGACAGGTCGCTGGTGAGTTCCGCCGAACCCCCAGCCGCGAGGACTCGGTGCGGTCGCTGCGATCCGAACAGCCGCGGACCGGGGTGCTTTTGAAGACCACGCCCGAACCTGAGCGCGTGTTATCGGTCGAGCTGCACACGCACTCCGCGCTGTCCTACGACGGGCGCGACCCGGTCGACCTCCTCTTGGAACAGGCGGCGGCGGTCGGGCTGGACGCGCTCGCGATCACGGACCACGACGAGATCGACGCCAGCATCGAGGCGGCCGAGAAGGCCCCCGATTACGGGCTCGTCGGTATCGTCGGCATGGAGGTGACGAGCGCGGCGGGTCACGTCCTCGCGTTCGGCATCGACGAGCGCGTCGAGAGCGGGCTCCCCTATGATGAGACGCTCGACAGAATTCGCGGTCAGGGCGGGATCGCGGTCGTTCCTCACCCCTTTCAGAAGTCCCGCCACGGCGTCGCCGCCCACATCACCGACGAGCAGCTGGCGAGCGCTGACGCCCTCGAAGTGTACAACTCCCGGCTGTTCACCGGACGCTCGAACCGACAGGCCGAGAAGTTCGCGATCCGAAACCGGATCCCGATGACCGCCGGCAGCGACGCCCACATCTCGGAGATGGTCGGCCAGGCCGTGACCGAGGTCGGCGCCGACGACCGCTCGGCCGAAGCGATCCTGGACGGCATCGCCGACGGTCGGACCAGCGTCGTCGGGAAGCGAACCCCGTGGCGCGTCTCGCTCCGTCAGTTCGGCGGCGGTGCCAAGCGTCGCGCGCTCCGCGCGCTGAACGCGTTCCGCTGACCACGATGACGGGCTCTCGCTCTTCCGACCTGCGCGGCGCGCCGCCCGATCGCGTCCGCGACGCCCTCAGCGACGCCGACTCTCTCTCCGGCGGACGCGGGTTCGCCGGGCTCCTTCACGACCCACCGAACCGAGAGGGACCAGTTCTCGTCCGAGACGTGCTCGGCCGCCAGCCGCTGTTCGTCGAGAAACGCGCCGTCGATCCGGCGTCCGGCGTGGCCCCGACCGACCCCGGCGCGTGGAGCTTCGACCGGACCGACCTCGGCGAGCCGGAACCGGCCCCGGCCGGGACCGTCACGTCACGCGCGGGGACCGAGCGCGTCTGGTCGCTTCCGGCCGAGGAGGCGGTCGATCCGGAGCGTGGACAGGGCGCGGTCGACCGGGCGCTCGACGCCGCGCTCGGGGATATCGACGCGGGTTGCGATGCGGGAGCGGACGGAGACGACCTCGCGATCGCCTTCTCCGGCGGCGTCGACTCCGGGGTTGTCGCCGCCGCGGTCCCGGACGCGCCGTGTTACGTCGCCGGCTTCGAGGGGTGTCACGACGTCGAGGCCGCCCGCGAGGCCGCCGCCGCGATGGAGCTGGACCTCCGCGTCGTCGAGATTTCTCACGACGGCCTCGTACGCGCGACCCGCGAGGTCGCCGCCGCGACCGGCCGGCGAAACCCGATGGATATCGCGATCGCGGTCCCGCTGTACCTCGTGGCAGAGGCGGCCGCGGCCGACGGGGTCGGCCGGCTGGCGGTGGGACAGGGCGCGGACGAGCTGTTCGGCGGCTACAGCAAGGTCGCCGACCCCGTCGGCGACGACCGCGTTGCGGCAGAGACGGTGCGAGGCGCGCGGACCGAGACCGTTCGGACGCTCCCGAACCAGCTTGAACGCGACGTGCTCGCGCTCCGGGCCGCCGGGGTCGAGCCGGTCGCGCCGTTGCTCGACGACCGACTCGTCGCGGCCGCGCTCGCGCTGCCGGGCGAACTGCTCGCGAGTGACGGCGAGCGCAAGGTCGCGCTCCGGCGGGCAGCGACCGATCGTGTACCCGAGTCGGTCCGGACGGCGGACAAGAAGGCGGTCCAGTACGGGACCTACGTCTCCCGTGAACTCGACCGACTCGCGCGGCGGGCGGGGTTCAAGCGGCGCATGGACGACCACGTCGGGCAGTACCTCGACGCGCTGCTGGCGGAGTGATAGCGGGGACCATGCGGCACAAAAACGGCCCGTGAGGGCCGATGCTGACCAAGCCGCCGTATGGAGTACCAGTCCTACGGCCGACGCCCGATCGGTCGGGCGTCTACTGACGAATGACGGTGACCGGTATAAAATTCAGGGAGTAGTGACAAATATGACAGCAGCGACCCGCGAATGAATGACGTTCGAACACAAATATCGTGAGTTCATCCCGAACGGCCCGATCGGAACCGCGTAGACGCGTCGGAACCGCACATCCATCAGACGGCGGATCGGATCGAGGGGGGCCGACGGCACGGACCGCCGCGACAGGCGATGGCGGTCCGCGCTTCGCGGCGCGTCACCTAACGAGGTACGGGTCGCTGCCGGCGATGAAGCGTCCGAGGTCGCTCTCACGGCGGAAGTCCGTCGATTGGAGCGTTCGGAGCGCCGCAGCGAGCCGGTCCCCGTCGTCTCCGGTCCACTCGGCGGGGTCTTTGATCGGGACGACGAGCCATCCGGAGCCGAGCAGCTCCTCGGCGTGGAGCGCGTCCATATCGATCGCCGTCTTGTGCGCCCGCGACGTGTACTGCCGGAGGACGTGGTCGGTCGCTCGGGCGCCGACCGGGAGGAGGACGTGGGCCGCGATCGCTCGGAGCTCCGCGTCGAAGAACCGCTCCATGTCGTCGTACGACGCCTCGTCCGGGACGCCGTCGGCGACGCACATGTGAAGGTACGAGAAGAACGTCCGATCGGCGACGATCGGGTCGAGCCTCCCGGTTTCGTCTGTCGGATCGTCGGTGGTCGCGTCGTCGAACCCGACTGCATCGAACCCCGCGATCAGCCCGCTGTCGACCAGCGCGGAAAGGAACCTGTCCGACCACGGCTCGCCGGTGAACGGGACGCCGGCGTCGACGCCGCCGTGGACACCGGGGCGGTCGCCGATCACGTGGAAGTCGGCGTTGGCGTCGCCGTAGCCGGAAACGAACGACCCGCAGTCCGGGTGCATTCCGAACGGGTTCCGCGTTTTTTCCGTAACGTTCTGCACGTCGTGCGGTAGGCAATGGACCAGTATATCGCGTTCGGTCCGGGACGATCGGCCGCGGCGGTGCATCGGGAATGCCACGGACCCCGTGACGCTAGACAACACGGCACACTGCTCGACGACGGCCCGAACGCGAAGCGCACGAGCCACGGCGGATTCGCATAAGTTATGGAAACGAGCCGTGTTCGCCTCACCGTCGATATACAGCGATCGCCGGATCGGGTTAAATACTTCAGGAATGTTAATCAACGATCGAAAAACGCATGACTGCGGCCGCATTGGGTCGGGGAGCTGGACAAAAAGTATATATACTCACCACGGTTCCGGTCGCTCGAAGACCCATGTTCGACCGCATCCACACGGCAGCTCTCTTCGGGCTGCACCAGGCGACCGTCGCAGCCGGGATCTCGCTGTTCCCAGTAGCCGTCTTCGCCCGTAAGCGACTCGGCGTCAACGTCCCCATCGGCCGGCTCGTCGAGACCACCGGCGAGGTGTACGAGGCCACCGAGGAGTGAACGTACTGGCGGCGTTGTGATCGTTCCGTTTTCAAGACGGTTCGTTTCGGAAAGTGCTCCCTTCGTTGGAGCGTCAGCGTTTCGACGCCGGTCGGGATTTATAAGTAGTTACCGGCGGATCGACGGTGGACACTTCCAAAGCCCCAGCGGCTTTGAGTCTCACCCGACCGCAACCGTACGGCACCTCGCGCCTCCCCAGCCTCGTCGGACCGGCGCGGCTGCGCCGGTCCGACTCCCTCGCGACTCCCCCGCGGGCCGGTGGCCCGCTCGGAGGCACGCCACCGCAGCCGGTCTGAAGCGAATGGGTCGCGTGAGATAGCAGAGACGCCGAAACAGACGCTGTCTCGCCGATACACCCTCGTACTGTGTATCCGATTATTTATAAGCGATATTTAAGAGATTCCCCACGCATAGACCCGTCGGAACCGGCGGTCGGTCCCCGAAGGGTTGCCTTTATCAGCGCGCCGAGCCAACGAACGTTCAATGCGAACACCGACTGGCGACCTCTCTGACGGACCGGCCGAGGAGTTAGGCCGCGATCAGCCCGTCTTCGGACCGGAGATCGGCGAGTTCGAACACAGCGAACGCCGCGCGGCGCAGGCCGACGGCGAGGGCGAGATGAAAACCGGCACCACGACGGTCGGCATCAAGACCGCCGACGGCGTCGTGATGGCGACGGACATGCGCGCCTCACTCGGCGGGATGGTCTCCTCGAAGGACGTCCAGAAGGTCGAGGAGGTCCACCCCCGCGGCGCGCTGACCATCGCCGGCTCCGTCTCCGCCGCCCAGAACCTCATCTCGACGCTGAAAGCCGAAACGAGCCTCTACGAGACGCGCCGCGGCAAGGACATGTCCATGGAGGCGCTGTCGACGCTCACCGGGAACCTTCTCCGCTCCGGCGCGTTCTACATCGTCCAGCCGATCCTCGGCGGCGTCGACGACGAGGGCGCTCACATCTACTCCATCGACGCCCTCGGCGGCACCACCGAGGAAGAGTACACCGTCACCGGCTCCGGCTCGCAGTACGCCCTCGGTGTCCTCGAACAGGAGTACCACGACGAGGTGACCGTCGACGAGGCGACCGAAATGGCCGCGAAGGCGATCCAGTCCGCCGTCGAGCGCGACCTCGCGTCCGGCAACGGGATCAACGTCGCCGTCGTCACCGACGATGGCGTCGACATCACCCGCTACAAGGACTTCGACGACCTCTTATAAGCCGTTCCGGGGTACGTCCCCGAACTCGTTCTGCGGTCCGTTTCGATCAGTTCCGACCCGCTCCGTTCGGTTCGACCCGTTCCCGCCCCGTGACGCGATGACGGCCTAGGCGCCGCTGTCTTCGACGGCGTCGGTGTCGGTCGCGCTGGTCCCGCCCTCAGCGTCCGTCACGTCGGTTGCGTCCTCAGTGTCCCCCGCGTCTTTCGGCGGTCGGATCCCGTCCCCCCAGTAGAACCGCGGTCCGAGGACGAGGTAGCCGACGGAGAGGAACAGCAGCGCGAACGCGAATCCCTCGCCGATCCACGCCGGGAGGAGATCCGTGACCATGTGACCGAGCGGGGTGAGTATCACCGCCGCCTGCACGACGCCCATCACGAGCGCGTCCTGGGCGTGGAGATCGGGGTACGTGACCGTCGATCCCATCAGTAGGGCGAAGGCCGCGGTCGCCGCGACGAGCAGCGCGGGGGCGGTGTAGCCCGCGATGACGGCCGCGGCGAGTACCGTGGCCGCCAGCGTCGTCGGCACGCCCACCGTCTCGCGCTCGTCGGCGTCGTACGCCGTGTACATCCCGAGTCTGGCGACTGCCATCGAGACGAACAGCCCCCCGACGGCGACGCCCGCGGCGACGAATATCGGGTCGGCAGCGAACGACCGCGTGTCGAGGAGGACGAACGACACGAGCGCGGCGGGCGCGACCCCGAACGAGGCCACGTCGGCCAGCGAGTCGAGGTACGGCCCGGCGTCGGTCGATCCGCGATGACGCGCCACGACCCCGTCAAGTCCGTCCGCGACCGCGGCGAGCAGGATGAGGCGGGCCGCGAGCCGAGGGTCGACGGCGGCAGCGACGACCGCGAGGAAGCCGACCGCCGCGTTCGCCACCGTCACCGCGTCCGCGAGCCCGAGCCGCCCGACGAACCGCAAATGCATACGGGATCGGTCGCCGAGCCGGGGTTTAGGGTTTGTTATCTCCGTTACACCGTTCGCTCCCGTCCCCTGTCTCTGACGGTCGTCCGCGCGCCGATTCATCGACACCACGCTTAATCCTGCAGACGATCATTGAATGGTATGTCGTCTCTTCGAGCCCTCCTGGTGTATCCGGCGGACGGAATCGGGCCGATCGAATCCGCGTTCGACGCGGCCGGGTTCGACGTGACGACGGCCCACACCGCGACCGCTGCGGTCGCCGAGGCGGTCACGACGGCGTACGACTGCGTCGTGAGCGAACACGCGCTCCCCGGCGACGACGGCGTCTCGCTGGCGGAAGCGATAACCGACGCGGACCTGTCGGTCCCCGTCGTGCTGTTCACCGCGGACGACGACGAGGCGCGCGCGGCCGGCGCCCTCGAACGCGGCGCCGCCGAGGTCCGTCACAAGGACGGTGCCGGATCGATCGAGCGGTTGGTGTCGGACGTTTTGGCCCGCTGTACCGAGGGTTCCCAGTCGGACGCGCAACGGGACGTTTCGGCCCGCAAGCCGTCCGCGACGGAGGTGAAGCGGGCGGCGGCCGAGTCGCCTGCCGGCGTCGACGGTGGCGACCCGGAGCGCTCCGACCACCCGGTCGCGTACGCCGACGGCGCCCGGGTCGAGCAGACGGGATATCCGACCGAGGAGCCCCCCGACCGGAATCCGCGATTCCTCCAGAGACCGGGAACGGATCCGGAAACCGTCGAGCGGGTCGCGGAGGCGGACGCGGAAACCGAAGAGATTACCGCCGAGATCCGCGACGACCGCCGCAACGGGACACCGCTGTGGAACGACCTCACGGTCGCGCCGGTGTACGACGACGAGGGCGAGATCGCTCGCTACGTCGGGGTTGAAACCGACGCGAGCGACCGAGAGAACGCGGAGCGGCTCGCCGAGGAACGCGCCGAGAAGCTCGCGAGCGAACGACAGGCGCTCGACCGGGTGCTCGAGCGTGTGAACGGCCTCCTCAGCGAGATCACGCGGATCCTCGTCGAGGGCGAAGATGCCGAATCGATCGCCGAGCGCATCTGTGAGGAGATCGCCACCGAACAAGGGTACGCCGGCGCCTGGATCGCCGAAATCTCGTCGGCGACCGGTCAGCTCGACATCACCGCTTCGAGCGGCGCCACGGTCGAACCGGGAACCGCGATTCCGATCGACGACGTTCCGCCGGCGGTCCGGCAGGCGGCCGAGACCAACGAGGCGACGGAGTGTACTGCGGTGAACGGGTCCGACGCGCATCTCGCTCCCAACGCGGTCGGCGGCTGCCGGCTGGTCATCGCGCCGGTCACGTACGGGGACCGTCGATACGGGCTCCTCGGGATCTACGGCGACGAGGAGGACCCGCTCGGTCCCCGAGAGCAGCGGGTGTGCGAGTCCGTCGGGAAGATGATCGCAAACGGGCTCCACTCGGTCGAAACCGCCCGGATCCTCACCACGGACCACGTCGTGGAACTCCGTGTCGAGATCGACGACCCCTCGTTCTCGCTGTCGCGGATCGCGGCCGCCCTGGGCGGGACCGTCGAGCACCTCGGAACGACCCGACTCGACGACGCCTGCGAGCTGTATGTCCACGTCGAGTCGCCCGATTCCGGTGTCGACGCCGTCGACGACCTCCCGTTCGTCGAGACGGTTCGCTCCGTCTCGGCCGATGACGAGCATCTCACCGCGGCGGTCACGCTGACTGACGCGCCGCCGCTGACGCGGCTCGCCGAGTACGGGGTCGTCGTGGTAGCGGTCGCAGCCAGCGCGGAGGGCGCGGACGTGACGCTCGAAGCGCGGCCCGAGCAGGACGTGAGACGAGTGCTCGACGTGTTCCGGGCGGAGTACGAGGGCGTGACGCTCTGGTCGCGGTCCGAGCGCGAGAGCCGCGACCGGAGCCTGACGGAGTTCGCGGCCGCCGTTGACGACCAACTCACCGACAGACAGCGGACGGCACTGCGGACCGCGGAGCTGAACGGGTACTTCGAGTGGCCTCGACCGGTCGACGGCTCGGAGATCGCCGAGCAGATGGGAATCACCAGACAGACGCTCCACCAGCACCTGCGGGCGGCCGAGCGGAAGCTCGTCGAGGCGTACGTCAACCCCCGCTCAAACGAATGACCCGAGCGACGACAACCGGAGACGGTGACGTATGAGCGACGATCCGTTCGCCGCGAGCGACGCGATCGCCGTCGCGGCCGATCCCGAGACCGTGTTCGCGTTCCTCGACGACCCGGAGAACCACGCGGCGATCACGCCCGGGCTCACTGACGTGAGAGACGTCGAACGGCTGCAAAACGGCGGGAAACGCCTCTCGTACACCTACCGAATGGCTGGAGTCGAGGTCGACGGCCAGATCGTCCAGACCGTCTACGATCCGCCCGAGTGCCACGTATTCGAACTCCGGGGGCGGCTCGCCGGGACCATCGATCTCCGACTCGCGCCCGTCAAGGGTGGAACGGAGCTGACGTACGCCGCGACGTACGATCTACCGAAAAATGCGTTCACGAAGGTCGGCGCGCCCGTGATACGCCGGTTCAACGAGCGTCAGCTCCGTGTGGCGCTGGAGAACGTCGCGGCACGGTTCGACGAGGGCTGAGACGCGTCCGGCGAGGGCGTTGCGGGAGGAGAGAATTCGGGGCGTCGCGCGACGTCAGCGGGACGGTGAATCGGTGTGACCGCCGCCGGGCGAACTATTAAGCGTCCGATGCTCCAAAGATAGGTATGAATCCAATTCCCCTCCAACTCGGTTTCGGCCTGGTGAGCGTCGGGCTGCTCTTCCTGCTGCTTGTGGTCATCACGCTCTGGCAGTCCTTCGAGATCGTCGACGCATACGAGAAAAAGACGCTCACGGTGTTCGGCGAGTACCGAAAGCTGCTCGAACCGGGTATCAACCTCATCCCGCCGTTCGTCTCTCGCACGTACCCCTTCGATATGCGGACCCAGACCCTCGACGTTCCCCGCCAGGAGGCGATCACGCGGGACAACTCGCCGGTGACGGCGGACGCCGTCGTCTACATCAAGGTGATGGACGCGAAGAAGGCGTTCCTCGAAGTGGACGACTACAAAAAGGCCGTCTCGAACCTCGCGCAGACCACGCTCCGCGCCGTCCTCGGCGACATGGAGCTCGACGACACGCTGAACAAACGGCAGGAGATCAACGCGAAGATCCGCAAGGAACTGGACGAGCCGACCGACGAGTGGGGGATCCGCGTCGAGAGCGTCGAGGTCCGCGAGGTCAACCCCTCGAAGGACGTCCAGCAGGCGATGGAGCAGCAGACCTCCGCCGAGCGTCGCCGCCGGGCGATGATCCTCGAAGCGCAGGGGGAACGCCGCTCCGCGGTCGAGCAGGCGGAGGGTGACAAACAATCGAATATCATCCGCGCACAGGGTGAAAAGCAGAGCCAGATCCTCGAAGCGCAGGGTGACGCCATTTCGACCGTCCTCCGCGCCCGCTCCGCCGAGTCGATGGGCGAGCGCGCCATCATCGAGCGCGGCATGGAGACCTTAGAGGAGATCGGCAAGGGCGAATCCACGACGTTCGTGCTCCCGCAGGAACTCACCAGCCTCGTCGGCCGCTACGGCAAGGCGCTCTCCGGCTCCGACGTGCAGGAGATGGAGGGCCTCGAGGGGAACGAGTTCGACGACGACACCCGGAAGATGCTCGGGCTCGACGACATCGACGAGATCCTCGGCCAGATCGAGGAGTCCGCGGAGATGGACGTCGAGGAGCTCGAGAAGGAGGCCGAGGCGGTCAAGGCGGGCGGCGCCGGCGCGGATATCAAGTCGGCCAACGAAGTCATCCAAGAGATGGACGAGGAGACCGCCGACGGCGACGTGGAGACCGAACGCGAGAGCTGACGGACCGGACTCGCTCGCTCCGGCGACGGCGCCAACCGAAGGACCTCCGGCGGCGACGACGCGAACCGTTCCGCTATCACCCCGAACGAAGTCCTTTTGTTGAGTCGACGACTATTACCTCTCGTGACAGACGGTATCGACGGACGGAAACGCGAGACGCTTCGGCGGTTCGCCGCCATCGGAGCCGCCGCGCCGTTCGTCGGGACCGCGAGCGCCGAGTCCGGAGACGACGGAGCCGACGCGAACGAAACTCGCGAGGCTATCCGCGGATACGTTCCCACGACCCCCGGCGCGCACTTCTCGAAACTCCGCGACGACCTCCACCTCGGTACCGGCGAGACGCAGCACCACCTCCGAACGCTGGAAGAGGCCGGCGAGATCGAGTCGGCGAAGGACGCCGACTATCGCCGCTACTTCCCGGCCGACAGGTTCGACGACCTCGACAAGCGCGCGCTCGGGTACCTCCGGCGCGACACGCCCCGCGGGATGATCCTCGCGCTGTTGCGCGATCCGGCGGCGACCGGCGCGGAACTCGCCGCCCATCTCGGCGTCTCTCGACCGACCGTGAGCGCCGCCGCCGCCGACCTCGAAGCGGCCGACCTCCTCGACCGGACCGACGGCTACGCGCTGACTGAACCGGAGCGGCTGCTCACGCTCGTGGTTCGATACGCCGACTCCTTCGACGCCGACGCCGTCGCCTTCGCTGACGACGCGGCATCGTTGGTCGCGTACGACCCATAAAGAAGCAAAGGAGAAAGAGGTGACCGCCGATATTCGGGGCGGGTCCGATCAGGTCGTGACCATCCACGTCGTCCCCGACGAGTAGCCCCACTTCTCGACGTCGATGTCCGTGGCCGCGTCGACGACCGCGCTCATGTTCGCGCCGACCTCCTTCGCCGAGAGGTCGAGCTCGTCGGCGATCAGCCGAGACTTGAAGTACGTCTGATCGCCGGCGTTTTCGCGGAGGTACCGCAGGATGCGCGTCTGTTTCGCGGAGAGGCCGGCTGACTCGACGGCGACCGCGTCCGGTTGGACCGTGCTCATACTCGGTACAGGTCGTGTCCCCTCATAAGGCGGTTGGTAGACAGGGTTAACACTCCGCAGTCATGCGGTTTCTCTCGATATCAGTGACCCTATCCGGGGGTCCAGCACCGTGTTTCGGTATGATCCTCGAACGCTGGGAACAGCCGCCGTCCGATCAGCGGGGGATCGGAGACGAGGTCAGTAGAGGTCGGAGACGAACGGGCCCAAGGCGCCGGCGACCGCGGTCGCGAGGGCGTCCGTACGGTCGACGCGGCCGTTCGTGAGCGCGCCCGCGGCGCCGCCGCGTTTCGCGACGCCCGTCGTGTCGAGGACGTCGTCCATCACGGGGCCGAGCTCCTCACCGCCGGCGATCCGCGCGGCGATGTCGGCCGGGAGTTCGAGGCTCGGACCCGCGCCGCGACCGACTCGGGACCCGTCCGTGACCGCCGCCCACATGACGAGAAAGAGCCCGTCCGCGCCGTCGAACCCCGCGACGCCGCCCTCGATGCCGACGCCGAGATCGTAGGTGTCGGGCTCCGCGTCGAGGACGGCCGCGGCCCGGTTCTCGGCGCCGGCGATCGTCTCGGCGTGGCCGGTCGGCTGTTCGCTCACGCCGGAGGGAACGGGAACAGACTCGATCGTGACGGTCGTCGGGTTCTCGGAGCGCTCGTCGGCGAGGTCTGGCCCTCGTGACGATTCCAAGACCCGTTCGACCGCGCGCCGCTTCACCGGGTTGCCGCTGCCGACGCCGACTCGCATACCGGTGGTCGCGCGGCCGGCTACGAATAGGTCTCGATCCCGGGATGAAGCAGGCCGGCCAGCCGCTCGACCCCGTCGATCAGGGCGGGGCTCGGCTGGTTTAAAAGAGAGTCGTCGATCACGTGGACGGGCGCGTCGACGGCCCAGTCGCGCCCCTCGACGGTCGCAGGGTCGACTCGGTCGCCGTGCCCGCAGACGTGGACGACGACGTGGTCGGGGTCGGCCGCCTCGACGCTCGCGAGGTCGACCTCGCGAGAGCGCTCGCCCGGGTCGACGAAGGGGTACCGGCCGCCGGCGGCGCGCACGGCGTCCGGGACCCAGTTGCCGGCGGCCATCGGCGGCTCCGACCACTCCTCACAGTAGACTGTCGGGCGCGGCCGGTCCGCGACTGTGTCACCGATCCGGTCGAGCCGGTTTCGGGAGTCGGCGGCGAGACCCTCGCCGGCCTCGGGTCGCCCCACGTCTGCGCCGCGGGCGGCGAAGGTCGCGATCGCCTCGTCGAGCGTCGCGGGCTCGCGGTGGCGGACGTCGAACCCGCGCTCGCGGCAGTCGTCGGCGAGGTCGCTCTGCAGTCCGTCGCTCGTGAGAACGACGTCGGGATCGAGGTCGGCGACGCGGCCGAGGTCGGGGTTCAGCCAGCCGCCGACGGGAGCGGGAGCGTCGGCCCGGTGGGCGGCTCCCGCGTCTTCCGGCGGGTCGCAGTGGTAGGTGATACCGACCAGGGTCTCGGCGGCGCCGAGGGCGGTCACGGTCGCCGTCGCGCTCGGTGCCAGCGAGACGACGCGGGGAAAACTCATCGGAGGCAGGTCGGAGCGCCACCGGCCCAAGCGTTTCGGTCGGTCCCGGCGCGGGGCGTCCCAGTGAGATCGCCGCAAACACGTGATAGATCGTGTTCTTTCGTCGGGATTCTGCCAACACGTTCCGGTCGTTTTAAGTTCGGTTCCGCCGTCTACTGTATAAGATCGCTCTCGGGTCGTGTTCAATTGCCGGGAGAAGGTTTAGCCATGAGTGAACGACTACACAAGCGGGGGAGTCGCTCCCGAACGGAGACGGACGAGAAGGAATCGGAACAGACAGACGAGACGCTGAGTTGTCCGGAGTGCGACGGCAACGTCATCAACGACGAGGAGCACGGCGAGAGCGTCTGCGCCGACTGCGGGCTCGTCGTCGAGGCCGACTCGGTCGACCGCGGGCCGGAGTGGCGCGCGTTCGACTCGCGTGAGAAGGACGAGAAGTCCCGCGTCGGCGCCCCGACGACCAACACGATGCACGACAAGGGGCTCTCGACGAACATCGACTGGCGCGACAAGGACGCGTACGGGCGGTCGCTCGGCGCGCGCCAGCGCCAGAAGATGCAGCGGCTCCGCAAGTGGAACGAGCGGTTCCGCACCCGCGACTCCAAGGAACGCAACCTGAAGCAGGCGCTCGGCGAGATCGACCGGATGGCCAGCGCGCAGGGGCTCCCGGACAACGTCCGCGAGACCGCCTCCGTCATCTACCGCCGCGCGCTCGACGAGGACCTCCTCCCCGGTCGCTCCATCGAGGGCGTCTCGACCTCCTGCGTGTACGCCGCTGCCCGGATGGCCGGCGTCCCGCGGAGCCTCGACGAGATCGCCGACGTGTCGCGCGTCGAGAAGGCCGAGATCGCGCGGACGTACCGCTACGTCGTCCGCGAGCTCAAGCTCGAAGTGAAGCCGGCCGACCCCGAGCAGTACGTCCCCCGATTCGCTTCCGACCTCGAGCTCTCCGAGGAGTCCGAGATGCGCGCGAAGAGCCTCCTCCGCAACGCGAAGGAGAAGGGCGTCCACTCGGGCAAGTCGCCGGTCGGACTCGCCGCGGCCGCCGTCTACGCCGCCGCCCTCCTCACCAACGAGAAGACGACGCAGGCCGCCGTCAGCGAGGTCGCCGACATCAGCGAGGTCACGATCCGAAACCGGTACCACGAGCTGCTCGAGGCCGAGGACGGCCTCGTCGCGTAACGCTCGCCATTTTTCTGCGGGATCGTTTCGCCCCGGACGCACACAGCTAAGTCCCCGCCCCCGGAAGCCCCGCGTATGTTCGAGGAGTTCGTTCTGACCGCGAGCACGGCCGACCTCTCGGAGGAGCCGCGCGCTCGCGAGCACGCCGACGCCGTGGAGTTTCGGATGGACCTGGCGAGCGATCCGCTCGCTCAGCTTGACGCGTACGACGGCGAGCTCCCGCTGCTCGTCACGGACCGGGCGTCGTGGGAGGGCGGCGAGGCGGCCGAGGGGACCGGGCGGTACGACGCGCTCTCGACCGCTCTCGGGCACGACGCGGTCGCCGCCGTCGACATCGAACTCGCGGCGCTCCGCGGGAACGCACCCGAGGGCGAGCGATCGCACGCGACCGCGCTGCGCGACGCGGCCCGCGAGGAGGGCGTCGACGTGGTCGTCTCGGTCCACGACTTCGAGTCGACGCCGGAACCCGCCGCGCTCGTCGACCTGCTCGCCGACGCCGCCGCCGAAGGCGACGTGGGGAAACTGGCGACGACCGCGACAGCGCCGGCGGACGCGCTCGCGATGATCGAGGCGACTCACGAGGCGACCGCGGCGGGCCACCGCGTCGCGACGATGTGCATGGGCGAACCGGGACGACACACTCGCGCGGTCACCCCGATCTACGGCTCGAAAATCGGCTACGCGCCCGTCGACCCCGCGAACGCGACCGCGCCCGGCCAGTACCCGCTCGCGACGCTCAGAGAGCTGGTCGACGGGCTGCGGGAGGGCGGAACTGCCGAGTGACGTTTATAAGTAATCAACCGCGGCTGCGGCGGCTATTTATAACTGAAGCCGGTGTGGTGGCGCGTGCCGGCGAGCGGCCGTCCTTGGCGGCCGTGAGCCGCACGCGCGAGGGAGTCGCTGGCGCCGTCCGGCGCCAGCGACGAGGCTGGGGAGGCGTGAGGTGCGGTCGCTGTGCGGGCGGGGTGGGACTCAAAGGGGCAGTCGCGAGGGCGAAGCACGCCGCAGTAAGCACCGAGGCGAGTGAGCGGAGCGAACGAGCGAGGCGCGCAGCAAGGCGCGCGAGCCGTCGCGGCTGGGGATTCGGAGGCGTTCACCACTGTGACAGCGAAGATCACTTATAAAGAGTCACCGAGACCGCCAACCGTCTCCCCGTACGCCACGTGAAGAGCCAAACCGCTTTACGACCGCCCCCGTAAGTGCCAGTAATGGCGACGTGCGACGTGTGCGGGGAGTACGAGAACCTCCCGTACCAGTGTAAACGGTGCGGCCAGACGTTCTGTGCCGACCACCGCCTGCCCGAGAACCACAACTGTCCGGGGCTCGCCGAGTGGGACGACCCCGGCGGCGTCTTCGAGAGCGACTTCGACGACACCGTCGAGGGGGGCGGGGCAGGCCGCTCGGGCGGGTCGAACGCCGGCGGGTCCGCCGGGATCACGGACCGCATCAAGCGACGGATCGACCGCGAGACGAGCACCGGTGGGCTCGTGAGCTATTTCCGCGGGAACGCGACCTACGCCATCCTGGCTGCGATGTGGATCACGTTCCTCGCGCAGTTGATCACGTATCACGGAATCAGCGTGACGCTCCACAACCAGCTGTTCGTCCTCCAGTCGAACGCCATCGGGAACGTCTGGACGTGGGTGACCTCCGTGCTCTCCCACTCGCCCCTCGGGCTCTATCACATCATCGGGAACAGCATCGTGCTGTTCTTCTTCGGCCCGCTCGTCGAGCGCGCGGTCGGCTCCCGCCGCTTTGTCGGGTTCTTCTTCGCGTCCGGGATCCTCGCCGGCCTCGGCCACATCCTGTTCGCGATCGTGTCGGGCGCGCCGCCGACTGGCGTGTTGGGCGCCAGCGGCGCCGGCTTCGCGATCCTGGGCGTACTCACCGTCTGGCGGCCGAACATGCAGGTGCTGTTGTTCTTCGTGGTTCCGATGAAGATCAAGTATCTGACGTGGGGCATCGCGCTCATCTCGGCGGTCCTCGTCGTCCAAAGCGTCCAGGCCGGCGGGGCGGGCGCCGCCGGCGGCATCGCGCACCTCGCGCACCTGATCGGCTTCGCGATCGGGCTCGCGTTCGGCAAGCGCAACGAGGGCCTCGCGCGGTCCGCGGGCGGCCCCGGCGGAGTGCAGATGGGCGGCGCGAGAGGGCCGGGTGGGCCCCGAGGACCGGGCGGTCCCGGCGGCCGGCTCTGAATGGGACGCGAACCCGCGGTCGACCCCCCGTACGACCACGCGGACAACCTCGCACACCCCGAGTTCCGTCCCGATCCTGCGCTCTCCCGGACCGAGATGGAGTCGCTCCAGCGCGAGCTGGCGGCGACGGCGACGTTCGCGGACGACAACGGGATCGACCCAGCCGCAGTCGCGATCGACGAGCCCGCGGACCTGACCGAGAGGCTGCCGGAGGCGCAGCCCGAAGCAGGCAATTCGTCGTCCCCGGTCGTCGTCGGGCTCGACCAGGCGTTCCTGACCCCCGACGACGGCGAGGATCGAGCCGTCTCCGCCGCGGTCGCGATCCGCGACGGCGACGTGATCGAGTACGCGAGCGCGACCACGCCGCTCTCGATCCCCTACATCCCGGGCCTGCTCGCGTTCCGCGAGGGAGACCCGATGCTGGCGGCGCTCGACGCGCTTGAAGCCGAGCCCGACCTGCTGGTCTGTGACGGCTCGGGCCGGATCCACTTCCGGGAGGCCGGTATCGCCACCCACGTCGGCGTACTGCTGGACGTGCCCAGCGTCGGCGTCGCGAAGAGCCTCCTGTGTGGCGCGCCAGCCGAACCGACAGGCGAGCGGCCGGCGGGCTGGCGAACGCCGATCCGCGCAGACGAGTCGGTGGAGACGGCAGACCCGGATACCGCCCCGATTATCGGCCACGCCTTCCAGTCTCGACAGTACCCGAACAGCCGACGCGTGAACCCCCTGTACGTGAGTCCCGGCCACCGCGTGTCGCCCGCGACGACCGTCGAACTCGTCGAAGCGCTGTGTGCGGGCTACAAGCTCCCGGAACCGACCCGGCTCGCGGACGCGTATGCGGACGCCGTGAAGCGGGACGCGGGATGAGGCCGCCGTAAACCGTGTCACCAGTTGCCACAGACAGGCGGTTTATATACTGTGGCACTCGAACGCGAAGACATGGGAGACGAGGAGACCGATGGCCCGATGTCTGCAGAGGAGTTCCGCTCACTGACGGACGGACTGGTGCGTCAGAGCTCCGGCGGTGGGACGACCGTCTACAAGAACGCCGCTGGCGTGGGGTGTCCGAACCCCGACTGCGACCGCGGCGTCTTCCAGACGTTGTTCGTCAGCGACCACGGCTGGCAGCAGATCGGCGCGACCCGTGACGGGATCGATCTCTGCCTCTGTAACACCGAGTCGAAGCGACTGGTGTTCATCCACGACGAGTGAATCAGTCGGTCCGTCCGCCCGCGATGAACAGGTTTTAGCCCGGCGGCCTGACACATCGGCGCATGGTCGAGGCGTTCGCGGTCGCCAGCGGGAAGGGCGGCACGGGGAAGACGACGAGTACGCTCGCGTTGGGGATGGCGCTCGCCGAGGAGCACGACGTCACCGTCGTCGACGCCGACACGGGGATGGCGAACCTGCTGTTTCACGCCGGACTTGACGACGCGGCGGTCACTCTCCACGACCTTCTTGTCGAGGGGACCGCGACGACGGTCTCGGAGGCGACGTACGACCGATTCGGACTCTCCGTCGTCCCCTGTGGCACGTCGCTCGCGGGCTTCGAGGCGGCCGAGCCCAGCCGCCTCCGCGAGGTAGTCGCCGAACTCGCGAGCGACACCGACGTACTGCTGCTCGACTCGCCGGCCGCGCTCGGCTCGAAGTCGGCGGTGCTACCGGTCGTCCTCGCCGACCGCGTCGTGGTCGTCGTCGAGCCGACGATCCCCGCGCTCTCTGACGGGCTGAAGGTACAGGAGTACGCGCGCTCGTACGGCACGGAGACGGCGGGCGTGCTGTTCAATAAGGTCCGCGAGGACGCTGCCGACGTGGCCGAGCAGGCCGAACGGCGCTTCGGCGGTCCCGTCCTCGCGAGCGTTCCCGACAGCGACGTGGTCCGAGACGCCCGCCGGGCCGGAAAACCCCTCCTCGCGCACGCTCCCGAGAGCGAGCCCGCCGCCAGCTACCGGCGGGCGGCGGCCCGGCTCGACGTGCGCGACGGCGACGAGGGGCTCGTCGCCGACCGCTTCCGGAGCGCAGTCGTTCCCGACACGCCATGACGGGAACCGCGACGTCGACGGAGCCGCCGGAGCTTCGGATCCCCCGTGGAGACCTGCTCCGATCGCGCGTGGTCTCCGACGTCGGGACGACGCTCGCCCGGGCGCTCGACAGGGAACTCACCGGCTACGCGACCCTCGTTCCCCAAGAGACGCTCCTGTTGGAGGGCGACGCCCGCGGGGTCGTCACCTTCGCCGACGGCGTCCCCGTGCTCGCGTACAACACGGTGAGCGACAGCGGTGGCCCGGACGCCCTCGCCGAACTCGCGGTTCCCGGCCCCTATCGGGTCGAGCTGTACGCGGTCGACGACGGCGCCCTCGAGACCGCCCACGAGGAGAACGCGCTCCGGGTCGCGCCCGGCGCCGCGGCGACCGAACTCGCCGACGATCAGACGCTTGCTGACCGGACCCGCGAGGCAGCTCCTGACGAGCGGCTTGACAGCGAACGAGCCGACGACGGTGACGCGGTCGCGGCGTTCCTCGAAGACGACGAGCGGATCGAAGCGATCCGCGAGCAGGCGCGCTCGGAGGCGGCGGAGCGCGCGTCGGAGTGGGGGCTCGACGACGCGCTGGCGGAGGGAGACAGCGGCGACCTCGACGGGTGAACCGTCACAGTCGCGAGTTCGAGGAGTGAGCCGTCACAGCAGTTAGGTCGCTCCGCCCCCTACGGCAATCATCACTGTCCTCCGACTCCTCCGACTGACGACGCCGACCGACTTCGCCGACTGGTACGCCGCGGGCCGCGCGTACACCCGCCACGTCGCCGAAGGGATGGGGTTTGAGGGGGCCGACGCGCTCGACGGACCACGGATTGCGGCCGAACTCCGTACGGACCCGTCGGGACTGTCGCCCGCGGCGGCCCGCTCCGTCGCGGCGACGCTGCTTGCTGACGGCCGGTTTTCCGAGCCGTACTGCGAGTGGCTCCCGACGTGGTACGAGCTCGGCCTGCTCGCGCCGGTTCGGTACGGGGAGTGGCGGCTCCGTCAGGTCGCCGCCGAGATCGCGGACCTCGCGAACGTGACGGTAACGGCACCGCGATTCTCCCGACCGCAGGACGTGACCATCGACGGCGGGCCGGCACTCGCGCGCGTGTCCGGCTTCCGCGAGCGGTTTCTGCTTGCCGACGCGCTGTTGCACTTGGAGTGGTTCGAACACGCCGCGGCCGCGGACGGCATCACGGTCCCGGCGGCGCTCGTCAACCGAACTCGCGAGGAGTCGCTGTCGTACTACGGTGGTGACCGCGAGCGGCTTTCCGAGCCTGTCCGACGGTTTCAGCGGCTGCTGTTCGCCGACGACGCGTGGGTCCGGCGGATAGACGAGGGCTACCGGCTCGACAGTCGTCTGTTCGGCCTCTGGGAGCGGCTTCTGCGTGCGGAGCGGGAGCGGCTCGCATCGACGTAACAGGTGGATCCGACGGCGGTCACTCGACAGAAGTGTTACAACACTTGTAACACGTTACAGATGGTGTTGTTGACTCGGGAGATAAGTATTCCAGTGGACGAACCCTGATTGAATATACGAGCCGTCTACCGGTTCGTCGTCCCCCGCACCGCTTCGGCCCTCTACCACGTTTCTCGACCCTGCGTCCGTGACGTGTATTCGATCACTCGACCGCGAGTAATCTTTTATTCACAGTTGCACAGTCCGGAAGCTTCATACGTCGGCTCTCGGATCCACCAAACATACGAATGGCAGTACTCTGGCTCGAGGATGTCGATGCCGACGACGTCGGGACCGTCGGCGGGAAGGCGGCTTCGCTCGGTGAACTTATCGGCGCGGGACTCCCGGTCCCACCCGGTTTTACCGTTACGGCAGGCACGTATCGAACCTTCATTGAGGAGGCAGAGATCGACGAGGAACTGTTCGCCGCGGTCGACGTCGACCCAGAGGACTCCGCCGCCCTCCGCGAGGCCGAAGAGACGGCAGCGGAGCTTATCTTGGAGACGCCGCTCCCCGACGACGTTCGCGAGGAGATCGTCGAGAGATACCGGACGATGGGCGACGACGGCGAGGAGGCGTTCGTCGCGGTGCGCTCGTCGGCGACAGCCGAGGACCTCCCGGACTCTTCGTTTGCCGGCCAGCAGGAGACATATCTCAACGTCCGCGAACAGGACCTGATCCGGCGGGTGAAGGAGTGTTGGGCGTCGCTTTTCACCCAGCGGGCGATCTACTACCGCCAGCAGCGGGGGTTCCCACACGCCGACGTCGACATCGCGGTCGTGGTCCAGCGAATGGTCGACGCCGAGAAGTCTGGCGTGATGTTCACCAGCCACCCCTCTACCGGCGACCCGCAGATCACGATCGAGGCCGCGTGGGGGCTCGGCGAAGCGGTCGTCTCCGGCACGGTCTCGCCGGACAACTACGTGTACGACCGCGAGCGGAGCACCGTCGACGAGGTGACCGTCGCGGACAAGAAGGTCGAGATGGTCAAAGACCCCGAGACCGGTGAGACGGTCACGCTGGAGGTCGACGAGGAGCGGCGGAACGCTCGGGTGCTCGCTGACGCGGAGATCGAAGAACTCGTCAAGCTGGGGAAGCGCGTCGAGGACCACTACGGAACCCCGCAAGACGTGGAGTGGGCGATATACGACGACGAGATATATATGTTGCAGTCCCGCCCGATCACGACGATCCAAGAGGACGCCGGGAGCGATGAAGAGGCCGACACGAGCGAAGCCACAGGGGCCGCCGGCGGAGGCGATACCGGTGACGGGAACGGTGTAGACGGGCACGGCGCCGCGGACGACGACGCGGACGTGCTCGTGGACGGGCTCGGTGCGAGCCCGGGCATCGTCTCCGGGACCATTCGGATCGTCCACAAACTCGACCACCTCGACCAGGTGCAGGAGGGCGACGTGATGGTCACCGAGATGACGATGCCGGACATGGTCCCAGCGATGAAGCGCGCTGCCGGGATCGTCACCGACGAGGGCGGTATGACGAGCCACGCCGCGATCATCTCCCGGGAGCTCGGCGTCCCGGCCGTCGTCGGCTCCGGAAACGGGACGCGGGTCCTGAACGACGGGCAAAACGTCACGCTTGACGGCGACAAGGGAACCGTCCGAGCCGGCGTCGACGACGAGGCTGAGCCCGGCGAGGAGTTCGAGCCGGTCGAGGCCGCACGCCCGGAGACCCCCGTCAAACCGATGACCGCGACGGAGGTGAAGGTAAACGTCTCGATCCCCGAGGCGGCCGAGCGCGCCGCGGCAACGGGCGCCGATGGCGTCGGCTTGCTCCGGATCGAGCACATGGTGCTGTCACTCGGGAAGACCCCCGAGAAGTACATCGCCGACTACGGCGCCCGCGCGTATCAGGACGAACTCATCGAGGGCGTCCGGCGGGTCGCCGACGAGTTCTACCCGCGGCCGGTCAGAGTTCGAACCATCGACGCTCCGACTGACGAATTCCGGGAATTGGAGGGCGGCGAGGGCGAGCCGAACGAGCACAACCCGATGCTCGGCTGGCGCGGGATCCGCCGGAGCCTCGATAAGCCCGAACCCTTCCGCCAGGAGCTCGCGGCGTTTGCGCGCCTCTTCGAGATGGGGTACGACAACCTCGAGGTGATGTTCCCCCTTGTCAACGACGCGAGCGATATCGAGGGGATCAAACGACACATGCGCGAGTCCGGGATCGACCCCGAGACGCACCGGTGGGGCGTGATGATCGAGACGCCTGCAAGCGCGTTGCAGATCGAAGAGCTGGCTGCCGCCGGGATCGACTTCGCCTCCTTCGGCACGAACGACCTCACGCAGTACACGCTGGCGGTCGACCGCAACAACGAGCACGTTGCCGATCGATTCGACGAGCTTCACCCGGCGGTGTTACGACTCATCGGCGATACGATCGAGACGTGCCGGGAGCTGGGCGTCGACACGAGCATCTGCGGACAGGCAGGGTCGAAACCCGAGATGGTCAAGTTCCTCGTCGAGGCGGGCGTTTCCTCTATCTCGGCGAACATCGATGCGGTGCGGGACGTGCAACACGAGGTGAAGCGGACCGAACAGCGGCTCCTCCTCGACTCGGTGCGCTAACGCGGCCGCGAGGGACGATCGGACGGTCGAGATGACCGAGGCGCCCGGAGCGGAACGGGTAAGACTCTCCGCGGTAACATTCGGTCGAATGCAGCAGCCCGAGCCGCAGTCGTTCGACCGGGTGCTCTCCTCGATGTGTACCGAGCCGCATCCAGCCGCTCGGGAGGCGGCCGAGCGGTTTCTCGCGACTAATCCGGGTGACCCCGCCACGTACGAGGCGGTCGCGTCGCTGGAGGAGCGTGCGGTCGAACTGCTCGCGACGCTCGCGGACCATCCGACGCCGACTGACGCGGCCGGATACGTCACTTCGGGGGGGACCGAGGCCAACGTACAGGCGGTCCGGTCCGCGCGGAACCGCCACGACGCGACCGACGTGAACGTTGTCGTCCCTGAGAGCGGCCACTTCTCGTTTCACAAGGCCGCGGAGCTGCTCGACGTGGAACTCCGGACAGTACCCGTCGACGACGACTTCCGGACCCGGACCGATGCCGTCGTGGCCGCCGTCGACGAGGCGACCGCACTGGTCGTCGGCGTTGCCGGGAGCACGGAGTACGGACGGGTAGACCCGATTCCGGAACTCGCTCGGATCGCGTCCGAGACGAGTGCCCGAATGCACGTCGACGCGGCGTGGGGCGGGTTCGTCCTCCCCTTCACCGACGGCGAGTGGTCGTTCGAGGACGCCCCCATCGACACGCTGACGATCGACCCCCACAAGTTCGGGCAGGCGGCGGTACCGGCCGGCGGGCTTATCGCCCGCGATCCCGCGGCGATGGACGCGCTCGCGGTCGACACGCCCTACTTGGAGACGCGGTCGCAGGCCACACTGACGGGCACGCGGAGCGGCGCGGGCGTCGCTGGGGCGGTCGCCGCGATGGAGGCGCTGTGGCCGGACGGGTACCGAGACTCGGCCGAACGCGCAACAGCTAACGCCGAGTGGCTCGCGTCGGCGCTCGGAGAGCGCGGGTACGACGTGGTCGAGCCGGAGCTTCCGCTCGTCGCGGCGGCGCTCCCGGAGTCCGAATTCGACGCGCTGCGGGAGGCGGGTTGGAAGGTTTCGCGGACGAGTTGCGGCGAGTTGCGCGTCGTCTGCATGCCTCACGTGACCCGGAAGGCGCTCCGCGCGTTCGTGGCGGACCTCGATCGGATCCGAAGCTGACCGGCGCTTGGGTGCGGTAGCTGACGGAAGCCGCATAGCGAAGCGGTGAGACTGGCGAACAGGCGGCGCTCGTCGCTCCCGGGCGGCTGGCCGCGCGACCGCCTCGACCGCGCCGGGACGGGCGTCAGGTCACAGAGCAGGTTGGTGCCGTTTTCCGGGATAAGGGATCGGGACCGATGCGGAGACGAGTGAACTCTTCGCACCCGATCTTTTTCAGCCGAACCGCGGCCAGTCCCGACGTGATAGCCTTCAGCGACCTCGCCCGCGCCGCCTACTGCCCGCGGCAGCTCTACTACGCGCGCCGCGACGACGACCGAGGCGTTCCCAGCGAAGCGCGCGCTCGGATCGACCTCGCCTTCCGATATCCGGCGCTCGTCAACGCGCCGGACGCGACGCTCCGACGACTTCCGATTCGTCGGTCGCCGGCACCGTACCGCCGAAATCTCTCGCGGCTGCGCGAGCGCAACGAGTACGACCGGCTCACCGATCCCACCCACGAGCACGTCTTCCGGTCCGGAAAGGACTGCCACGGGACCGTTCACAAGGTACTCGCTGGTGAGAGAAGTGGAGAGCCACCGGTTCCCACGGTGGTCTCGCCGGGCGAGCCACCGGAGAACGGCGTCTGGGAGCCGCAGGCGATCAGAGCCGTCGCCGTCGCTAAGGCGGTCGCGTGGGAGCGAAAGCGAGAGGTGCCGCGCGCGCTCGTCGAGTACCCGAGCGTCGGGACCGTTCGCGAGGTCCGACTGACGACTCGGAAGAAGGCCGCATACCGTCGGGCGCTGCGAGCCGCCCGCACGATCGACGGCCCGCCGTCGCGCGTCGACGACGACCGGTGTTCCGCCTGCGACTACCGGGACCGGTGCGGGACCGGGCGGCGGTCGTTCCGGTCGCTGCTGGGGTGAGTCGGTGCAGTCGGGCTGGACCCCGTACGACCTCGCCGGCTACGGCGAGAAGGAGGTCCCACACTCGGAGCAAGTGAAGCGGAACCGCCCCTCGTCGGTAAGCTCGGTCGCGTGCGGGAGTTCCTCGCCGCACTCGCGGCACTCGATCAGCGACTCGATCTGGTCCCACTCGTGACGCGCACCGGGTGCGCCGAACGCCCACGCGACGACGTCTTCGTCGGCGTCCTCGCGGACGAACCCGGACTGGAACTCTCCGGGCGCAAACCGGATCCGCTCGCCGGCTTCGACGTCAACGCGCTCGCGCTCTCGGCCCACCTCGAACGTGGCGGTCCCCGAGAGCACGTAGAACAGCTCCTCTTGGTCGCCGTGCGTGTGGAGTCCGCCCGTGAACGCGTCTCCCGGGGCGAGCTCGAAGTAGTTCATCGCGACGTGTTCGGTGCCGAGCACCCGCGACACCGGCTTTCGAACGTCGTGGACTCCCATCGGGTTCGTGACGATATCGACGTCGTCGATCGCGACGCGTTTCATGCGGTATCGCTCTCAACCTGGGCGTGTAATCCTGTCGCCGGTGGACCCGTACTGAAACGTCGCCCTCACTTACGATCCGTTGGCCGTCCGCGTTCCGACCCGTTCGTTTATATGTATGAGACGCATCGCCATGAATACGAATGACACGAGACAATCGTGATCGTTCGGAGGATAGAGGAAGTCGCCTCACGGCGGCTGGCCGCGAAATTCTCCGACGATAACGACTCCGGGGCGCGACCGCCCCGCGGCGGTACCGGCCCCAAACCCACTGATGAGCCGACGGACTCCCTTTTGACCCGAACACCACTCACCACACTCGACGAGGTACAGCTGTTAGACACGACGCTCCGCGACGGGGAGCAGATGCCGGGCGTCTCACTGACGCCGGCCGAGAAGGTCGACATCGCCCGCGAACTCGACGCGGCCGGGATGCACCTGATCGAGGCCGGCTCGGCGTGCACCTCTGAGGGCGAACGCGAGGCCATCCGGCGTGTGGCCGACGAGGGGCTCAACGCGACCGTGACGAGCTTCGCCCGCGGCGTGAAGGCTGACATCGACCACGCGCTCGACTGCGACGTCGACGGGGTCAACCTCGTCGTCCCCGCCTCGGACAAACACGTCGAGACGAAGGTCGGCTCGACCCGCGACGAGGTAGTCGAGACGACCGTGGAACTGGTCGACTACGCGAAAGACCACGGGCTCTGGGTCGAGGTGCTCGGCGAGGACGGCTCCCGCGCCGACCTCGACTACCTCGAACGCCTGCTCGGTGCCGGGCTCGACGCCGGCGCAGACCGGATCTGCTACTGCGACACCGTCGGCGCGGCCGACCCGGAGCGCACCGCGGAGGTCGTCTCGCGGCTCGCCGACCGCGGTCCGACGAGCCTACACACCCACGACGACCTCGGATTCGGCGTGGCGAACGTCCATGCCGGCCTGAAAGCGGGCGCCGACACCGTCCACGGGACCGTGATGGGCGTCGGCGAGCGCGCCGGCAACGTCGCCTTGGAAGAAGTCGCCATCGCGCTCGATCAGTCGTACGATATCGACACGGTCGAGCTGGAGCGGCTCTACCGTCTCTGCCGAACCGTCTCGGAGGCGACCGGCGTCGCGCTCCCGCCGAACAAGGCGGTCTGCGGCGCCAACGCCTTCGCCCACGAGTCGGGGATCCACACCGACGGAACCCTGAAAGACGGGACGATGTACGAGCCGTACCCTCCCGAAACGGTCGGACGAGAGCGGCGGCTCGTCCTCGGAAAGCACGCCGGACGCGCCGGCGTGCAGGCCGCGCTCGCCGAACACGACGTGGCGGTCGACGCCGACGAGCTGAGCGAGGTCGTGAGCCGCGTGAAGGAGCTCGGCGACCGTGGAAAGCGCGTCACCGACGCCGACCTGCTCGCGATCACGGAAGACGTACAAGATCGCGAGCGTGACCGACACGTCGAACTCGTCGATCTGTCCGCCACTTCCGGCGGAAACCTCCCGACGGCCTCGGTCCGGCTCCGCGTCGGCGACGACGAACGGGTCGCCTCCGGTACCGGCTCCGGTCCCGTCGACGCCGGGCTGGAGGCGGTTCGGGCCGCGCTGGCTGGCGATTCCACGGGCGAAGGCGTCTCCTTCGAACTCGACTCCTACCACGTCGACGCGATCACGGGCGGGACCGACGCGGTCGTCACCGTCGAGGTCGATCTCTCGCGAGGCGATCGCTCCGTTTCGGTCTCCGCGACCGACGCGGATATCACGCGTGCCAGCGTCGTCGCGATGGTCGACGGGCTCGACCGGCTCCTCGCCGTGGACGCGGATCCGTCCGATGTCGCGCCGGCCGACGACTGAGTCCATCTCCGCTCGCGATCTTCGCTCCGCCGCCGTCTGACGGGGTTTTTAAGCGATGCCGCCCGAACGGCATCCGTGAGCGTCGTCGTTGCGGTGAAACCCTCTGCCCGCAAGCGCAACGCGAAGGTGGGTCGGCTCGTCTTCGAGGACGGCTCCCGCCACGCGTTCGAGAGCCGTGCAGCCGCCGAGCGGTGGGCCGACGACCTCTCGACGGGCGACGGCCACGTGTGGGTCGCGAGCGCACACCCCCGCGACGGCGACGACACCGACCTCTATCTCGTCTCGCGGGCGACCAACGCGAAGCTCGAAGCGGCCTACGACAAGCGCCGGCGTCGGCTCCGCGGCGATCCCGCCTCCGAGCAGGGGTCACTGGGCGGAGAGCCGTAGGCGGTCGATCCATAGATCTACCGCTCACGAGTTGAGCGTCCGGAAGAAGCGCCGAGGCGGAGATTTGAACTCCGGTGTCCGAATGGACAGTAGATTTCGAATCTACCGCCTTGGCCAGGCTAGGCTACCTCGGCTCATTCATCGGTTGGCCGGTTCCGCTGTTATGCGTTTCGATCGCCGGCGACGTATCGCGGTTCTCGGCGGTCGCTCGGTATAGTCAAGTCCCGGCTCCGGTTCGAAAGGTGACCGAACCCGCCGACCTAGTTCGCGTCCCGTTCCGCCAGCAGCTCTGTCGCCGTGAGCAGCGACTCCAGCTCGATGTCGTGGTCGGCCAGATGCTCCGCGGCGCCCTCCTCGCGGTCGACGACGACCAGTACGCGGTCCACCATCGCACCCGCCTCGCGGAGCGCTTCGACGGCGTCGACGGCGGATTGCCCGGTCGTGGCGATGTCCTCTAACACGACGACGTCCTCGCCCTCGTCGAGTCGACCCTCGATGCGGTTGCCCGTGCCGTACTCCTTCGCCTGCTTGCGCGCGATGACGTACGGGCGGCCCAACTCCGTCGCCGTGACGGCCACGAGCGGAACCGCGCCCAGCGCGACGCCCGCGAGCGTCGCGTCGGTGTCGGCGAGTCGGTCGGCGAACGCCTCGGCGATCAGCCGGAGCGCGTCCGGGTCGGTCTCGAAGAGGTACTTGTCGACGTAGTAGTCGCTCGTTCCGCCGTGCGAGAGCTCGAACTCGCCGAATTTGACGGCGTCGGCCGCCCGCAGCGCGGCGATGAGCTCGCTCCGTCGATCGTCGTCAGACATACCCTGACAGCGCGCGTCGGCGACCATAAACGGGTCGGAACGCGAGCGAGATCGGGAGTTGGTGTTGCAGATCGGTGACGGCGATACAATATTTAACTGAGTGTGAGCGGCTGTGACGATCGCTTATAATCTGCGGTACGGTGGCGCGTGCCTGCGAGCGGCCGTCAGGCCGCGAGTCAGCACGCGCGAGGTCGCCGGCGCGTAGCGCCGGCTGCCAGAGGGACCGAAGGTCCCTCGCTGGACGCGGTGAGCGCTCGGAGAGCGCGAACCGCGAGGCTGGGGAGGTGTGAGGCTGCGGTTCGGCGCTGTGTGGGGGGGTGGGACTCAAAGGGGCAGCCGCGAGGGCGAAGCTCGGCGACGGAAGCACCGCAGACCGCGAACGAAGTGAGCGGTCAAGGAGCGCACCGAGCCGCGCGAGTCGTCGCGGCTGGGGCTTTGACGGTGTCCACCGCAGAGTCGTCGATCACTAATAAACACCCGACAGCAACACGCCAATCCGACTTATAAACAACCACTCCACCGATCTGCAACACGTACTCCCGCTATCGATCACTCCCTCGATCACGGGGCACCGAACCACGCTCGGATCAACATATTCACTACAGGCCGTCACGAACCAAGGTGTATGAGCACGGACGACGTCTCTCGGCGCGCGTTCATCCGGACCGCCGGCGGCGCGGCCGGCGTTGCGGGGGCGACGGCGGCGACGACGGGGACCGCGGCGGCACAGGAGGAACAGCCGGTCTGGCCGAGCGGGGCCAGCAGCGGGAACGTCGGATCGTACCAAGACGCTCGCGGCGAGAGCGAGGTCACCGTTCAGGTCGGCGCGGGCGACCAGGGGCTCGCCTTCGACCCGACGCTGCTGTGGGTCGACCCCGGCACGACGATCACGTTCGAGTGGACCGGAAACGGTGGCGCTCACAACGTCCAGACGGTCGAAGGCGGCGGGCCGGCCAGCCTCGACAGCGGCGACCCGGTCGGCGAGGAGGGAGCGACCTACCAGTACGAGACGAGCGAGGAGGACGTGGGTATCACTCACTACCACTGCGTGCCTCACACCGCGGTCGGGATGCACGGCGGGCTCGCCGTCGGGGGAGACATCGAAACCGAGTCGACCGGCGGCGGCGGCTCCGGCGGCGTGTTCGTTCCGCAGGGCGCCCGCGCGCTCAGCGTCGCGACGTTCGTCGCGATGGTGAGCACGCTCGGGCTCGCGTTCATCTTCATGAAGTACGGCGGCACGGTTACGCGGGACGAGGAGTAGTCGGTCGTCGCGGTCCGCGCTGTTTTTCGGTCTGATTCCTACGCGCCGTTCAGGAGCTCGCGGTACGCGTCGACCACCCGGTCGAGGACTGCGTCGTGGTCGTAGGACGCGAAGTCGCGCTCAACCGCCTTCCGGTCGAGACCACTGACGGCGACGAACTCGTCGGCGAGCTCGGCCGGGCTCGTGACGAGCCGCCCGCGCTGACGCCCCTCCACGAGCTCGTGGGCGCTCGAGTCCGCCTGATACTCGACGAGCGCGACGCAACCGCATGCCAGCGCCCACAGCAGGTCGGTCGCGAACGTCTCCCACGTCGCCGTCGCCACCGCAACGTGGGTCCCCTTAAATAACGCCACCCGCTCGCGAAGCGGGAGGTCGCCGAGGAACGACACGCGGTCGTCGATCCGGAGGTCGCTCGCCGTCGACTCGATCCGGGCGCGCTCGGGTCCGTCGCCGACGATCGCGGCGGTCCAGTCGCGGCCGCGGAGTTCCGCGAGCCCGAGCAGGAACGTTTCGACGTTGGCGTGGCGGTCCAGCCGTCGGGCGTACACCGCGTCGAACCGGTCGTCGACGCCGGCCTCCTCGACGAGATCGAAGTCGATGCTCTCGGGGATCACCCGTACGTCCTCGCCCGCGGCGCCGTGCTCGCGGACCCGCGTCTTGGTCGTCCGCGAGGGTGCCGTGACGGCGTCGGCCCGGCTGGCGAGCAGCCGGTACCGCCGACGGGAGTCGGCGGGGTGGTCGCGCCACCAGTCGACGATCACGGGGGTCCGCGAGAGGGTGCCCGCGACGGTCGCGGCGACCCCCGGCGTCGGCGGGGTGTTGACCGCGTGGACCACGTCGGGGTCCGCCCGGCGGAGCGCGAGCGGGAGCCGGGCCGCGAACGCCGACGGCGACGGCTCAGTGGTCACCGACCGGTACGCAATTCCGTCGTCCTCGAAGGCGTCGTGGTCGCCGCCCCACCAGCGGGCGCAGAGCCAGACCACGTCGTGGCCGCGATCGGCGAGCCCGCGGGCGATCCGTCGCGTTCGCGCCCGCGCCGGCGTGTCCCCGTGACCGGGTGCGAAAAGCGAGACGAACGCGACGCGCATACGCCGACCGGACGGCTGGAGCGGATAAAAAGACACGGCATCCGGCGGGCGGAGGACGAGGCGCCTCAAAAGGCGGATGCCGGGTCATCACCCACCCGAAACGGTTTCACACAGCGCGCAGAAGCAGACATCATGCACCGGTACGACATCGAGCGATACCTCAACGTACGGAACGCCGGCGGGGCGGATCTGGGCCCCGACGGGCGGCTCTCCTTCCTGTTGAACACGACCGGTACCGGGCAGGTGTGGTCGCTCGACGAGCCGCTGGGGTGGCCCGAACAGCACACCTTCTTCGAGGAGTCGGTCTCGTTCGTCGACTCCTCGCCGGAGCGCGCGGAGGCCGTCTTCGGCATGGACGAGGGCGGCAACGAACGCGCCCAGCTGTACCTGCTCAACTACGAGTCGGGCGAAATCACCGACCTCACCGACCGCCCCGAGGCGAAACACCGGTGGGGGGGTTGGGACAGCGAGGGCGACCGCTTCGCGTTCGCCTCGAACCGCCGCGACGAGGCCGTTTTCGACGTGTACGTACAGGACCGGGACGCGACCGGCGGCGACGCCGAACTCGTCTACGAGGGCGACGGCTGGCTCTCCGTCGCCGGCTGGTCGCCGAGCGACGACCGGCTGATCGTCCACGAGGCGCACTCCTCGTTCGACCACGACGTGTACACGCTCGACGTCGCCGGCGGCGACCTGACGCATCACACGCTCCACGAGGGAGACGTTCGTTACGGCAGCCCGGAGTGGGGGCCCGACGGCGACGGGCTCTACCTCGTCACCGACCGCGACAGCGACACGCTCCGTCTGGAGCGGCTCGACCTCGCGACCGGGGAGTTCTCCGTGGTCGCGTCCGGAGACGGCTTGGCGCGAGAGGGCGGCGCGAGCGACGAGGAGGACGACGAGGACGACGAGGACGGTTCCCCCGCGAAACCCGGCGGCGACGACGGCTGGAACGTCGACGGCGTCGCGATCCACGAGGAGTCCCGACGCGTCGTCTACTCGCGGAACGTCGACGGCTACACCGAGATCACGGTCGGCGAGTTGGTCGAGCCCGACCGAATCGACCCGTTCCCGACGCCAGATCTCCCCGAGGGCGTCGCCGGCGGCGTGAGCTTCGGGCCGGACGGGAACCGCTTCGCGATCACCGCGACCGGCAGCACCCACAACGCGAACGTCTCCGTCGTCGACGCGACGACCGGCGAGACGGAGCGCTGGACCGCGGCCTCGACCGCTGGGGTCCCACCGGACACGTTCGTCGAGCCCGAGCTCGTCCACTATCCCACCTTCGACGGCAAAGAGATCCCCGCGTTCTTCTCCGTCCCGGAGACGGAGCCGCCCGAGGACGGCTACCCCGTGGTCGTCGACATCCACGGCGGGCCGGAGTCACAGCGCCGGCCCTCCTTCGCCTCGGTCAAGCAGTACCTGTTGAACAACGGGTACGCCGTCTTCGAGCCGAACGTCCGCGGGTCGTCGGGATACGGGAAGGCGTACGCCGCGCTCGACGACGTGGAAAAGCGGATGGACTCGGTCGCGGACCTCCGGGCGGGCGTCGAGTGGCTCCACGACCACCCCGAGGTCGACCCCGACAGCGTCGTCGCCATGGGCGGCTCCTACGGCGGCTTCATGGTACTCGCTGCGATGACCGAGTACCCCGACCTGTGGGCCGCCGGCGTCGACATCGTCGGCATCGCGAACTTCGTCACGTTTCTCGAGAACACCGGCGACTGGCGCCGCGCGCTGCGGGAGGCCGAGTACGGGTCGCTGGCCGAAGACCGGGAGTTTCTGGAGTCGATATCGCCGATCAACAACATCGAGGCCATCGAGTCGCCCTTGTTCGTCCTTCACGGCGCGAACGACCCGCGGGTGCCCGTCGGCGAGGCCGAGCAGATCGTCGAGCGGGCGCGCGAGCAGGGCGTTCCCGTCCGGAAGCTGATCTTCGACGACGAGGGACACGGCTTCGCGAAGCTGGAGAACCGGATCGAGGCGTACCGCGAGGTCGTCGACTTCCTCGCGGAGTACGTGTAAGACGGGTACTCGGATCGGGTTTTTAAACCGGTGTGAGTAGTTGCGGTCGGTTATTTATAAACAGTGGATGACGGATCGACGGTGAACACTTCCGAAGCCCCGCACCTCACGCCTCCCCAGCCTCGTCGCCGGCGGCTCTGCCGCCGGCTGCCAGTGGCGCGTAGCGCCACGCTGTCACCGGACTGCGTCCGGTTGCAAGCGAGAGCTTCGCTCTCGCCCTGTCGGTCGTCCTCCGCGTCGCTCCGGACGACCGACTCCCTCGCGCTCGGATTCGCGAGCCTCCGGCTCGCTCACCGGAGCGCGCCACCGCAGTTGTTTAAAAAGGGTTTCGCGGAGTTTACCAGTCGGGACCGAAGTCGGGGTCGACCTGGCGGTCGGTCCGTCCGATATCGTCGATCTGCCGGATCTCCTCGCTGTCGAGTTCGAGCCCGAGGCTCGCCCAGTTGTCGCGGAGGTGGTCCTCGCCGGTCGCCTTCGGGATGGCGGTCACGCCCTTCTCGCGGAGCCACGCGAGGCTCACCTGCGCGGCGCTGACGCCGTGTCTCTCGGCGATCTCGCCGACGGTCGGGTCGTCGAGGACCTGCCCGCGGGCCAGCGGCGAGTACGCGACCAGTTCGACGTCGTTGGCGTCGGTGTACTCGCGCAGTTCTTCTTGCCGGAGCAGCGGGTGACACTCCACCTGGTTCGCGAACGGCGCCTCGCCGAGGGCGTCGGTCGCGGCGTCGAGGTGTTCGGGTTCGAAGTTCGAGACGCCGATCCGGTCGACTAGGCCGTCGTCGCGAAGCTCTGCGAACGCGGGCAGCGTTTCTTCGGGCTCGTACGCGCCGGCCGGCCAGTGGACGTACAGCAGGTCGGCGTACTCCGTGTCGAGCTTTTGGAGGCTCTCGCGGGTCGAGGCGGCGACGTCCTCGGGCGCGAGCTTGTCGATCCACACCTTCGTGGCGAGGAACACGTCGTCGCGGTCGACGTTCGCGGCCGCAATTCCCTTTCCGACGGCGGCCTCGTTGCCGTATATCTGGGCGGTGTCGACGTGGCGATAGCCCGCTTCGAGGGCGGTCTCGACGGATTCGACACACTGCGCGGGGTCGTCGTTCTCCCACGTTCCGAGACCGAGCACCGGCATTCCGTTGCTGGTCGGTACGTCGACGGACTGTGACTCTCGTGACATGTGTGTGGGTAGACGCGTGAGCGGAAAGTCGTTTGCGGTCCAGGCGGTCGGGGGAGGTGAGACGGCGAACCGGTTTCGGCAACTCTGAGAGTCAGTCGTCCAGCAGCGCACGCGAGGAGTTCGTCACGACGAGCAGGCTAGAGGCGCCCATCGCGACCGCAGCGAACAGCGGATTCAGGAAACCGGTCACCGCGAGTGGAATGGCGACCGCGTTGTAACAGAACGCCCAGCCGATGTTCCCCTTCACGCGCCGGCCCGCGGCCCGCGAGAGTTCGAAAACGGTCGCCACGGAGTCGAGGTTGTCGTCGACGATCGCCACGTCGGCCGCGTCGGCCGCCATCGCGGTCCCGCCGCCGAGCGCGACCCCGAGGTCCGCCGCGGCGAGCGCGGGCGCGTCGTTGGTCCCGTCGCCGACCATCACCGTCCGTCCGCGCGCCTTCAGCCGCTCGACCGTCTCGGCTTTGCCCTCCGGCGGCACACCGGCGAACACCGACGAGATCGCGTCGTGCTCGCGGAAGACGGTCGCCGCGCGCTCGTCGTCGCCCGTCAGGACGACCACCTCGACGCCGGAGTCGGCGAGTTCGGTCACGGTCTCCTCCCACCCCTCGCGCAGCTCGTCGCCGACCACGACGACCCCCTCCGCGGCGCCGTCGCGTCCGACCGCGACCGGGACACGGCCCACGTCGCGGGCCGCGGCCACGGCCTCGCGGATCTCGTCGGGGACCGTCCACCCGCGCTCGTCGAACAGGCCCGGGTGCCCGACGACGACCTCGACGCCGTCGACGACGCCCGAGACCCCGCGCGGGTGGCTCTCGAAGTCGGTGACGGAGCGGGCGACGCTCGCTTCGTCCGACGCCACCGCTCCCCCGTCGGCGACCGCGGGCGACGCGGCGCCGGAGTCCGACGCGGATCCGGGATCGCCGAGCGCGCCGTCACCCCGACGGGCCGCGGCGATGGCCTGCCCGACCGGGTGCGCCGAGCGCTCCTCGACGGCGGCGGCGAGTCGCAACAGATCGTCGTCGAGGTCGGCCGCGACCACCCGCATCTCGCCGGTGGTGAGCGTCCCCGTCTTGTCGAAGACCACGGTGTCGGCGCCGCGGAGCCGCTCGAAGACGGTGTCGTCGAAGATCACGATGGACCGTTCGAGCGCGTCGCGGATCCCGGCGGCGACCGCAAGGGGCGTTGCGAGCCCGAGCGCGCAGGGACACGAGACGATGAGCACCGTGAGCCCGACGAGCATCGCCTCGGTCACCCCGTTGCCGAGCGCGAGGTTGGCACCCGCGGCGAGGAGCGCGACCGCGAGCACGACCGGGACGAATATCGTTGCCAGCCGGTCGGCGAGCTTCTGGACGCCGTGATTCCCGCTCTGGAGGTCCCAGACGAGTTCGGCGACGCGGTCGAGACTGGAGGTCGCGTCCGGCCCGACGTCGACCGTGAGCGAGCCGTCGGCGACCACGGAGCCGCCGACCACGGTGTCACCGGGCGTCTTCCGGACCGGCATCGACTCGCCGGTGATGACCGATTCGTCGACGGCGGCGTCGCCCCCGACCGCCTCGCCGTCGACCGGGACTCGCTCGCCGGCGCGCACGAGCAGGCGGTCGCCGGGGGCCAGGTCGTCGATGGCGACTTCTTCTGTCTCGCCGGTGTGTTCTCCGGTATCGTCACCGACCAGCCGCCGAGCGCTGTCGACCTGCACCGCGGTGAGATCGGAGAGGAGTTCGGTCGCGCGCTTCTTGATCGAGTCTTCGTAGTGGTTGCCGACGGTGACGATCACGATGATCGCGACGGTCACGTCGTAGTAGATCGACGGCGACTCGACGAAGATCACCGCGAGCGTGCTGTAGGCGTACGCGCTCACCGCCGCGATCGCGACGAGGAGGTCCATGTTCGGCGACCGCGTCTTCGCGCTGACGTACGCCCCCCTGAGAATCGGTTTCCCGGTGACGAACAGGACCACCGTGGTCAACACGGCGATCACGATGAAGAAGTACGTCCCCGAGGAGGAGGCCATCGCCTGATCGAGGTACTCCAAGGTGCGCTCGTTGTAGAAGGGGAACGCGAAGTACGTCGGGTAGATGATGACGATGTACTGGAGCATGATCGCCATCCCGACGAGGACGCCGACCGCGAGCCGCGCCGTCGCCATGTTGTCCGCCTGTCGGCGCGAGAAGGCGTCCTCGCGGTCGTAGGCGCTGTAGCCGAGTCCGCTCACCGCCTCCGAGAGGTCGTCGGTGGAGACCGCGTCGGGGTCGTGGTCGATCCGCACCGTGTCCGTGACGTAGCTCGCGCTGGCGGCGCTGACCCCCTCGGTCCGGGTCGCGACCGTCTCGATGAACGCCTCGCAGGTGGCGCAGTGCATCCCGTCGACCTCGAGGAACGTCGCCTCGTGGTCGGCGGGGACCTCGCTGGCCGCGTCCTCGGCGTCTTCGTCCTCCTCGCTCCCCCGCCGCCGTTCGCGCACTGCCTCGGCGTCGACGTCGACGTCACCGAGCGTCTCGTACACGTCTCGACAGCCCGTACAGCAGAACTCGTTGCCCTCGTCGTCAACCACGTCGACGCCGGCGGTCGGAAGTTCACAGAGGGTGCAGTCGGACGCGCTCATCGTCACATCCCCCCCATCATCCCGGCGCCGAGCGGGTTCCAGAACGGAAGGCTCGGGTGAGGAATGCGGATTCCGACCGACATCAGTCCGTGCGCAAACAGGACGTAGCCGAGCGCGACGAAGGCGACGCCGAGCAGGCGGTGGACCCGGCGGCGGTGGACCGCGTCGACGCTCTCGATGACGGTGCCGTAGAGGAAGACGGCCGGCATCGTGCCGACGCCGAGCGCGCCGAGCGCGAGCGCCCCGCTGACGGCGGAGCCGCTGGCGAACGCGTAGAGGTACGCCGGGTAGAGGATCGGACACGGGAGCAGGCCGTGGACCGCGCCGAGCCCGACGATTCCGGGGCCGTTGGCGAGTCGGTCGACGTGGCCCGTGAGCCAGCCGGTGACGCGGTCGAGACCCGGGAGATGGATCCCGCCGGTCGCGCCGCCGAGCGCGTACCGGACCCCGATGAGGATCACGGCCGCACCCACCCCGAGGCCGACCACGCCGCGGACCGCCTCTGCCGCGCCGGTCAGCGTCGCGGTCGTGACGAAGACGACCCCGCCCAGCGCCCCGAGCGCCGCGCCGATGGTCGCGTAGCTCGCGGCCCGTCCGAGGTTGAACAACGCGTGCTGGCGGACCTCGTAGGTCGTCAGGTGGCTCCCGCGTCGGTCGGGTGTCGAACCGGCGGTCTCCCCCGCGCCGTCGGCGCGCTCGGACTCCTCACGCATCCGGCCGGCGTACACCGTGACGAGCGGGCCGCACATCCCGATGCAGTGGGCGCCGCCGAGGAGCCCGATCACGAGGAACAGCAGGACGTCGGTCCCGAGAAGCGTCGAGAGGTCCATGAGTCGGATCATCGACGGTTAGCGTCGGGCGCGGTAATGGGTTTCGTCGGGTGCGGGCCCGACCGTCCGCGGTGGGGGCGGCGCATGTCACTCCTCGACGAACACGGTCGCGTACATGCCGCCGGTCTCGTGCGGGATACAAACGTAGTCGTAGCGTCCGGGGACCTCGAAGGTGTGCGTGAAGCGGTCGCCGCTCTGTAAACCGCCCCCGAAGTCCGACTGCCACGCGTCGCGGGCGGTCCGCTCGTCGTCGAAGCCGCCGGAGGCGAAGTAGTTGGCGGCATCGGGGATTCCGCCCTCGTAGGCGGTGACAGTGTGGGTCCGCGCGCTCGTGTTCTCCCAAACGACCGTGTCGCCGACCGAGACGGTCAGCTCCGCCGGTCGGTACCCGTCAGCGACCATCCCCACGTCGTAGTCGGGTTCGCCGCCGACAGCCGAACAGCCGGCGAGGCCGGTCGTCGTCGCGACACCCCCGGCCGCCCCGACCCGTCGGAGGAACCGTCTGCGATGCATACCGTAACTGCGGGCCTCACGCGTTTCAATATCGCGGTTCACCTCACCGTGCGGGAACGCTTCGGCGAGTCGGCGGCGAGCCACTCACAGCCGTCGACCCATACAGGTCAGGTCCGATCGTTTACTCGAAATAGGACAAACGAATGGGTGTCGTATGATAGAAACAGCAGCGTCTGACTTACTCGTAAGTGGAAGCGTTCCGCTCGAAATGACCCAGACCGAAGTGTTCGAAGCGATCCGGTCGAACGCGTCTCTGAGCGCGTCGCTTTGGATAAACATCGCCCTCGCGGGCCTGTCGATCCTCCTGTTCACCTTTATGGGACGGAACCTAGAGGACCCCCGCGCGAAACTCATCTTCGTCGCCGCGATGATGGTGCCGCTGGTATCTATCTCCAGCTACACCGGGCTCGTCTCCGGACTGACGGTGAGCTTCCTCGAGATGCCGGCCGGACACGCGCTGGCCGGACAAGAGGTACTCACCCCGTGGGGTCGGTACCTCACGTGGGCGTTCTCGACGCCGATGATCCTCATCGCGCTCGGCCTGCTGGCCGGGTCGAACATGACGAAGCTGTTCACGGCCGTCACGGCCGACATCGGGATGTGCGTCACGGGGCTCGCGGCCGCGTTGACCACCTCCTCCTATCTGCTGCGCTGGGTCTGGTACGCCATCAGCTGTGCGTTCTTCGTCGTCGTCCTCTACATCCTGCTCGCGGAGTGGGCCGAGGACGCCGAAATCGCCGGCACCGCGGAGATTTTCAACACCCTGAAGATACTCACGGTCGTGCTGTGGCTCGGCTACCCGATCTTCTGGGCGCTCGGTGCCGAGGGTCTCGCGGTGCTCGACGTGGCCATCACCTCGTGGGCCTACAGCGGGATGGACATCATCGCGAAGTACCTCTTCGCGTTCCTCCTGCTTCGGTGGGTCGCTGACAACGAGAGCACGGTCGCCAGCGTGGCGTCCGGGCTCGGTTCCTCCTCCCGTAGCGGCGCTGCACCGGCCGACGACTGACGACGCGATCGCCGTCCGGCGTCGAACCATTTTTGCCCGTCTCGATGCCCGCCAGCCGCCTGCACGACGACCGATAGAAAAGCGCTAAACCCGCGGCGGCGGTGGAGAGAGACATGAAACAGGCCATCGTCGCCCGCACCGACATCGGGATGGGCGAAGGGAAACTCGCCGCGCAGGTCGCGCACGCGTCGCTGTCTGCGTATCAGGACGCGGGCCGACGCAGTCGCAAGAAGTGGCAGGGAGAGGGACAGAAGAAGATCGTTTTAAAAGGTGACTCCGAGAGCCAGCTGTTCGAACTGGCGGACAAAGCTGACAGAGAGGGGATCCCGTACGCGATCATTCGCGACGCTGGCCACACCCAACTGGATCCGGGGACCGTCACCGCGCTCGCCGTGGGGCCCGCCCGCGACGACACCGTTGACCGCGTGACCGGCGACCTCTCGCTGTACTGATGGCCCCGTCCGACACCCTCCGCGAGGCGCATCCGACCGAGCGCGCCGCGGGCATCGATCACTACGTCAGCGACGCCGACGGGATCGGCGGCCGGCTTCGCGAGTCCCCCGAGGACTTCCGCGTCCGCGAACTGGAGGCGTTCGAGGCGGAGCCCCTCGGCGCGGACACCGGGAGCTACCCCGAACTCGTCGTCCGCGTCACACTCCGCGACTGGGACACGAACGACTTCGCGCGCCGGATCTCCGACGCGCTCGGAATCAGCCGCGAACGCGTCTCGTGGGCGGGGACGAAGGATAAACGCGCCGTCACCACCCAGCTGTTCACGCTTCGCGAGGTCGACCCCGACGACCTCCCCGAAATTCGCGGCGCCGAGATCGAACCCCTCGGCCGCGCGGGCCGCAGGCTCTCGTTCGGCGACCTCGCGGGCAACGCCTTCGAGATCCGAGTCACCGATGCGGTCGTCGAGGCCCCCGAGCGCGTCGCCGACGCGGTCGGTGATCTACGCGCGTTCGGAGGCGACGGGGAAGCGGCGGGAGACGACGCGGCCGTCGGCGTCCCCAACTACTTCGGCCAGCAGCGCTTCGGGAGCCGACGACCCGTCACGCACCGCGTCGGGCTTGCCGTCGTCCGGGAGGACTTCCGCGAGGCGGTGCGGCTGTACGCCGGTAACCCCTCGGAGACGGAGCCGGACGACACCCGCGCCGCGCGCGACCGCGTCAACGCCGCGTTCGGCGTGAGAGGAGGATCCGACCCCTCTGCCGACCGCTCCGCTGACGGTACCGGCGACGGCGACTGGGAGGCCTGTCTCGACGCGATACCGGGCAAGCTCCGGTTCGAGCGGTCGATGGTCCACCGGCTCGCCGAGCGCGACGTGGCCCCCGACGCGTCGCCGGCTCACGATGACTGGCGACACGCGCTGGAGGCGGTCCCCTCGAACCTCCAGCGGCTGTTCGTCAACGCCGCCCAGTCGTTCCTCTTCAATCAGGTGCTGAGCGAACGGCTGCGGCGCGGGCTCCCGTTCGACCGTCCGGTCGCCGGCGACGTGGTCTGTTTCGCCGACGGCGACGCGCCCGACGAGCTGTACGCGCCCGACACCGACCGGCTCCAGCGGGTCGACGAGGACCGAGTGTCCGTCGTCACCCGCCACTGCGAGCGCGGGCGGGCGTTCGTCACCGCGCCCCTCGTCGGCACCGAGACCGACCTCGGCGACCGCGAGCCCGGCGAGATCGAGCGCGAAGTCCTCGCCGACGCCGGGATCGAGCCCGGCGACTTCGCGCTCCCCGGCGAGTTCGACTCGTCGGGCACGCGGCGGGCGATCCTCCTCCGGAGCGACCTCGACGTGACGTTCGACGAGGGCGACCCGCGGTTCGCGTTCGCGCTTCCGAGCGGGTCGTACGCGACGGTGCTCCTCCGGGAGTTCACGAAGAGCGGCCCGCTCGACCTCTGATCGATCCACATTCGTGCTGTATTAGCTCCTTCCAGCGGCCGAAATCACCACGATACTGCGCTCCGTTCCGAGCCGTTTTTGTGCGGGAGCCGCCAACCGAAGCCATGACCCGGATCGTCGTCATCGACCTCCACGGCCAGTTCACCCACCTCGAACGGCGGGCGCTCCGCGACGTGGGCGTCGACACCGAGATCGTCTCGGCGGACACGCCTCCCGAGGAGATCGACGCCGACGGGATCGTCCTCTCGGGCGGCCCCGACATGGACCGCGTCGGCAACGCCCCGGACTACCTCGCACTCGACGTTCCCGTGCTCGGCATCTGCCTCGGAATGCAGCTTATCGCGGTCGAACTCGGCGGCGCGGTCGGCGGCGGTGACTACGGCGGCTACGCCGACGTTGACGTGGCGATCGTTGACGACGAAGACCCCCTCGTTGGCTCGTTGGCGCCCGAGACGCGCGTCTGGGCGTCGCACGCGGACGAGGTGACCGAGGTTCCAGAAGGGTTCGTCCGGACGGCGACCTCCGACGTCTGTAACGTGGAGGCCATGTCGAACACCGAGGCGGAGCTATACGGCGTCCAGTGGCACCCCGAGGTCGCCCACACCGAGCGCGGCGAGGAAGTGTTCGAGAACTTTGTCGCGATCTGCGAGTCGGCGTAGAGGAACGACCCCGACCGCTCTCCTTTTCAGAGCGAGTACCGCCGTCGCGAGAAGATAGACGGCACCAGTACGCAAACCCCCGGTTGATGCGTGTCGATCAGAGACCGAAAAGAATCGCGCTGTCCGCGTCGCCTACGCCTCGAACAGCTCGTCGACCGCCTCGCCGGCGGTCTCGACCGCCTCGTGGGCGACCGCGTCCGGATCGGGGTCGTCGGGAGCGTTCAGGTAGACGTCGACGTCGAGGACGCCGTCCTCGAACGTGACCGTCACGTCCAGATCGGTCACCGCCGACTGGTCGTAGTGAGCGAACACGACGCCCTCGGCCGCCTTCGCGGCGGTACGGACGACTTCCTCGTCCGCGGGCTCCTCGTCGGACTCGTCGCCCGCGTCACGCGAGCTTTCGGTCGGTTCGTCGGCCGGTCCGTCGCTCGGTTCGTTCGACATCGGCGCTTACGCGCCGCCCGCGCCCGGACCGCCCGGACCCATCGGGCCGCCGCCGGCGCCGCCCTGAAGCATCTGCTGGAGCTCGCCCTGCAGGTCGTCGAACTGCTCTTGCACGCGCTCCTCCTGCTTCTCGAGCTGCTCGGCGCGGACTTCGAGGGAGTCGACCTTGTTCTCGAGGTCGTCGTAAGCGGACTCGTAGTCCGTCTCGACGAGGACCTCGCCGATCTCGCGGTACATTCCGGCGTCCTCGTCGACGTCTTCGAGGGCGTCGAGCGCCGTCTTGGACTCGTTGAGCGCTGACTGCGCCTGCTCTCTCTGCTCGGCGACCTGCTGTGCGGTCTCCTGCAGCTCCTGTAGCTCCTCGATTTTCTCCTGTGCCTCGGGCGGCATGTTCCCTTGCATACACCAAAGGAGGCGGCCCGGACGGAAAAACCCCCGACTTCTCCGACGACGGCCGATTCACTAGATAGAGCTCCGGAACGGGGTGTTTTCGACAGATTGTTCTTACTGCCGATCGCGCTCAGTGCCGACCCGCTCGGCGACCGCAACGAGCCGCGACCAGCTGTTGATCCCGGCGCGGAGGGCAGCGAGATCGTCGGCGCCGACCCGGACCCGGACGGTGTCGCCGTCGCGGGAGACGGTCGCGGCCGAGCGGTCGTCGTCGATCTCGCCGATCTCGGGTTCGAGCGCGTCGCCGACGAGGCGTGCGTGTCGCTCGGAACGGTAGCGAAACGAGAGAACCGTCTCGTGCGCGCGGTCGGCGGTCACGGTGACGGGGTCGGAAGTCACGGTGACAGGGTCGGGCGAAACGCCGGGGTTACTCGACGTTGACTTCCTTCACGTCGCCGCCGCGCTCCTTCAGCAGGACGCGGTGGCCGCAGTACGGACAGCGCACGCCGCCGTACTCGTCGAGGGTGACGTCGCGCTTACAGCGGGAGCACTTGTAACTCATCGCCTTACTCCTCGTCGGCGAGCGCGGCGCGGATGGAGCGGCGGACGGTGCGACCGCCGGGCGTTTCGGGGCGGTATGCGCCGCCGGTGAACGTCTCTCCGGTCTCTTCGTTGACCCAGATGCCTGTGCCCTTGCGCGTGACGTCGTCGCCGTCGACGGTGGCGTGCTGCATCTCCTCTTCGATGTCCTGGACCCGCTTGCGGGAGACCCGGCCGTATCGGGCGCCGAATCGGCCCGCGCTACCGGTGCTTCGTGCCTTGTCCTCAGCCATAGTGAATTCGTCTACCGCCAGCGCGGGTAAAAAGGCTGCGAGTTGCAGCGGCCGACAGCGGACGGCAAAGAGTTCGGCTCGCTCAGTCACCGAGGAAGCGCTCACGCTTGGGGTTCCATGTACACCATCTCAACGCGACTATCGATGGCCGACAGATCGGTTTCAATCACGCCGATGACCTCGTCGATCTCACTCGTGTCGAGCGACGAATTGAAACTCACATCGGCGGTTACCAACACGTCGGTCGGACCGACAAACATCGACCGGAGGCCATCGACGTGACGCACGCCTGTGTTCTCGTTGATGGCAGTCCGAAACTCGTCTTCGACCTCCTTCGGGAGCGACTCACCGAGTAACAACCGTTTGTTTTGCCAAGCGAGCGCGAGCGCGAATCCCATCAACAAAATCCCGATCAGGATCGCACTGATTTGGTCGAACGCCTGAATCCCGGTGATACGAGTCAGCGTGATCCCGACGAGCGCGATCACGGCCCCGCCGAGCGCGATCGCGTCCTCGGTGAAGGCGGTCAGCGTCGTCACATCTGCCGTCCGACTGAACGCTTCTCGGATGCCGGACCACTCGTACCGTTCAATTTGTCGGGCGAGTTCTTCCCACGCCTTCTTGAACGCGTACGTCTCGAACGCGATCGCACCCAACAACACGACGACTGACACCCAGAACGTCTCGACCGGCACCAGATCCGTGAAGTTGATCCCGGCGAGGATCACGTCGGCTTGTTGGCCCGCATGAGCCCCCGCGGGCGCGGTGAGTTCGCCGTAGCCGTGTTTCAACGACTCCCACCCCGCGATGCCGAAGAGCAGCACGGAAACTAAGAAGGCGTAGAAGAACTGCGCCTTGCCGTAGCCGAACGGGTGACTCTGGCTTGCGGCCTGCTTAGAAAACCGAATGCCGAGCAACAAGAACACCTGATTCCCGGTGTCCGAAATCGAGTGATACGTCTCCGAGAGCATCGAGGGGCTCCCGGTGAGCAGAAACGCGAACCCCTTCATGATCGCGATCGCGCCGTTTGCGAACAACGCCGCAATGACGACCGATCGTGAGCCTGCCATTGTGTTTCGAACTCGTGCAAGAGTGAAAAAGTGCGTGGTAACGTGTTACATACGCGGACCCGAATTCGCTCGTTGCCGTGTCCAATATCTACAGCAATCGGACACGCCACCATGGACGATCGGATACGGGCGTACTGGCTAGCTGCATGGAAGACAGTGGCCGTCTTCGAGCCGAAACAGAGCAACACGACGTGAATGCAGCGAGCGAGTCCGCCGCTAGCGGGCCCCCCGGCGTCCCTTCGCTTGCGTACCTCGGTGACGCACTGCTCACCAAGCCACTCCCGACCGATCTGCGTGTTGTTATTTATAACGGCAACGCCGACTCCACCGCAACACCTTTCACAACTAAGTAATACTACCAAGTTGTATGCACGGATTCGACGGCTTCAGTGACGTGAGCGAGACGGACGTAACGAAGGCAATCGGCAACGAGTGGACCGACGGGTTCCTCGATTACACCGACTCGGAGGTGATCGTCCTCGGCGGCGGCCCGTCCGGGCTGATGGCCGCAAAGGAGTTGGCCGAGCGCGGCGTGAAGGTGATGATCGTCGAGAAGAACAACTACCTCGGCGGCGGGTTCTGGCTCGGCGGGTTCCTGATGAACACGGTGACGGTCCGGGACCCCGCACAGGAGATCCTCGGCGACCTCGACGTCGACTACGACCCCGTCGAAGACGTGGACGGGCTCTACACCGCCGCCGGTCCCGAAGCTTGCTCCGGACTGATAAAGGCGGCCTGCGACGCCGGGGCGCGCGTCCAGAACATGACCGAGTTCACCGATCTGGTCGTCCGCGAGGACCACCGCGTCGGCGGGATCGTGATGAACTGGACGCCGGTCCACGCGCTGCCTCGCGAGATCACCTGCGTCGACCCCATCGCGGTCGAGTCCGACCTCGTGATCGACGCGACCGGTCACGACGCGGTCGCGATCAGCAAGCTCGACGAGCGCGGCGTCCTCTCGGCGCCCGGCATCGAACACGCGAAGGAGCACAACACCGGGATGGACCAGACGGGAGACGGCGAGTACGGCGCCCCGGGCCACGACTCGCCCGGCCACGACTCGATGTGGGTCGGCGAGAGCGAGGACGCGGTCGTCGAACACACCGGCGTCGTCCACGACGGCCTGATCGCGTCCGGCATGGCCGTCGCGACCGCTCACGGGCTTCCGCGGATGGGACCGACGTTCGGCGCGATGCTGGTCTCCGGGAAGCGCGCCGCGCAGGCCGCCCTCGACGAACTCGGCGTCGACGAGCCCGAGGTCCGGCTCTCCGCGGGCGACGCGCCCGCGCCCGCCGACGACTGAGTCCTCGCGACCGACCATCGAGACGCGACCCCTGCTGACGACGTTCCGCTCCCCGAGAGACTTTTTGATGACTTGCCCCGAGCGTCACCCATGTACTGGCGAGGTCACGTCGGGATCGCGCTGCTCGCGTACGCGCCGGTCGCGGGGGCGGTCCGACTCGCCGGCGAGCCCGAACTGTCCGTTCTCGGCGCGGTGGTCGCCGTCGCGTTCGCGACGCTGCCCGACCTCGATCACCGGTTGCCGGTCGCACACCGCGGCCCGACGCACACGATCGCGTTCGCGCTGGCGGCGGGCGTACTCGTCTCCACTGCGGCCGCGGTCGCCTTCGCCACGAGCCATGGGACCGCCCTCCCCGCAGGCGGCGAAACCGCCCTCCCGCCGTTGACTCCGGCCTTCGTCGGGGGTGTCGCGACGCTCTCCATCGGCTCGCACGTCGCCGGCGACGCGATTACGCCGATGGGGATCTGGCCGCTCCGCCCGTTTCGGGAGTGGCACCTCACGCTCGATCTGACCCCGGCGGCGAACCCCCGCGCGAACCGGCTGTTCCTCGGCGCCGGCGTCGCCGCCCTCACGCTGTCGGTCGGCCTCACGCCCTGAGCCGACTCCCTCGTGACCGCGACCGTCCGGCGAACCATCACGAACATTCACTCGTGGACGACTCAATCGTGTGGCTTTTTCCGCCCCTGTGCCGAATCCGGCGATATGCGAAACGCCAAGATCGTCTGTACGATCGGTCCCGCCTCGGACGACCGGGACACGATCCGCGACCTCGCCGACGCGGGGATGTCCGTCGTCCGGCTGAATGCGAGCCACGGGACGACTGACCACCGCGAGGAGGTCATCGAACGCGCCCGCGCCGTCGACGACGAGATCGACGACCCGCTCGCGGTGATGGTCGACCTGAAGGGACCGGAAGTCCGAACCGCCGAGCTCGAGGAGCCGATCTCGCTCGCAACGGGCTCCGAGGTGACGTTCGTCGAGGGCGACGACGCCACCCCCGAGCGCGTCGGGCTCACCCACTCCATCGCGGCTGCGGGGCCGGGCGACACCGTTCTCCTCGACGACGGCCGGATCGAGTGCCGGGTCGAGCGCGTCGACGGCGAGTCGGTGGTCGCCACCGTCGTCTCCGGCGGGAAGCTCAGCTCGCGGAAGGGCGTCAACCTCCCCGGCGTCGCCATCGACGTCGACCTCATCACCCCGGAGGACGAGGCCGAGCTCGACCTCGCGGCACGGGCGAACGCCGACTTCGTCGCCGCCTCCTTCGTGCGCAACGCTGACGACGTCTACCGGATCGCGGACGCGTTAGAGGAGCGCGGCGGCGACGACATCCCGGTCGTCGCGAAGATCGAGCGGGCGGGCGCGGTCGAGAACCTCGACGGCATTGTCGACGTCGCCGATGGCGTGATGGTCGCCCGCGGCGACCTCGGCGTGGAGTGCCCGCTGGAGGACGTGCCCGTCATTCAGAAACGGATCATCCGGAAGTGCGTCAATGCGGGCGTCCCCGTCATCACGGCGACGGAGATGCTCGACTCGATGGTGCACTCGCGCCGACCGACCCGGGCGGAGGCGTCCGACGTGGCGAACGCGGTCCTCGACGGCACCGACGCGGTGATGTTATCCGGCGAGACCGCCATCGGCGAGGACCCCGTCAACGTGGTGGAGACGATGGACCGGATCGTGAGGGAGATCGAGTCCAGCGACGAGTACGCGGAGACGCGCGAACAGCGCGTGCCGACCGCCGCGGAGGGCTCCCGGACCGAGGCGTTGGCCCGTTCCGCGCGCTACCTCGCGCGCGACATCGGCGCCTCCACCGTGGTCGCGGTGTCCGAATCGGGGTTCACGGCCCGCAAGACGGCGATGTTCCGGCCGGGCGTCCCAGTGGTCGCGACGACGCCAAACGACCGGATCCGGCGCCAGCTCGCGCTCTCGTGGGGAGTCCGCCCCGTGCTGACCGAGTACGCCCACGACATGGAGACGATCCTCGACAACGCGGTCGACGCCGCGCTCGACACCGGCGGGGCAGCCTCCGGCGACACGCTCGTGGTGCTCTCCGGCATGCTGACCGAGTTCGAGGGGACGAACACGACGAACACGCTCAAAGTCCACGTCGCCGCCGAGACGCTGGTGACCGGCAAGGCGGCGGTCGCCGGTAGCGTCGCGGCTCCGGTGTACCACAGCGACGACGGCGACCTGAGCGAGGTTCCCGCGGGATCGATTGTGGCGATCGGCTCGGACTTCGAGGGGGAGTTCACCGGCAATCTCGATGCTGTGGCCGGAATCATCGACGCCCGCGACGGGATGACGGGATACCCGGCCGTGGTCGCTCGCGAACTCGGCGTCCCGATGGTCTCTGGTGCGCGCCTGCCCGAGAGCGTAACGGACGGGACCGTGGTAACGGTCGACGGGGAGCGCGGCGTCATCTACGACGGCGACGTGATCGCGGCGGCACGGAAGCGGTAGGCGGCGCACTTCGCCTTCTCGTATCCTTTCGGGACCCACCCGCCAGCCATTTACTGGTGAGCCGCGTAGCGACGGGCATGAACGGCGACAGCGACGAGACCGACGGCGAGGTCCGGAGCCGGGCGAACGAGACCCGCCCGGACGACGAGAGCGAGGGTGACGACGAGAGCGAGTGGCGGTTCGCCGTCGACGACGTCGGTCCCGACGGTGTCGTCGAGGACACCCACACGCCCGAGAGCGAGCCGATCGAGCCCGGATCGATCGATGCCGAACACGCCGTCTTCGTCGCGCTGGGAGTCGCCCTCACGGTCGGCGTGTTCCTCGTCGGGTTCTAACCGGTCGTCGTCACCGTTCCGTACGACCACTTATACCGCCGCGGCCGTACCTCCGGATATGGACGTGCTCGTGCAGTCCGGACTCCTCTCTCCGGACACGCTCCCCCTGCTGTTGTTGACGGCCGGGCTGTTGCTCTCGATGGCGGAAGCGCTCGCGCCGGGCGCGAACTTCATCGTGGTCGGGATCGCGCTGATCGGGGCGGGGCTCGGCGGGCTCCTCCTCACGTCGCTCGGGATCGTCGGTGCCGGACTGACCCTCGTCATGGCGGTCCTGACGCTTCTCTTCGGCGCGGCCGCCTTCTACGGCTACCACGAGTTCGACCTGTACGGCGGGAAGGGCCAACAGCAGACGAGCGACAGCGCCGCGCTGAAGGGGAAAACCGGTATCGTCACGGAAGACGTGACCACCGCCGGCGGCGAGGTGAAGCTCTCCGGCGGCGGGTTCAACCCCCACTACTCCGCGCGCTCGATCGAGGGCACGATCGAGGCGGGCGAGGAGGTGATGGTGGTCGACCCCGGCGGCGGCAACGTCGTCACCGTGGAGTCGATGGGATACGTCGAAGACGACATCGACAAGCAGCTCGCCGCGGATAGAGCGCGGAAGGAAGCGCAGCTGGAGGCCGACGCGAGCGCGGATGACGGCGAGCGAGAGCCCGAGACCGAAACCGAACGCGAGTGACCGCGACCTCGATCGCGGTTCGGTAGTTAAACCGGTGAGCGATAGCGCCGGTCGTTTATAAATAACCGATGCGGTGGCGCGCCTCCGAGCGGTCGCCGCCGGCGACCGCGAGGAGTCCGCGAGGGACGCGGTGAGCGCTCGAAGAGCGCGAACCGCGAGGTTGGGGAGGTGTGAGGTGCAGTGCTGTGCGGTGCGGGGTGGGACTCAAAGGGGCAGTCGTTGAGGCGGGCGCAGGTGACGTAAGGACCGCAAGGAGCGAAGGGAGTGAGCGACTGAGGACCGCAGCGAGCGTGCGCCCGCCTCAACGACTGGGGCTTTGGAAGCGTTCACCGTCGATCCACTCACAGCCATTTATAAGCGGCCAACCGGGACTTCGGAGGTTTCACGAGATTCTGCGCTATCGATCCCTTAAAACGCGCCGCCGGCCACGAACACGTATGGACGCGGACCGTCGGATCGCCGCCGTCGAGGAGGTTCCCGAGGACAGCACGCTGCTCGTGACGCTGCGACCGGTCGACCCCGAGAGCGTCGACGACGGCGAGGGAGACGTGGGCGAATCCGAGGACGGAACCCCCGAGGCGGAGGCGATCCTCACGCGGGCGGCCGGCGAGGTGCGCGCGTTCCGTAACTACTGCCAGCACTGGACCGACGTGCGCCTCGACAAGGACGACGGCGCCTTCGTCCGCAACGGCGAGGTGTTCTGTCAGAAACACGGCGCCACCTTCGAAGCCGACGGCGGCTACTGCAACTTCGGACCCTGCGAGGGAGCGGTCTTAGAGGCGGTCGACGTGAGCGTCGACGCCGACGCGGTGTACCTCGCCGACGACGCCTACGAATTCGTCCGGCTCGGCCACTCGAACCGCGACGGCGACAGCGGTGACTCGCGGATCGACTTCACGGGGAACTGAGGCGGACGCGAGCGCCGACGGGCAGACTTGACCAGACAGACCTGACGGATCCGACCAGATCGACCCGACCAGATCGATCCGGCCAGATCGACCCGAAACCGATCGCGTCGCCCTCGAAGACGACAACGACTCTTTGTGCAACGCCGGCGCATTTATGCCGGGCCGACGAACGACGCGTATGAGCGATTCGAATCCCTCCAGACGTCGGCTGCTCGCCGGCGGCCTCGCCGCGGCCGCTAGCGCGGCTGCAGGCTGTCTCGACGGGTCAGTGACGGGCGGCCCCGCGAACGGCGATGACGACGACCAGGTCCTTGCGCTCACGCTCAACGACGCGGGAGACACGCTCCGGGACGACGCGGTCGTTGATCTCTCGGAGGCCGGCCCGCGGTGGGATGAGGCGGCGTTCGCGGCCGCCCGCGACGGAGAGCGCGACACCACGCAGCACCGGAAGCCGTTCCCCTCTGCGGCCGACGAGCCGGCGTACGCCGTCCACGAGGGGACGTACTACCGGCTGGATTCCGTCGTCGTCGACGAGGCGAAAGCGACCCATCCTGTGCTCCGCCTATACGGGGTCAACGAATCCGACACCGGTGACGAAGCCGACGCCGTCGAGAAAGAGACGCTCCCGGAAGGCGACCGCAACGCCGTCGAGATCGCCCATAAATCGGCGCGAGCGAGGGGGAACCCGGGCGGCGTTCCGGTCGGACTCGTGGAGCGCGGTGGCTACGTCTACCGCGACGGGGACGCGATCGACGCGAGCCGACTGCTCGCGGCGGACGGACCGGCTCGCGTCGTGTACCGAGACACCGTCTATCGGATCGAGGTCACCCGCGAGCGGTTCTACGAGCCCGTGTATCGCGCCGTCGCCGAGCCGGTCGCGGAGTCGCCGGAGCGGATGGAAGCGATCCTCCGAGCGCACACGGTCGGCGCGCGAATCGACGGTGACGACCTCTCGACAGACGCACGGGAGGTGATCGAGGCCGCCAGACACGACGGGTACGAGGAGTCGCACCCGTACTCTGACGCGTATGCGGACATCCTCCGAGCGTTTCACGAGCGCCCGTACCTCGACGGCAACGTTCGGAAGGACGGGAGGTGGACCGAGTCGGGGTCGGAGCGGATCCGTTACGAGAGCCGGTACTACGACTACTCCCTCCGGTTCAAGTCGAATTGAAACGTCCCTCGTCAGAACCGGGTCCGACCGCCTGCCCCGCCCGCGTCGTCCCGGCCGAGCGCCTTCTTCAGGAAGCTCATCCACCGCTTCTGGTCTGCGGTCTCCTGTCGCTGCGCCTCCGTCTCCGGGTCGGGCGCGTCGAGTCCCTCCAGGGCGTCGAGCGCGCGGTCGATGCCGATGATCGACGCAGCCAGCGCCTCGCCGTCGGCGTAGCTCACCTCGTTCTCTTCGATGGGTTCGAGCCGTTCTAAGCGCTCGCGTCGGAGGTTCCGCTTCGCCTGCTCGACGCGCTCGCGCTCGCCGGGCGGGACCGTGTCGCGGCGCTTGATCTCGAAGACGAACGACTGCAGTTCGATCGGCTCCCCCTGGATCTCGATCTCCTCCGGGATCTCAGCGCCCACCGTCGCCGCCTCGCGGTTGACGCGTTCGAGGAGCCCCTTCCGTTCGTACTCCTTCACGCTCACTCGGTAGGGGACGGCCGCACTTCGCTCCTTCGCCGGGCGCGGCCCGGAACGCCGTCGCGACTCCCGAAGGAACGGCGTTAACCCGACCGCGCCACAACTCGTCTCATGGAATCGCTCGAAGCGGAACTCGAACGCGCCCGCGACCTCGACGTCGACGAGCTCGCCGACGCCATCGAGTCGATCGGCTTCGAGTGCACGCGCTGTGGCGGCTGCTGCACGGGCTACGCGCCCGACGAGCCGGGTGGTGCCCCGGAAGGGGACGGTGCGGGTGGCGACAGCGATGGGGCCGACGACCGAGAGCCCCACACGGCTACCGTCTTCCCGGACGAAGTCCGCGAAGTCACCGACGCCGCCGAGGCGGCGTTCGGCGAGTCGTACGACTGGCGTGACGCCGCCCGCCCCATGCCCTTCGGGCTCTCCGAGGGCGACGACGGCGAGCCCGTGGGCGAGACGTTCGAATGGGCGCTCGCGACCGACGACTGCGGCGACTGCACGTTCTACACCGAAGCGGACGAACAGGGGGCCTGTACCGTTCACGACGCCCGGCCGCTCATCTGTCAGACGTACCCGTTCAGCGTCGCGCTCGACGGGACGAGTCAGCCGATGGGCGAGGCGGTCGACGGCGAGGGCGTCGTCCGCGCCCACGAGTGCGAGGGGCTCGGTCGCGACATCTCGCGCGAGGACGCCGTGGAGTTGGCCGCGGCGCTCAAAGAGCGCGCGGTTCGAGAGCTCGAGGAAGCTATCGGCGTGCGCGACGGCTACGACCCGACCGCTGCCGAGCGCGCCGACGGCGACGTCGTCGTCTTCGACTCCGAGGGACCGAAAGCGGCTGACGGGACACCGATCGACGGAAACTGAGCGCAGCCATCGGCTACCGCTCGGCGATTCACATCGCGTCCAGCGCCGCGTCGACGTCGGCGGCGATGGCCTCGCGCGTCGCCTCGTCCGGGAGCGTGAGCGGCGGGCGAACGCGAGCGTTCGGAATAAATCCGCGGGACACCGCGGCGACCTTCGCGACGGGTGCAAACCCGTGATCCGCACACCGGTCGAATATCGGGGTGATCGCCTCCCGGTGGAGCGCCAGCGCGCGGGCGTCGTCGCCGTCGCGAATCGCCTCACCAAGTGAGACGAACACCTCGGGAATCACCTGCGCGAGGGCGTGTATCCCGCCGTCGACGCCGAGCGACGCGCACGGGTACAGCAGGGCGTCGACGCCTTGAAAAACGGTGAACTCGTCCGGGGTCCGGTCTACCGCGGTATCCACCGCCGAGATATCGCCGCTGGTGTCCTTCAGCCCGACGACCGAGTCGTGTGTGGCCACCGCGGCGAGGACGTCGGAGTCGATCGGCTCGCCGACAGTCGACGGGATGTCGTAGAGGTATATCGGGAGCGGCGCGTCGTCGGCGACCGCGTCGAAGAAGGCCCGCTGTCCCGCGGGTGCCGTCGAGTTGTGGTAGTACGGGAGCGTGACGAGCCCCGCGTCCGCCCCGACGTCGGCGGCGAATCGGAGCCGGTCGACGACGCCCGAGACGGTCGTGTCCGCCGCACCGGCGATCACGGGAACCCGCCCGTCGGCCGCCTCGACCACGGTCTCGACGACTGCTCGGCGTTCCGTATCGGTGAGGCTGGCGAACTCGCCGGTCGTTCCGCAGGGGACGACCCCGTCGAGGCCGGCGTCGACGAGGGTCTCGACGTGGTTCGCGAGCGCGCGCCGGTCGACACCACCGTCGGCGTCGAACGACGTTACGATCGGGGGCGAGACGGCTCCGTGTCGGAAGTCGAGGTCGGCCATACGGGGCGATTCAGCGCCCGGCGAGATAGGCCTTGGTCCGGTGGCGATCGTTGCTGGAGACGATCGATGCGCGGGATCGTGACAGTGGCGACTCATCAGCGGTACAACTATACTGGTTCGTCACCACGTTTCGCTGGAGTCTACTATGGAGATCTCAGAGAAGCTCCTTTGTCTGTTCAGCGCCGATATTCGTGAAGAGAACGACGAGTACGTCGTGACGGTCCCGCAACGCGAGGTCGAGAGCGGCTCGCTGGAGCCGGGCGAGACGTACCGCGTCGCGCTTATCTCTCGGTCGGAATCCGAGACTGACGGGACGACCAACGGCGACGTCGACACCTCGGCGTCCCGCGCCGACGACGGGCCGCAGCCGCCGGTCGAGCCCGGTGAGATGCGCTACGTCGAGATCGAAGACCTCGGCAAGCAGGGCGACGGGATCGCCCGTGTCGAGCGGGGATACGTGATCATCGTCCCGGACACGGAGGTCGGCAAGCGAGTAAAAATCGAGGTAACGGAAGTCAAATCGAACTTCGCGGTCGGCAGAGTCGTCGAGGAATCGGCCTAGCTCACTCGGTGTCCTCGTCGACTTCGGAGTCGTCGGACTCCGCCGAACCGCTCCCGTCTTCGGGGACCCGAGCGTCCCAGTAGGAGACGGACGCCACGTAATCTCCCGGAATCGTGTTGCCGGCGAGCCCGTCGAGGACCCGGAACGGCTTCGCGACGGGCCCCGGAAGCTCGCGGTAGAAGCCGTACGGCAGCACGAAGTCGTGTTCCTCACCGGCCAGCGTCAGGTCCGCCGCACGGAGCATATCGACGACCTGTCGCTCTGAGTACAGCCGGGAGCCCATCGGGAGCAACCAGGTGTACAGCGTCCGCAGGCTGCGGCTGTTGAACGTGTCGAAGAACACCTGATCAGCGCTCACGCGTCGCAGCTCCGAGAGGAACGGAACCGGGTCGTCCATCAGGTGGAAAAAGCGCATCGCGACCACCGTGTCGAAGTGGTCATCCGGGAACGGGAGCCGAGAGGCGTCGCCACGGACGAACTCCACGGTGTCTGAGAGCCCCGCCGTTGCCGCCTTCTGCCTGCCTTGTTCGAGCATCTCGCGAGAGATGTCGATCCCGATGATGTCGGCGCCGCGGTCCGCGAGCATCGTCGTGAATCGGCCGGTGCCGCAGGCGACCTCCAGCACGCGGTGTCCCTCCTCGATCGGTCCGAGCGCCGAGAGGACCGCCTCCTTCTCGCGCCGGTCGATGAGCTCTCCGCCGCCTGAGAACCGTACGTCCTCGTACTCCTCCGCGACCTCGTCGGCCTGGTACCAGTCCTGTCCCTTCACGTTGTCCGTACTGCACACCCGACCGACAAAACCGTACTGGATGCGGTCGGGGAGTCTGGTCGATCACGGTCGTCACGAGAGCCTGATCGATCGCGACTGACAGGTAGCTGAGCTGTGATATTAACACATTATATTGTTCCAATCGGATTGGCCTATATGTAGCCAACCTTTACCAATACGCGTGGATTTGTCATGTGATATGAGTACCAGTCCCGCGGAGACCGCTGACCAAGACCGCCTCTCGGAATCAGAGTACCGCGACCGCTTACGCGAACTGCCCCCGAGCGCCAAGCTCGTCGCGAAGGTGTTAGAGGGTGACGCCCCCCTCTCGCAGGGCGGCCTCGCCGAGGAGTCGCTGCTTCCCGACCGGACCGTCCGCTACGCGCTTAACCGCCTCGAGGAGGAGGGCCTCGTCGACTCCCGCTACAGCTTCAAGGACGCGCGCAAGCAGGTGTACTACCTGACCATCTGAGCCGCGCGCTGATCGGTTGCACGCTAATCGGACTCGCGCTGATCGACTTCTTCGAGCGATTACCGACCAGCCCGCGGCTCGGCCACAGGCTTGATCCTGCACGGAGCCCTTTTTACATCTCGGCCTCGATATCCAGCCGTATGGATCTCTCGGTCGTCGTTCCCACCCTCAACGGGCGGGACCGGTTAGCCGCCTGTCTCGACGCGTTGGCGGCTCACGCGTCAACGGCGGAGGTGATCGTCGCCAACGGTCCCTCCGCCGACGGCACCACCGGGATGGTGCGGGACCGCGATGACGTGGACGTGCTGGTGGAGATATCCGACCGCACAGTCAACGCCGCCCGGAACGCCGGTATCGAGGTCGCCACCGGCGATTCAGTCGCTCTCGTGGACTACGACAACCGGATCGATGAAGGGTGGCTCGACGCCGTGCGGGCCGGCCTCGACGACGCGGACGCCGTGACGGGACCGGTGACTCCGATCGAGCGGGTGGAGACGGAACGCGGCGGCGAGGCGGCTGTCGACGAGGCGGCTGTCGGCAAGGAACGAGACGAGAGCGACGGCGAGCGCCGCGACGACGACGGTGAGACCCGCGCCGGTCCGGAGCGCCGGTCGATCGCGGGGACCGAGGTGACCTACTTCGAAGGCGGTAACGTCGCCTTCCGGCGCGAGGCGCTCCGAGATCTGGACGGCTTCGACGAGTACCTCCACACGGGAGGCGCGCGCGATGCGGCCCACCGGCTGGCGAAGATGGGACGAACCGTGGCGTGGCGCGAGGATCTCGCGGTCACCAAGGAACTCCCGAGTCCGACGGCCGCCGACGGCGGACGCACCGCCCGCGAGTGGGGGTGGAAGTACCGGGCGCTCGCGTATCGACTCTTAAAGAACTACGGAGTGCGCCCGAGCGCCGTCGCGCGCGCCGGGACGCACGCCGCGACGGATGCCTTCGGGGCCGCCGGCGACGTGCTCCGCGGCGAGTCGACCCCGTCGCGGTGGGTCGCCACCGGCCGAGACGTGCTTCTCGGCCTCGCCGGCGGAAGCTCCGACGGACTCGTCGCGCGGGGGCGCGACCGGACCCCGGCGCGGAATCCGAACGGCATCTCGAAGCGCGCCGACCGCGCCGTCGCGAAGTACGACCGACGGGAGGCGGACGAACCGGAGTGACCCCGCGCCAACAGCGACCCCACGCCTTTTAACCTCGGCCGTCGCCAACGGCCGGTAACGAATGGGACTCACGAAGCGGATCATCCCCTGTATCGACGTCGACCTCGACGACGACGGGGACGCGGCGGTGTACACGGGCGTCAACTTCGAGAACTTGGAGTACACCGGCGACCCGGTCGAATTGGCGAAGAAGTACAACGCCGCGGGCGCAGACGAGTTCGTCTTCCTCGACATCACCGCGAGCGCGGACGGGCGCGAGACGATGCTCGACGTGGTCAACGCGGTCGCCGACGAGTGTTTCATCCCCCTGACAGTCGGCGGCGGCATTCGCACCAAAGCCGACATCAAGGAGACGCTCCGCGCGGGCGCGGACAAGGTGTCGATCACGACCGGCGCCCTCGAACGCCCCGAACTCATCGAGGAGGGCGCCGCGGCGTTCGGCAGCCAGTGTATCGTCATCTCGGTCGACGCGCGCCGCCGGCACGACGACGAGGGCGAGCACTTCTACGAGGACGACGACGGCGAGACGGTGTGGTTCGAGTGCACCAAGAAGGGCGGCCGCGAGGGGACCGGCGTCGACGCCGTCTCGTGGGCGAAAGAGGCCGAGGAGCGCGGCGCGGGCGAGCTGTTCGTCAACTCCATCGACATGGACGGGACGAAGGACGGCTACGACATCCCGCTGATGAAAGCGGTGTGTGACGCCGTCTCGACGCCCGTGATCGCTTCCTCGGGCTGTGGATCCCCTGAGGACATGTACGAGGTGTTCACCGAGGCGAACGCCGACGCCGGCCTCGCGGCCTCCATTTTCCACTTCGGCGACTACTCGATCGAAGAGACGAAGGAGTACCTCGACGAGCGCGGCGTTCCCGTCCGGCTGTAGGCGGTTCGGAATCCGCGAGGTGATTTAACTCAGATTTTGGTTAATCCTTGTCGGCGATGACGGTTGTTTCGTCGATCGCGATCGAAAACCAATACTTATTATCCGATCGGGAACGAATCGGTACATATGTCCACGTCATCGACGCGTGTCCGTGCGGAGCGGTCGGAGCTCGTCTGTAAGCGGACTGACGGCGACTCCGACGGCGGGGAGGTGACGTTCTTCGAGCGGGACCGCGATCCCGACGAGCGGACGACCCGGTGGATCACGGTCCGTGCGGCGGACTGCGTGCCGGAAGACGAGTGGCGGTAGATCTGAGACGTCCGTTTTCACGCGTGTGCTCTGCGATACGCCCGTGAGTCCTGGGCGCGCAGTGTGCGTTTATACGTGATCGGTCCGACGGCGACGGAGACCGCGAAATTCCCAGCCGCTCGCTTATAAATTGTTGACAACGGATCGACAACGAACACCGCCAAAGCCCCAGCCGTGAGGACGGCGCACGCTCGCTGCGCTCCTCAGTCAGTCGCTGACGCTCCTTCCCTGCGGTGCTTGCGTCGCCTGCGCCGTCCTCGAGGCTGCCCCTTTGAGTCCCGCCCCGCCCGCCCCGCACCTCACGCCTCCCCAGCCTCGGCGTCGGGTCGGCGCGGGCGGTGCCGCGCCGACCCGCGCCTCCCTCGCGCGGCGCTCTCGCCGGCGGCGGAGCCGCCGGCTGTCAGAGAGACCTTCGGTCTCTCCCTACTCGCGGTCGCCAGTGGCGACCGCGCGGAGGTGCGCGCCACCGCACATCCGTTTATAAGCGCGGATTGCACCTGCTCGTCGAATTTTAAATATCGCAGCGAAAATTCGGGCCGTCGCGTCAGTCGTCTGCGGCGGCGCGGTCGGCGAACTGCGGGAGTTGGTCGTCGAGCAGCGCCACGGTCGCCAGCCGGATCGCGTGGGGCCACCCGAGCGGCGTCGCGCTGTCCGGCGTCCCGTCGTCGAAGAACTGCTCGGGAAGGTAGCTCGTCGGTTCACAGAGCGTTCCGCCGGGCGAGACGTGCGCGAGGAGGCCGCGGGCGCGCTCGGCCATCTCGTCTGCTCGGGGGTCGTCGCGGTCGGCGAGGAGGACCGCCAGCTCGGCGCAGGCGTTCGCGCCCCACGCGGTCGAGACGGTCCACACCTTCTCAGAGAGCTGTCCGGCCCGGCGCCAGCCGTCGCCCTCGTACCGGACCAGGCCGGCGATAGCGTCGCTCTCGTGAGCGAGGCCGTCGACGACCGTCTCGACGTGCGAGACCAACCGGTCGAGGCGCTCGTCGTCGACGGCTCCGTCGCTCCCGTCGTCCCCGCCGAGCGCGTCGAACGAGCGGTGCGCGCTTGCGAGCGCCAGCGTCGAGGAGTCAAGCCGGTCGTCGATCGCGCCCTCGGGCGTCTCCCGGAGCGCGTAACAACCCCGATCGGGCACCCACAGGTCGTCGAGGGCGTCGTACACCCGAGTCGCCTGATCGCGGGCGTGCGCGGCGAGGTCGTCCGGGAGGGCGGCGGGGTCGAGGTCCCCGTTCGGATCGAGCGCGCTCGCGTCCAGCCCGTCGCCGTGGAGCGCGAGCTCGCTGTACGCCTCCAAGAACGTCGCGGCGGTGTGCGCAAAGCGCCCGGCGCTGTCCTCCCACGCGTTCTGGCAGACGACGGGGCGCCCGTCGAGCGCGAGGGTCTCGTCGAGGCCGGCGAGCGCGGCGACGAGGGTCCCGTCGAGTCCCTCCGCGTCGACGCCCGCGGCGCGCGCCTGCGCGAGGTAGGCGATGACGCTGCCGGTCTGGTCGGCCTGGTAGTCCACGTCGGGGCCGTCTTCGATGCGCGCGTTCGCCCAGCCGGGCGCGAGCGCGCCGTTCCGAGGCCACACCCGGTGCGGCCACGAGCCGTCGAGGCGCTGGGTGGCGACGTACATCTCGGCCGAGCGAGCGTGCCAGTCGTCGAGTCCGAGCCCGAGTCGGTCGTCGGCGCCGAGTACGAACGTCGAGATCTCGGCGTCGTCGCGGAACCAGGTGTAGCCGTAGCCGCCGGAGGTCGCGTAAAAGGGGTCGAAGTCCGGGCCGGCGATCCGGAGCCCGGATTCGGCGGAGAGCAGCGAGAGGACCCGGAGGTCGGCGACGACCGAGTCTCGCGCCGGGACCGACTCGGGGACCGAGGGGATCGTTTCGCCCGCGGCCGCGGCGAGCGCGTCGGGGTCGTCGAGCGCGTCGAACAGCTCCGCGAGCCGGTCGCGGGCGGCCTCGCGTGTCGTCTCCTCGCGGCCGGTCAGCAGCGTGCCGACGGTCGCGACGCCGTCCTCGAAGGGGGCGTCGACGATGACCTCGCCGGAGAGGCGCTCCTCCTCGTAGCGGTCGCCGTCGCGGTCGCGGGGGAGGTCGGTGGGCGCGTCGTCGAGCAGCTCGGGGAACGTCGCCGGGAGCTGGCCGCGCAGGTCGGCGAAGCCGGTGTCGCTCGCGAGGAAGTCGTGCTCGCCGGCGTGGTACACCTCGACCGCGTCGTCGTACCGGAGCTGACCCACCCGGTCGTCGCGCCCGTCGGGCGCGAACCGGGCGTACACGACGAGCGAGAGGTCGGCGGGGTCGACGTTCGCGTGCCCGTCGTCGCCGACATCGACCGTCGCTCGTGTGAGGTGGGCGTCGCCGAGCGTCACGTCGTGGCGGGTCACCGTCCCGTGGTCCGTCTCGTGAACGGTCTCGATCAGCGTCGTGTCGCCGACGTAACGCTGCTCGGTCTCGACCTCGTCGAGCCACGTGAGTTCGTCGCCCACCGCGAGACCGATCCGGGACCGGACCAGTCCGGTCCGTCCGGTCAGCGGGTAGCCGAAGTCACAGATCCCGCCGTCGGCGTCGACGTGGACGAGTCGCCCCTCACCGCCCGAAAACCGACCGGTGACGGTTCGGCGTTCGCCGGGAAACCGGGTGTCGTGCCCGGTGTTTCGCTTGTAGTCATCGAGCGCGTCACGAAGTTGCATTACGCGAGTAAATGATCCCTCCGCGTATGAAGTTTTGGTGTAATCATCATTCACCTATTTACAAAACGAAACCCCTCAAGCCGGGGCGCCGTCGGGAACCGGTATGCACGGACCCGGTCCGCGACGTGTTGACCCTCTGCGACGCGTCGGCCGGGAGCGTCGCTGTCCCGCGGTAGGGCGTATCGTCACAGGGTACCTGCCGACGCGTTCCTCCGACTCTTATAAGTGATTCCCTCGCACATCTCCGTCACATGGATGACCGGACGTTGAACGATCTCCTTCGCCGGTTCGGACTCTCGGACAAGGAGGTCGACACGTATCTCAGTCTATTGGCGCACGGCGAGGCGAAGGCGAGCACTGTCGCCGACGCCGCCGGCGTGTCGAAACGCTACGTCTACAGCGTGAGCGAGTCACTCGCGGATCGCGGCTTCGTCGAGGTGAACGACCACGTCGTACCGACGACGATCCGCGCAAACCCGCCCGACGAGGTCATAAACCGGCTCCGCTCGGACGTCGACGCGATCCGCCCCGGGCTGGAGGAGCGCTTCTCGCGGGTGGAGCGACAGACCGAGCAGTTCGAGGTCATCAAGTCCCGAGTGACGGTAATAAAGCGGATCCGGTCGCTGCTCGCGAACGCGGACTCAGAGGTGACGCTGTCGATCGCCGCCGACCACCTCCCCGAAGTCCGCGACTCACTCGTCGAGGCGGTCGACCGGGGCGTCTTGGTGTTGCTCATCGTCTCCGGTGCCCACGAGGTGCCGGCCGATGTTGAGGGCGGGGTCGACGGCGTCGCCAGCGTCGTCCGGACGTGGGGCGAGGCGATGCCGACGCTGCTTACGGTCGACTCCGCGGCCGGCGTCATCGTCCCGCCGGAGCTGTTGCGCCGGTCCAGCACCGACCGGCAGGCGATCCACTTCTCGCAGGAACAGCTCGCGCCGGTGATCGTGGGCTCCTTCCTCGGGAACTACTGGCCGACCGCAAACGAGGTCGCGACCGCGGCGCCCGCGGCGCTCCCGGTCGAGTACACGAACTTCAGGCACACCGTCTTCCAAGCGACGCTGCGGCTCCGAACCGGGGAGCCCCCCCGCGTCACCGTCGGCGGCCGGTGGACCGACGGCGACGGGGCCGCCGAGATAACCGGCCGCGTCGTGGAGTCGAAACAAGGGATGGTGGAGCCGACGACCAACGAGTTCCCCGTCGAACACTCGCTCGTCGTCGAGACCGACGACGGCGAGGTCGTCGCAGTGGGCGGGCAGGGCGCCTTCGTGGAGGACGTCGAGGCCGACCTCGTGCGGATCGAGGCGGACAGCTGAGAATTCGGCGACGACCCCGTCGCACAGGTAGCCCCCGCCCGGTCACTCTCGATCGAGCGCGAACGTCACCGCCTCCCCGTCGACCGCTGCCGCGAGCGCACCGTCCAGAAGGGTCGCCGTCGACGCGCGGTCGGACCCGCCCGTGAGCGTCGCGGCGTCGCCGAGCAGGTCGCCGGTGTCGGCGGGAACGACGGCAAACACCGCGGCGCCGTGTGGCGACAACTCTCGTTCGACGACCGGACCATCGACGACGGAGCCGGACAGTCCGTCCCAGACGACCGGGTCAGCCCCCGGATCGCCTCCCTGGTCCGGATCGCCCTCCCAACCGTAGTCGCGCGCGTCGAACCGGACCGTCGACGGCTCGTCCGTCCAGTTAAACAGCGCGACCGTCGTGGCCCCGTCGCCCGGTCGATCGCAAACGACGCGTGAGGGAAATCGCTCCGCGCCGAGCCCCTCGACTTCGGCGCCGCTCGCGGGGGGGATCGACCGCTCCAGTAGCCGCCGACCGGCCGAGCCGATCTCCGCGAGCCGGTCCGAGAACACGTTCACGCCGCCGGTCGCGGCGACGAGCGCCGCGAACGCCTCCCGCTCGGCCGCGGTGAGGTCACTCGTGTCCCGAACGAGCTGGCAGTCGGGGTCGTTGAGCCACCACCGCCGGTGCAGGTAGTTCCGCGTGAGCGTGTTGCGGACGGCGTTTTTCAGTCCCGGCTGGCTCCCCGACTCCCCCGGCGTCTCCCACGTCGGATCGGTGTCCGGGCCGACCCGCATCGCGTCGAAGAGCCCGACGCTCGGGGCCATCGGCGCGCCGCAGCCGAGGAGAAAGACGTCGTCGCCGGCCGCCTCGGCGATCGCCTCGACTCCCCGGCGATACGCCTCGATCCGGGTCGCCTCATCGTCGTACCGCTCGCCGGGGAGCGCCGCCGCGAAGAGAAAGTCGAGTTTGAGATACGTGAATCCCCACTCGTCAACGACCGTCGACACGGTCTCCCGGACCCACTCGAGGACCTCGGGGTGCGTCGTGTCGAGCCCGTACAGCGCCGACCCGGCGCGGAAGCCGCCGTCGACGGGTGTTCCCGGTCCATCGGCGGCCGCGTCGGTCGGTTCCGTGACGAACCACTCCGGGTGGTCGGCGTACAGGTCGGCACCGGCCTCCACGTAAAACGGCGCGAGCCACAGCCCCGGCCGGTACCCCGCCGTGGCGATGTCGTCCGCGACGGCGTTCATGTCATCGAACCCGTCGGCGATCGACCTCCAGTCGCCGAATGCCTCCATGTATCCGTCGTCGATCTGGACGACGTCGACCGGAATCTCCCACCCGCGGAGCTCCGAGAGGTTCTCTTGGACGTCCGCCTCGGTGACGTCGGTGAAGTAGTGGTACCAGGAGCACCACCCCGTCGGGGGGGTTTCAGGCACTTGCGCGTCCATCCGCTCGCCGACGCGGTCGGCCAGCGCGGCGAGCCCGTCGCGGAGTTCGCGGTCGGCGTCGACCCACAGTGGCGGCAGGGCCAGCCGCTCACCGGGCGCCAGACGCGCCCCTTCCAGCGGACACACCGCGCGCAGCGTCGCGACGCCGCTGTCGTCGTCGTCGATCTCGAACCGGGTGCAGTAGCGGTCGTGCTCGAGGAATCCCGCCGCGACGCGTCGGTCGCCCTCGACGAGCCCGGTCAAGTAGCTGCTGACCCGGTCGGTGGTCGGCGCCGCGAGGTCGTTCATCATCGGGGCGTTGTCCGGGTTCTCGGGGGGGAAGCGTTCCCCGACTGGGAGCGTTCCCGTCGACGACCACGACTGGTACCCGTGTCGATAGACGCGCGCATCCGCGCCGAACGCGGTCTCGAACGCGAGTGTGACGTCGCCTACCCGGACCGGCTTGTCGCCGGCGTTCTCGACGGTACAGGTCGCGTCGACCCCTCCCGCCTCGGTCGACAGCGACACGTCTGTGATCCGCAGTCGCTCGTCGCCCCCATCGCTCGCCGTCGCGTGGAGGGCCCCGACGAGCAGGTCGCCGGCGTCGTCAGCGACCGTGACCTCGTGCCCCTCAGGGTCGTACGTGACTGCGGTGGTGCCTGCCCTGCGTTCGTTCATATTACACCCTCTTTTTGTCCGTACAAATATCACGCTGCTTTTGATCCCGAAAGTCGTCGATCGTCGCCACCCATCCGAATGCTTAGGTGGCGCGGTCGAAATGGTGGCTCATGAATATTGGTGTTTGTTACTTTCCCGAACACTGGCCGAGCGAGGAGTGGGAGCGCGACATCGCCGCGATGGCCGACGCCGGCCTCGAGTACGTGCGAATGGCGGAGTTCTCGTGGGGGGCCCTCGAGCCCGAGCGCGGGGCGTTCGACTTCGAGTGGCTCGACGAGGCCGTCGAACTCGTCGGCGACTACGGCATGCAGGCGGTGCTGTGCACGCCGACCGCGACGCCGCCGAAGTGGCTGGTCGACGAGCGGCCGTCTATCCGGCAGGAGGACCCCGACGGAACCGTCCGCGAGCACGGCAGCCGCCGGCACTACTGTTTCAACTCCGACGCCTACCGCGAGGAGACGGCGCGAATCGTCGAGCGAGTCACCGAGCGGTACGCCGACTCACCGCACGTCGCCGGCTGGCAGACGGACAACGAGTTCGGCTGTCACGAGACCGTCCGGTGTTACTGCGACGACTGCGCCGACGCGTTCCGGACGTGGCTTGCGGACCGATACGGCGACGTCGACCGACTCAACGAGGCGTGGGGGAACGCGTTCTGGAGCCAGCAGTACGGCTCCTTCGAAGAGGTCGATCCGCCGGGCCCGACCCCGGCAGAGCATCACCCCTCGCGACTGCTCGCGTACGCGCGCTTCGCCAGCGACTCCGTCGTCGAGTACAACCGCCTCCACGCCGACCTGATACGCGAGGCCGACCCCGACTGGTTCGTCACCCACAACTTCATGGGGCGGTTCCCGACGCTGAACGCCTACGACGTGAGCGCCGACCTCGACCGGGTGGCGTGGGACTCCTACCCGACGGGGTTCGTCCAGGACCGCTACGACGGCGAGGCGACACCGGACCAGCTTCGGGCCGGCGACCCCGACCAGGTCGGGATGGACCACGACATCTACCGGAGCGCGCTCGACCGGCCGTTCTGGGTGATGGAACAGCAGCCGGGCGACGTCAACTGGCCGCCGCACTGTCCGCAGCCCGGCGAGGGAGCGATGCGGCTGTGGGCGCACCACGCCGCCGCCCACGGAGCCGACGCCGTGCTCTACTTCAGGTGGCGGCGCTGTCTCGAGGGTCAAGAGCAGTATCACGCCGGGCTCCGGAAGGCGGACGGGTCGCCCGACCGCGGGTACGACGACGCCGCTATCGCGGGCGAGGAGTTTGCGGCGCTCGACGGCGCCGACCACGTGGATGCGCCGGTGGCGGTCGTCTTCGACTACGACTCGCTGTGGGCGCTCGACGCGCAGCCCCACGCGCCGGACTTCGATTACTGGGCGCTCCAAGAGGCGTTCTACGGCGCCGTGCGTGGTCGGGGCGTCCAGGTGGACGTGGTCCCGCCGAGCGCCGACCTCTCCGGATACGCGGCCGTCGTCGCGCCTGCGCTCCACCTCGTCACCGAGGACCTCGCCGACCGGCTGACAGGCTACGTCGCCGGCGGCGGCGAGCTCCTCTTCGGCCCCCGGACCGGTGTGAAGGACGCGGAGAACAAGCTCCGGCCGGCGTCACAGCCCGGTCCGCTGACCGACCTCGTCGGAGCGGCCGTCGACCAGCACGAGTCGCTGCCGCGGCGCCTCGAAACGGCGGTCCGGGACGTCGATGCGCCTGACGGCGGCGCGGCCGCCTCGTTTCGGACCTGGGCCGAGTGGCTCGACCCGGACGCCGCCGAGGTCCGATACGCGTACGACGTGAACGGGCCGGCTGACGGTCGACCGGCGGTCGTCGTCAACGCGGTCGGCGACGGCCGCGTCACCTACTGCGGGGTCTGGCCCGAGCCGGACCTCGCGGACGTACTCGCGTCGGCCCTGCTCGACCGCGCCGACGTCCGACACGCCGATCGGCTTCCGGACGGCGTCCGCGTCGGCTACCGCGGCGGCCACACGTGGGTAACGAACTTCACGAGCGACCGGCTCCGACTGCCCGGACTCGGTCCCGACTCGCTCGCGATCGACGACGCCAATCGAGACGCCGTCGACGCAGCGTCGGACGCGGACGGCGAGGGGCGGTCCGAAGGCGGGGCCGTCGTGGGACCGTACGGCGTCGCCGTCGCCGAGGGCGACCGCGTGGAGGGGCTGCGGGTCGCCCGACAGTAGTCCGGCGGAGGCGTTATAACTGCTTATAAATACTGAACAGACGCTCGTCGGCTACTCCGAGCGCTCTTGCGCCCGGTAGTCCGGGAGCGTGCCGTCCTGCATCACCGCGCCCCGCCCGCCGTCAACGAGCAGCGCGGCCCCCGTGACGAACGCGGCGTCCTCGCTCGCAAGGAAGGAGACGGCCCCGGCGACGTCGGCCGGCGTGCCGATCCGGCCGGTCGGGTGGATCGACTCGACCTCCTCGAACCGTCCCTCCGGGAGTTCCTCGCGCGTCCGCTCGATCTCCACCCAGCCGGGGACGACCGTGTTCACCCGGACGCGGGGGCCGAAGTCCACGGCGAGCGACCGCGTCATACCGTTGATCCCCGCCTTCACCGCGTTGTACGGGAAGTGCGCGGGCATCGTCGCGTACGCGTGGTTCGACGAGACGTTCACGATCGCCCCGCGGTCCATGTGCTCGAGGGCCGCGCGCGCGGCGAGCCAGTACGCCCTGAAGTCCGTCTCGACGACGAACTCCCAGTCGTCGAGCGTCGCCTTGTCGGCGGCCGTCTCCGTCTGCACGCCGGCGTTGTTCACGAGCACGTCGACGGAGCCGTAGCGCTCGACGGCCGCCTCGGCCAGCGCCGCCACGTCGTCGGGGTCGCGCATGTCCGCGCGGACGAAGGTCGCGTCGCCGGCGGGCGCGCCGTCGTGCGACTCGTCGGGGGTCAGGTCCGCGATCCGGTCGACGACGGCCTCGCCGGCCTCGGCGGTGCGGCCGCTGACGACGACGTTCGCGCCCTCGGCGACGAGGCGCTCCGCGATTCCGGCGCCGATCCCGCGCGTCGACCCCGTGACGATCGCGGTCTCGCCGGCGAATCGGCCGGGCACCGCGCGCTCGGTCGGTGACTCGTGTCGGCGGGTCATGGCTCCCCTCCGTGGGGGCGAGTCCCTCCGTGCCGGCGGGTTCCGTTCGCCATCCGGATCACCACTCCGCGACGGAGCCGTCGTCGTGGCGCCAGACCGGGTTGTGCCAGTCGACGTCGCCGCGCTGCTCTCGGACGTGCTCCTCGTCGATCTCGATCCCGAGCCCGTCGCCGCCGGGGATGTCGACGAAGCCGTCGCGGTACTCGAACACTGACGGATCGGCGAGGTAGTCCAACACGTCGCTCGTCTCGTTGTAGTGGATATCGAGTGACTGCTCCTGGATCAGCGCGTTCGGCGTGCAGGCGTCGACCTGAATGCAGGACGCGAGCGCGATCGGTCCGAGCGGGCAGTGCGGCGCGATCGACACGTCGTACGCCTCGGCCATGGACGCGATCTTCTTCATCTCGGTGATCCCCCCTGCGTGGGAGACGTCGGGCTGGATCAGATCCACGGCGTCCGTCTCGAGCACCTCCTTGAAGTCCCACCGCGAGTACATCCGCTCGCCGGTCGCGATCGGGATCGTCGTCGACTGCCGGATCCCCGAGAGCGAGTCGTTGTGCTCGGGCAACACCGGCTCCTCGATGAACATCGGGTCGTACGGCTCTAGCGCTGCCGCGAGCCGCCGCACCATCGGCTTCGACACGCGCCCGTGGAAGTCGACCCCGATGTCGACCTCGTCGCCGACCGACTCCCGGACGGCTGCGATCCGGTCGGCCGCGTCGGACACAGCGGCCGGGTTGTCGATCGGTCGCAGCTCCGCGGTGGCGTTCATTTTCAACGCCGTGAAGCCCGCGTCGACCTTGTCGCGGGCTGCGTCGCCGACGTCTGCCGGACGGTCACCACCGATCCACTGATACACGCGGATCCGGTCGCGCGCGCGACCGCCGAGCAGCTCGTGGACGGGCGCGCCGAACTGCTTGCCTTTGATGTCCCACAGCGCCTGGTCGACGCCGGCGATCGCGCTCATCAGCACGGGGCCGCCGCGATAGAAGCCGCCGCGGTACATCGCCTGCCAGTGGTCTTCGATCCGGGTCGGGTCCTCGCCGAGCAGGTAGTTGTCGAGGAGCTCCTCGACGGCGGCGACGACGGTGTGGGACCGCCCCTCGACGATCGGCTCTCCCCAACCGACGGTGCCGTCACTCGTCGTCAGCTTCAAGAATAGCCAGCGGGGCGGTACTTCGAACAGCTCGTAGTCAGTGATGTACATGATAGCTTACTCTTCAGTCGTCCCGACGACTGCAGTATCGACGGCGTCCGTTTTCGTCTTCAGCGCGTCGCCAGTGTGAGCGTCGAACAGGTAGAGCGCTGCCTCGTCGAAGTCGAACGAGACTTGCGTCTCCTCCGTCGGCCGGACCGCCGGAGCGACGCGGGCGGTGAGTTCGTGGCCGTCCATCTCCATGTAGAGGAAGTTCTCGTTCCCCATCGGCTCCACGACCGTCACCTCGGCCGTGTTTCGGCCCGACTCGACAACCGTGATGTCTTCCGGCCGGACGCCGACGCTGACGCGGTCGTGGCCCGCGACCGGTTCCGGGTCGTCGAGTTCGTAGGTGAACCCACCGGGACCTCGGAGGGTCTCCCCCTCGACGTCGGCCATGAGGAGGTTGATGCTCGGCGAACCGATGAAGTCCGCGACGAACCGGTTCACCGGCGAGCGATACACCTCTTCCGGGGGTCCGACCTGTTGGAGCACGCCGCCGTCCATCACGGCGATCCGATCGCCCATCGCCATCGCTTCTGTCTGGTCGTGGGTGACGTAGACCGTCGTCACGTCGAGGTCGGCCTGGAGTTCCTGCAGCTCGGTCCGCATGTCCGACCGGAGCTTCGCGTCGAGGTTGCTGAGCGGCTCGTCCATCAGGAACACGGACGGCTCCCGAACGATCGCCCGTCCGAGCGCCACGCGCTGCTGTTGGCCACCGGAGAGCGACTTCGGCTTCTCGTCGAGCAGCTCGCTGATGCCGAGCATCTCGGCGACGCCCTCGACCTTCTGTTCGATCTCGTCGCCGGGCAGCTTCGTCGAGAGTTTGAGCCCGAAGCCGATGTTAGCTCGGACGGTCATATGCGGGTACAGCGCATAGTTCTGGAACACCATCGCCACGTCTCGCTCGCTTGCTCGGAGGTCCGTGACGTCTTGGTCGCCGAACCGTATCGAGCCGTCCGTCACGTCCTCGAGGCCGGCGAGACAGCGGAGCGTCGTCGACTTCCCACAGCCGGACGGCCCGACTAACACGAGGAACTCGCCGTGGTTGATCTCAACGGAGAGTCCCTCCACGGCGACCACGTTCTCATTTCCAGAGTCGTACACCTTGTCCAGCTCAGTGATATTAATTCCTGACATGGTTACTCTTTAAGCGACCCCGCGAGGATGCCGCTGACGAACTGCTTTTGCAGCACTAAGAACAGCACGACCATCGGCACGATGGCGAGCGTCGCCGCCACCATGATCTGGTCGTAGTAGATCCGCTGGAATCCGGTCAGCTGTGCCAGCCCGATCGGGATCGTGTACATGTCCGCCGTCTCGAGAATCACGAGCGGGTATAAGAACAAGTCCCACTGGAACAGGAACAGGATGATCGCCAGCGCGGCCAGCGACGACCGCATCGTCGGGAGCGCGATCCGGTAGAAGATCTGGAACTCCGTCGCTCCGTCCATCTGGGCGGACTCAAGCAGCGCGTCCGGGATCGATTTCATGTTCTGCCGCATGAGGAAGATCCCGATGGGGTTCGCCGCCCACGGGAGGATAATCGCCCGGAACGTGTTGGTCCAGTCCAGCTGTGCCATCAGCAGGAACAGCGGGATGACGAGGAGCTGGATCGGCAACACGAGCGTCGCTAAGATCGTGTAGAAGATCGGCTCCTTGAACCGGAACTCGTACTTGGCGAACGCGAAGCCGGCCATCGAACACAGCACCAGCGAGAGCAGCGTGTAGATAACGGCGATGAGGACGCTGTTCCGGATCGTCCGGACGAAGTCGAGCCGCTCTTGAAGCGCCGTGAAGTTGTCGAGGAATGCCGTCCCGGGTATCAGCCGCGGCGGGAACTGCAGGAACTGCTCCTGCGGAAGCGTCGCCGCCACCAGCATCCAGTACAGGGGGACCATCATCACCACGACCATCGTGACGACGAACGCGTACGTGAGGAACCGCCAGACCGCGTCCTTCCGACGCTGGTCACGCATCAGTCCTCACCCCCGATCTTGATCTGGATGACCGAAAAGACGCTGACGACCGTCACGAAGACGACCGTGAGCGCGCTCGCGTAGCCCAAGTTGAAGTTGATGAACGCCTGTCTGTAGATGTATTGCACGATGGTGATTGTCGAGTTCGTGGGGCCGCCGCCGGTGATGACGTACGGCTCAGCGAACAGTTTGAACGTCCCGATTGTCGACAGCACGACGACGAACAGGAACACCGGCTTGAGCTGCGGGAGCGTGACGTAGCGGAACTTCTCCCACCGGTTCGCGCCGTCGATCTCGGCCGCCTCGTACAGCTGTTGCGGGATCGTCTGGAGCCCGGCGAGCAGGATGATCATGTTGTACCCGGTCCACCGCCACGTCACCGCGGCGATAATCGTGTTCCGCGCCCAGAACGCGTCGGTCAGCCACGGGACCGGTCCGAGCCCGACGCCGGCGAGGGCGTAGTTGAGGAACCCCAGCTGCTCGTTGAAAAGCAGCAGGAACACCGTCGAGTACGCCACGAGGTTCGCCGAGACGGGCAACGCGATCGCTGTGCGGAACACGCCTTTCAGTCGCAGGAACGACGCGTTCAGTGCGAGCGCGAGGGCGAGCGCCAGCCCGATCATCAGCGGGACCTGTATCACCAGGATGTACGACGTGTTGAACATCGACTGCCAGAACAGCTCGTTGCTGAGCAGGCGGGCGTAGTTCCCGAGCCCGATGAAGTCCAGCTGTGCGATCTGCGGGATCTCGAGGTACACCGGGCCGAGGTCGATCCAGAAAAGCGACCCCTGTCCGACCCCTTGGTACTCGAAGAACGAGAGGTACAGCGTGTAAAACACCGGGAACGCGAGGAACGCGCTGAACAACAGGAAGAACGGCGCGATGAATATGTACGCGACTCGCGGCAGCGTCGGCGTCGCCGCAGTCAGGTCCTGTCTGGCGAAGCGGAACCGGTCCCAGAGCGGTCGCGCCGCCCTCCTCGACCGTCTCGTCGCTCTTCCGACCGCCCCGCGAAGGCGGCGGCGGTACGCCTGCCCGACGCGATCGTCTGTTTCGTCAGAAGTGGCCATGCGATCGAGTCCTCCCGGATTACGCGAGGTCCCGATCGGTGTTCTCGGCGACCGTCTCCGCGGCCGCCTGCACGGCCTCTTCGGCCGACTGCTCCCCGTTAATCATCCGCTGGAGCTCCGTTTCGATGGCCTGCGACACCTCGGGGGTGTCCTCGGTGAACCGGTACCCGGGAGCCTCCTGTGCGACCTCGGCGAAGAGCGCCCGCGCGGGCTGTCCGTCGTAGAAGTCGAGCTCCTCGTCGAAGACCGGGTCCTCGTAGGTGGTCTCCAGCGCCGGGAAGAGCCCGTACTCGTCGTACATCGCCAGCTGCATCTCCTCGGTCGCCAGCGAGAACTCCATGTAGTCCCAGCCGCGTGCCTTCTTCTCGTCGGACACCTGGTCGGCGATCATGAGGTTGGAGCCGCCCCAGTTGGACGCTCGCGGGCCGCCCGACTCCAGCGCGGGGATCTTGAACACGCCCCAGTCGCCCGCGGTGTCGGGGAGCTCTGCGCGTAGCGTCCCCTCCATCCACGCCGCCGAGGGGAGCGACGCGATCGACGCGTCGCCGTAGGCGCTGAACCAAGCGGACGTCCATCCCTCGATGTTGGCCGCGATGTCGGCGTCGTAAATCTCCTTGATGTTGCGAGCCACGCGGAGCGACTTCTCGTTGTGGATGTTCACCTCGCCGCTCTCGAGGAAGGGCTCGCCGGAGAGCTGACGGAACTGGTACCGCCAGACGCCGGAGAGGTCACCTTCGGGGAGGTTGAGCATGTACTGCTCGTCGGGAAGCTTCTGCCCCTCTTCGATGAAGTCCGCCCACGTCTCGATGCCGTCCGGGTCGATCCCGTGTTCGTCGTACACCGACCGCCGGTAGTACACCGCCGTCGGGCCGGTGTCCCACGGGAGCGCGTAGATGTCGCCGTCGACGGTGAGCGCCTCCCACTTCCCGGAGACGAAGTCGTCTTGGATACCCGCTTCGTCAATCTCGTCGGTGAGCGGCGCGACGGAGCCCGTGTCGATGAGCGAGGGGCCGTCGACCGACTCCAGCATGGAGACCGCGGGCGCGCCGGAGCCCGAAAGCAGGTTCGTCTGGAGCCGGTCTTTCATCGCGGACCGACCGAACTCCTCGACGGCGACCGTCGCGTCGTTCTCGGACTGGTACTCCTCGGCGGTTATCATCAGCGCCCGCGCGGCGACGTCCCACCCCCACACGTTGATCTCCGACGCCATGCCGTTGCCGCCGTCGCTCTCGTCGCTGCCGTCACTTCCGTCGCTGCCGTCACTTCCGTCGCTCCCGTCGCTCCCGTCGCTCCCGTCGCCTCCACTTCCGGGATCGCCGGTTCCGATGCACCCTGCGAGTCCCGCGAGCCCCGCGAGCCCCGCGCCCTTCATGAGTCGACGTCGCCCGTATTCTGCGTAGTTTGGTTTATCAGTCATGATCGTACCTGACTATCCGTTCCTCATGCTAGAGGTATATAAAACCACTGGACAGTTGTCCTAAAAACGGCTCAGAACCGCGTTATTTGTGTTTTTACTGGCTGAACAGTGGTTCCTTTTATACATATTTTCAAATTTGTGGCGGCCTAGAGCAATTGTGCGGGTTATTCACTATTAATTTATAAAATATATATATGATGTAAATATCCGATTCGCGGCGGTGTTCTTCCATACTAAACAAGTGTTATACCGCTGTCTCTCGTACCACTCTCAGAAACGATGGGAGACACGGACACCATCACTGTTCAGGCGACGTCGACGTCCCTGCGGATCGTCGAGGAGCTGTACGAGCGTGACGGCGCCGGAGTCACCGAATTAGCCGACACGATGGACGTCTCGAAAAGCGCGGTTCACAACCACCTCTCGACGCTCTGTACGCTCGGTTACGTGAAGAACGCCGGCGGGACTTACGAGCTCACCCATCGGTTCCTGCGGATCGGGTTCGGGACGAGAGAACGGAATCCCGTCTATCGGGCGGCACATAGCGAGATACGAAAGCTGGCGCGGAACACGAACGCGGTCGCGAACCTCGTGGTTCCGGAAGACGCAGACGCCGTCTATCTACACCGAATCGGTGAGACAGACCATCCGATCGCGGTCGGCGGGAGCGTCCGGCTCCACGCGACCGCGGCGGGGAAGGCGATCCTCGCGTTCCGGTCAGCAGACGCTGTTGACGAGTACGTCACCCGCCACGGGCTCGATCGAGAGACCGACAGGACCGTCGCGGATCCGGCGACGCTCCGCTCCGAACTCAGGTCGATCAGCGACCGGAAAATCGCGTTCGACCGTGGCGAGCTCGACCCAAACTGGCAGTGCGTCGCCTCGCCAATCGTCGTCGGCGGCGACGCCGTGGGCGCGGTCAGCGTCTCCGGGCCGTCCGACGAGATGCAGGGGAAACGGCTGGAGGAGGACACGGCAGGACTCGTCTCGAGCGCCGCGAAGACGATCGAACTCGAGCTGCTGTGACGCGGCGCGGCCGAGGCCGACACGTTCCATTTTAATACCTCTCCGGGGCAGATATTCGGCATGCGAGCTGATCAACTCAAGCGGATCACGGACGGCGGAGTGATCGCGATCCTCCGCGGCGTCGACGCGAACGATACCACCTCGGTCGCGGACGCCGTCGTCGACGCCGGCGTGACGGCACTGGAGGTAACGGCGGACACGCCGAACGCGATGTCGTCGATCGAGGCGATTTCGGATCAGATCGACGACGCGCTCGTCGGCGCGGGCACCGTGCTCGACCCGGAGACGGCGCGAGCGGCCCAGCTCGCCGGTGCGGAGTTCCTCGTGACGCCGACGGTGAACCGCGAGGTCATCCGGACGGCGAACCGCTACGGGACGCCGATCGCGGTCGGGGCGTACACCCCGACTGAGGCGCTCGAGGCCTACCAGGCGGGCGCCGACGCGGTGAAAGTGTTCCCCGCGAAGACCGGCGGTCCGGACCACGTCGCGGCGATCGGCGGTCCGCTCCCGCAGATCCCCCTCGTCCCGACCGGCGGTGTCAGTGCGGAAAACGCAGGCGCGTACGTCCGGGCCGGCGCGGTCGCGGTCGGCGTCGGCGGCTCGATCGTCGACCACGAAGCGATCGCTGACGGCGCGTTCGACCAGATTACAGCGAACGCGCGGGCTGTCGTTGAGGCCGTCGAGACGGCTCGAGAGTGAGCGCGGCCGTTCATCACACATTCTCTCCACAGCCGCGTTACGGGTCCCGGAGCGGAGTGACCGACAGTTGCAACTCCACCGAACAGATTTGATATAGCTACTTACGATTTATTTCTCACCGAACGCTCGAATCGTCGTAAATGAGCCGTCGACGATCGCGTCCGCGATCCCCGGGATATCGGCGTCGCGCGGCACCTCGTGAGGGTATTTCCGGCTAAAGTACCGCAGGAGGTTCCCCACGTCGCGTTCGAGGAACTCGCGGGCGTTTTCGTGGTCGACGGGAACCGCCTGCGGCCAGTCGAAGATCGTGATCCCGCTTTCCGCGACCGCGACGTTGTGCTCAGACATGTCCGCGTGGACCCATCCGAGGTCGTAGGCGGTCACCAGCTCGCGAAGAACGAGGTCGAGAACGCCGATCGCCTGCTCGGGATCGAGTTTCGCGCGCGCGAGTTCGACGCCGTCGAACTTGTCCATCACGATGGCGTGACGGTTGTGATCGACCGGCCGTGGCACCGGCACCTCGGGGTACAGCGCCTCCATCGCCTCGTACTCGCGCTCGGCAGCCTTCCGCGCGGTGTACAGCCACGAGACGTGGTCGCGGTCGGCGGTGTACTCGCGCTCGCGGTTCACCTCGCGGAAGTTGGTGTACCCTTCGCGGTGGTATTTTAAGGCGAGCGGCTTGAACGACTGCACCTCGTAGACGTCTCCCTCCTTGCCGAACCCCAGGGGTGAGCCCACGCCGTCGATGGTTTCGCGCTCCGAGAAGGTTCGGAGGGCGAGCGCGTCGTATCCCTCGAAGGTGAGCTGATACCCCTCGTACTGGATCGTCTTCCGTTCGATCAGCTCGCGATCGAGGCACCGATCGATCCGGTAGTCGACCTCCTCGCGCGTCAGGTCGGCGTAATCGGGGATCTTGTCCCGGCGAACCCACTCGGAGAATCGCATCCCCTGCTCGACGCCCGAGAGAAGATAGAAATCCTCGGGATCGAGCTCAGCCATGTCGGCCGCGACGTTTCGAACCATACGCGCCCCTACTCCGGGGATTCCTAAAAGGGACGCGCGTTCGGTGAGCGACTATATAAATCATATACCGCGATAGCAAATATGATCTCGTGGAAGATGAGACTACAGTGCATTTAGTGGACCTGTGATGCGTGATTTCGGCCGATTCAGTGAACGTGAACTGGCTCCAGTAGAGAAATCGAAACGTCCGATTCCCATTACTCGCCATCCAGGACAAGTATAATACTAGGTCCGCTGAAATTTTAAGCTAGTAATGAATCCATTTGGGGCAATCCGCGAGTTCGAAGTCGACGGAACGACCTACAAGATGGCCGACCTTACGGTCCTTGAAGAGGAGGGCCTCTGTGATCTCAATAACCTGCCAGTCAGCATTCGTGTCCTCCTCGAATCCGTCATCCGAAACGCCGACGGAGAGGATATCACTGAGGACGATATCCGGGACCTCGCTGGGTGGCAGCCGGACGTGGCCGACGCCGACATCCCGTTTCAGCCCTCACGGGTCGTCCTCCAGGACCTCACCGGTGTTCCCGCCGTCGTGGACCTTGCCGCACTCCGGTCAGCCGCCGAACGTAAGGGTCAGAACCCGAGCCTCGTCGAGCCCGAGATCCCTATCGACCTGGTTATCGACCACAGCGTCCAAGTCGATTACTTCGGCAGCGAGGACGCCTATGAGAAGAACGTCGAACTCGAGTACGAACGCAACAGCGAACGATATCGGTCACTGAAGTGGGCGCAAAACGCCTTCGACGACTTCAGCGTCGTGCCCCCTGGAACCGGCATCGTCCACCAGGTAAACTTGGAGTACCTCGGGCAAGTCGTTCACGAGCGTGAGCAGAACGGTGAGAATTGGCTGTTCCCTGACACGCTCGTCGGGACCGACAGTCACACACCAATGATCGGTGGCATCGGTGTCGTCGGTTGGGGAGTCGGTGGCATCGAAGCCGAAGCCGCCCTACTCGGCCAGCCCATCACGATGAACCTCCCCGAGGTTGTCGGTGTCAAACTCACCGGCGAACTTCCCGAAGGGGCGACGGCGACCGACCTCGTGCTGCACGTTACCGAGCTGCTCCGGGACGTCGGCGTCGTCGACCGATTCGTGGAGTTTTATGGACCCGCTGTGGAGACGCTGACCGTCCCTGATCGGGCAACCATCGCCAATATGGCACCTGAACAGGGTTCGACCATCAGCATGTTCCCGGTCGACGAGGCCACCCTCAATTACCTCGAACTCACCGGTCGCGATCCCGACCACATCGATGTCGTCCAGCAGTACCTGGAAGAACAGGGGCTTTTCGGCGAGCAGAACCCCGAATACACTGAAGAGGTCGAGCTCGACCTCGGCGATATTGAACCTAGCCTTGCGGGGCCGAGCGAACCGGACCAGCGCATCTCAATGGGCAATATGAAGACGCACTTCCGCGAACTTGTCGAGGGTGAGGTCAACTACGGCGACGTTGACCAGAAGGCCCTTGGCCAGTGGCTCGACGACGGCGGCACCGCGCCGCCGCTTCCGAAGGCCGACGAGTTGCCCGTCGGCGACCTCAACGAGAAGTACGGGATCGAGATGCCGAATGGTCGGACAACCGAGTTCGGCCACGGCTCGATCGCGGTGAGCGCCATCACCAGCTGTACGAACACTTCCAACCCCTCCGTGATGATTGCTGCCGGGCTGCTCGCCCGGAACGCCGTCGAGGCCGGCATCGACGTCCCCCCACACGTCAAGACCAGCCTGGCCCCCGGGAGCCGGGTCGTCACCGAGTACCTTGAGGAGTCCGAGCTGCTCGACGACCTCGAGGCGCTCGGTTACCACGTCGTCGGCTACGGCTGTACGACCTGTATCGGGAACGCCGGACCGCTTCCTGACCCCGTCGAGGATGCCATCGACGAACACGACCTCTGGGCGACGAGCGTTCTCTCCGGGAACCGCAACTTCGAGGCACGTATCCACCCGAAAATCCGCGCCAACTACCTCGCCAGCCCGCCGCTAGTCGTCGCGTTCGGTCTCGCAGGCCGCATCGACATCGACATGGAAGAGGACCCACTCGGGTACGACCCCAACGGCCAGCCGGTCTACCTCGCGGACATCTGGCCTGACCAGGAGGAGATCCACGAGGTCATGACGGACAGCGTCCACAAGGAGATGTTCCAAGAGAAGTACGACGCCGTCCACAAGGGCGACGAGAACTGGAACGCCCTCGACGCGCCGACCGGCGATGTCTACGAGTGGGATGAGGAGTCCACGTACATCCGCGAGCCGCCGTTCTTCCAAGACTTCCCCATAGAGGAGCCAGGTGTAGATAACATCGAGGACGCACGCTGTCTCATGACCCTCGGTGATACCGTCACCACTGACCACATCAGCCCGGCCGGACCGTTCAGCACCGACGTGCCCGCCGGCAAGTGGCTCCAGGAGCAGGGCGTCAAGCCGCATGAGTTCAACACCTATGGCTCACGCCGGGGGAACCACGAGGTGATGATGCGGGGTACCTTCGCCAACGTCCGCATTGAAAACGAGATGCTCGACAACGTTGAGGGGGGATACACCATCCACCAGCCCACGGGTGAGGAGACGACTGTCTTCGAGGCAAATCAGCGCTACCACGAGGACGACACGCCGCTCGTGGTGCTGGCGGGCGAGGAGTTCGGCACAGGATCCAGTCGGGACTGGGCAGCAAAAGGCACCGATCTCCTCGGCGTGCGGGCAACCATCGCGGAGAGTTACGAGCGCATCTACCGGGACAATCTCGTCGGGATGGGCGTACTTCCGCTCCAGTTCGGCGAGGGCGACTCCCGGGAGTCACTTGGACTCGACGGCTCGGAGCACTACGACGTTCGCGGCCTCGACGACGGCCTCGACGTGATGGATGAACTGACCGTCGTCGCAGAGCGCGACGACGGGTCGACGGTCGAGTTCCCGGTGACCGCGCAGGTCGGGACCCCTGAAGCGGTCCGGTACGTCGAGAACGGAGGGATATTGCATTACGTCCTGCGCGGCCTCCTCAGCAAAGCGTAGCGGACTTTCGACTGGTCACTTGTGTTCTCAAAGGTATCTTAGTCGACAAATATTGTTGGAGAACTCCCTATCACGAAGTGGTCAGTGAACCGTCTGCATCGAGCGAACCAGTCTCAACTTGTGCGATTTCGACCGGCGTCCACAGTGTTGGAGGAGAGAGTCGGTTGTAGCCGTATCTCTGGTGACTCGTCGGGTTGGCACCGATCGACTACCGATTTCGAGCTTGGAGTCAAATCGATGGGCGGTATACAAAAATCGAACCGGACAGAAGGGCGCATCAATTCACCCTCCAATGTCAGAATTCGTTTGAAGAGTGGGGAACGCGCCCCACGTCGACGGATCGTCGCTCGTGGGGCGGTGACGCCGACAGCTCGCAGTTACCCCGTCTCAGGGCTGCCCGACGTCGCCGACCACGGTTCGGCTCTGCTGGCGCATGAACTGCTGGAGGTACCACGGTCCGCCCGCGAACTTCCCGGTCGTTCCGGAGTACTTCCAGCCGCCGAACGGCTGGGCCTCGACGAGCGCTCCCGTGGTAGCGCTCTGTTCACGGTTCACGTAGCACATGCCGGACTCGATCCGGTCGAACCACGTGTCGACCTCGGCTTCGTCCTCGGAGAAGAGACCGGCACAGAGCGCGTAGTCGCTGTCGTTGGACTTGGTGATCGCCTCGTCGAGACTGGAGACCGGGTGAATGGTCACGAACGGGAGGAAGTGTTCCTCCGTCGCGAGTTCGTGGTCGTGAGAGAGGTCCGTTACGACGGTCGGCTCCACGTACCGGCCGGTGGGAAGGTCTGCGTCCTCGAGGCGGCTCCCGCCACAGCGTACCGTCCCGTCGGCCGTCGCTTTCTCGCAGATGTCTTCGTAGCGCTCGAGTGCGCCGTCGTCGATCAGCGGTGAGACGATGGTCTCTTTCTGCTCCGGTTTCCCGACGACAAGCTCCTCCGTCTCCGCGACCAGCCACTCGGTGAACTCCTCGGCCACGTCCTCGTGGACGTACACGCGAGACGTCGCGGAGCACTTCTGCCCGCTGAAGGAGAACGCCCCGAACTTCACTCCCGAGACCGCCTTGGAGATGTCCGCGGTATCGGAGACGATGACGGGGTTCTTGCCGCCCAGCTCCGCGATCACCGGACCCCGCTTGTCCATCTCGCCGAACGTCCGCTGAATGTTGAGCCCGACCTCGCGAGAGCCCGTGAACACGAAGCCCGCGACGTCCTCGTGTTCGATCATCGGTTGACCGACTGCGCGGCCGCCGCCGGTAACGAGGTTCGCCACGCCGTCCGGAATTCCGGCTTCAATGAGGATATCGAAGAACGTGTGTGCCGTCAGCGGCGTGGTGCTCGCCGGCTTGACGACTGCCGTGTTTCCAGTGATCAGCGCGCCAGTCGTCATTCCGACGAGAATGGCGAACGGGAAGTTGAACGGCGAAACGACGCCGAACACGCCGTACGGCTGGAGTTCGCTGACACACCGCTGTCCGGGGGTCGGCTCGCGAAGCTCCCCGTCGTACGCGTCGTTCTCCTCGAGTTCCTTGCTGTAGTACCGGAGGAAGTCGATCGCCTCGTCCACCTCAGCGATCGCCTCAGTGCGGTTCTTCGCGTTTTCGTAGGCCATCAGCGCCGCGATATCGATCTTCCGCTCCTGCATGATGTCCGCGGCCTCGCGGAAGATGTCAGTCCGTTCTTCCCACGACGTCTCCTTCCACTCCGTGAACGCCTCGCTCGCGGCCGCGACCGCGTCGTCGACGTGACTTTCGTCGCCAGCGGCGAACTCTCCGAGAACGTGCTCGGTATCACCGGGATTCGTGACGGTGAACGTGTCGTCGGTTTCGACTTCTTTTCCGTCGATCCACAGCGGGTGGCTCTCGCCGAAATCCGAGGAGATGTCCTCGACTGCGGCCTCGTAGGCCGCATGGAATTCGTCCAGAGTCCCCGTCTCCGTGTGTTCCTGAATGGTGAGTTCGTTCTCGAACTGACTGGGTGCCATTACCTCTCAGCTACTTTCGCGCAGGCTATAAATGTGCCTCACTACTTTCGATCCTTGGGCGAGAAGTCACGAAAAGCACAACCGACGGGAGTCTGTGACGGTGATCGCCGCAGACAGCTCTGAGCACGTCGACGCCGTCCGAACGCAACCGCTTTCGGGACAGCGGGAGGAGAAGAGAGCATGACTGCGCCGACGGGCGACTGGCGGCTGATCCGGGAGGAGTCACGGCCCGGGCCGATGCAGATGGCGCTCGATGAGGTCGCGGCGGAGACGGCGGCTGCGGGCGGCCCCGCGACGGTCCGAACGTACCGGTGGGACCCGAGCTGTCTCACGCTCGGCTACCGACAGGATCCGGAGACGGTCGACTGGACGTTCTGCGAGAGCGAGGGGATCGACGTGACCCGGCGCCAGACCGGCGGCGGCGGGATCTACCACGACACGCGCGGCGACGTGGCCTACTCGATCGCCGTCCCGGCCGCAGACGTGCCGGGCGAACTGCTCGACTGCTACCACCTGCTGTGTGAGCCCGTCCTCGACGCGTTCGACCGGCTCGGGATCGACGCGGGCTACGTGGAGGCGTCGGTGCCGGAGCTGTACCACCCGGCCTGTTACCTGCGGGAGCTCCATCCGGCACACGACGTGGTCGCCGGCGGCTCCGGCGATGGCGACGATACTCGGCGAAAGATTGCCGGCAACGCGCAGTATCGGAAGCGGGACGCGGTGATCCAACACGGCTCGCTCACCTTTTCGGCCGAGGCGGAACGTCACCTCGAAACGTTCGCGGACCCGCCCGTGACACCGGCTGAGTTCCGCGACCGCGTCGTCGGGATGGACGAGCTGGCGGACATCGATCGGGAGGACGCGGTGGCGGCGGTGGAGGAAGCGCTCGTCGGGTGGATACGTGAAGGGGAAGACGACCGCGACGGCGTCGACCTCGATCGAGACGGCGCCGACCGCGACGGGTCGTGGACCGACGCGGAGCTGCGTCGGGCCGAGGAGCTCGTCGAGACGAAGTACCGCGACGACGAGTGGATCCGGACGCGACCCGGGAACAGCGACACGTAGCGACGCGAGGCGGTTTCGGGGGGCGCGTGGCGTTGCGGGGCAGTTCAGAGACGCAAGAGCGGCGCAACGGGATCGCAGGCGGGGACCGCCCGGTTCCGAAGGGGCTTTTTCGGTCGCCTCCGTGGTAGTCGTATGAGTCTCAAGGTCGGCGCGCACGTCTCAATCGCGGGCGGCGTGGACAACGCGGTCGACAATCAGGTGGAAGTCGGCGGCAACTGCGGGCAGATATTCACCCACTCGCCGCAGGTGTGGCAGAACCCGAACATCGGCGACGAGGAGGCCGATCAGTTCCGCGAGGGCACGAAACGCGACCTGGAGGGGCCCTGGGTGATCCACACCTCCTACCTCGTCAACCTCTGTACGCCGAAAGAAGGGCTCCGCGAGAAGTCGCTCGACTCGATGCAGAAGGAGGTCGACGCGGCCGACACGCTCGAGATCCCCTACGTCAACGTTCATCTCGGTGCGCACACCGGAGCAGGCGTCGAGGGGGGCCTCGACAACGCGGCGTCGGTGATCGACGAGATCGACGTACCCGACGGTGTCACTGTCCTGATCGAGAGCGACGCGGGCGCGGGCACGAAGCTCGGCGGCGAGTTCGAACACTTGGCGGGGGTCATCGACCGCACCGAGACCGACATCGACGTCTGTGTCGACACCGCCCACGCGTTCGCGGCGGGCTACGACCTCTCGACGCCCGAGGCGGTCGACGAGACGATCGCGGAGTTCGACGACGTGGTCGGGGTAGAGCATCTCAAGTACGTCCACCTCAACGATTCGAAGCACGCCTGCGGCACAAACAAAGACGAGCACGCGCACATCGGCGAGGGCCACATCGGCGAGGCGGGAATGGAGCGGTTCCTCAACCACCCGGACCTGGCGGACGTGCCGCTCGCGCTGGAGACGCCCACCGAGAACGGGAAGAGCTTCGCGTGGAACATCGACCGGGTTCGCGAGCTGCGGGCGGACTGAGTACCGGATGAACAGTACCCCGGGCGGAGTGAGCCGTCAGGGGCCGCAGAGACGTACTCGTTAAATTGTTTAGAGGTGTCCGACGCGGCTTTATATACCAGGGCCCGTGATCCACGGCTATGACCACCACGAAAGCGCTGCTCATCGGGCAGCGGCGTCGGTTAGCCCTCACGATGGTCGGGGGGTTCGCCGGCGTCGTGGCGCTGGCGCTGGCGGTCGCGGTCATCGCCGATCTCGCGGACATCCAGACCGCGACGGCGGTGACGGACCGGCTCGTCCCGCTCTTGGTGTTTTTCGCTCCGGCACCGATCGCGGCCGTCGGTGGCTACGCGCGCTGTGGCGGGCCGGCGTGTCTGACGGTGGGCGTCGTGCCCGCCCTCGTGCTCGCCGCGCTCGTCGTCGTGGGCACCGTGTTCGGCGTTCCCGGCGTGGGCGGCGGCGACGCGCCGCTCGGCGGGGTGACGATGTCGTTCGCGCTCGTCGGACTGAGCGGGGCGTTCGTCGGCTACTGCGCCGGCGTCACCGGCGCGCTTCTCGCGGATCTGGCGGGGATCGGGGGCGGTGACGACGCCGACGGCGAGAGGGACTGAGGCGGCGACGTGACTGCTGCGGGCGACGACTGAGTTCCGCACGTTTATTCTTGCCTGCGCCGAACGCGAGTGCGTGCGACGTTTCTCCGCGGAGTACCTCGAACACACACGTCGCGGGATGTGGACTGACGGCCGTGAGACCCTCGCAGACCTCGACCTACCCGGTCGCCGCCGCGTCCTCGACGCCGGCTGCGGCACCGGGGAGCTGACCCGCGTCCTCGACGCGGAGACGGATCCCGACGCGACCGTGATCGGCGTCGACGCGGATCCGGAGCTGCTGCGAGTCGCTCGCGAGGAGACCGGGCTCCCGTACGTCGTCGGCGACGCGACGCGGCTTCCGGTCCCGGACGGCGCCGTCGACCTCGTGGCCTGTCAGGCACTCCTCATCAACCTCCCCGATCCGACCGCCGCGGTCCGGGAGTTCGCCCGCGTTTCCTCGGGGCTGGTCGCCGCGATCGAGCCCGACAACGCCGACGTGACGGTCACCTCCACCGTCGACGCCGAGGAGGGCTTAGAGCGGGAGGCGCGAGAGGCGTATTTAAAAGGCGTCGACACCGACGTGGCGCTCGGCGACCGCGTCCGCGAGGCATTCGCGGCGGCGGGACTCGACGACATCCGGACCCGGCGGTACGTCCACGAGAAGCGGATCGCGGCGCCGTACGCGGAGCCGGCGCTGACAGCCGCGGCGCGGAAGGCCTCCGGATCGGGGCTGGCCGACCACCGCGAGGAGCTGATCGCGGCGACCTCCGAGACCGGATACGACGATCTCCGACAGCGCTGGCGTGAGATGGGACGGTCGGTCGTCGCCGCGATCGAGGAGGGCGAGTACGAGCGCGTCGAGCGGGTTCCCTTCGACGTGACGGTGGGCCGGGTCGCCTGACTCAGTCCGCGATCGCTTCCGACTCCCCGGTCATCGCCGACGGGTCCTTCACCCACAGGTCGCCGAACAGGTCGTCCTGCTGGAGCCGGACCGAGCCGCGGTGGGCCATGAACAGCAGCGCGAGATACGTCATAAAGGGTCGCCCGCCGGCGGTCTCAATCTCCGCGAACAGCACCTCCGTGCGTCCGCGGTCGAAGTGGGTCCGGAGGGCGTTGTCGATCTCCACGATCACCTCCTCGATGTCCTCGTCGTGGGTGCGGTCGGTCGCCTCCCCCGCGGTCGGCTCCCCGTCTCGGCGGAACTCGTCGCCGGTGTGGTAGTCGAGCGTCTGCGTGCCGCGGTCGTAGCCGTGGGGCGACTCCGAGGTGTCGTACTCGCGCGAGTCCTTCCACCACGACCCGCGTTCGGCCTCGCGGAGTTCCCGGACCAGCTCGTCGAGCGTCTCCGGGGATCCCCGGGTGTTCTTCCGGTCGAGCCGGCGGTCCATTTCGGCTTCCAGCTCGTCGATCGGATCGAAGTCGCCGTCGGCGGGATCGGGCGCGCCGCCCTCCATCGCGACCTCCCACGGCTCCGGTTCGGGCTCCTCGTCCTCGTCGTCGTCGGCCAGCATGCCGTCGCTTTTCATCCGGAGCAGGACGCTGGCGTAGAAGAGCGCGCGCCCGGTCGTCCGGAGGTCCGTCTCGTCCAGCTTCTCCAAGAACGCGTCAGTCACCTGCACGATGTCGATGTCCCACGGCTCGATCTCGCCCTCCTCGGCGAGCTGGACGAGGAGCTCGACGGGCTCGACCTCGCCGTCCTCGTCGGCCCGCTCGCCGGCGGCCGCGTCGGCGTCCGCGTCGCCTTCGGCCGCCTCGTCGTCTCCGGGCGTCTCCGGAAGCGACCCGTCCCGTGGCCCGCCGCCGCGCTCGCTCGTCAGGTCGAGGTTCGGGACGCCGTCGCCTGAGTCACCGCCGTGTGCCCCCGCCGACTCCGGCGGCTCAGTCATCCGCGGTCACCTCCTCCTCGTCGCCGTCGTCGCCGAACTGCATCCCCGTCACCGCCGAGAGGTTGTCGCCCTGCATCGTGACGCCGATGGCGCGGTCGGAGCGCTCTAACAGCGCAGAGCGGTGACCGACGACGACGAACTGGGCCTCCGCGGCCAGCTCCTCGATCATCTCGCCGACGCGCTCGGCGTTGACCGCGTCGAGGAACGCGTCGATCTCGTCGAGCGCGTAGAACGGCGCGGGGTTGTGCCGCTGGATCGCGAAGATGAAGGAGAGCGCGGTTAGCGACTTCTCGCCGCCGCTCATCGCGTCGAGCCGCTGGACCGGCTTGTCGGCGGGTTGGGCCTTCATCGTCAGCCCCTCCTCGAACGGGTTCTCGGGATCCTCCAAGAGGAGCTCGCCGCTGCCGGCCGAGAGGCGCGCGAAGATGTCCTCGAAGTGGTCGTTGATCGACTCGAACGTCTGCATGAACGTCTCCTTTTTCGCCGCCTCGTACCCCTCGATACGCTCCGCGATCGCGTCGCGCTCCTCGACGAGCACGTCGCGGCGCTCCTGCAGCGTCTCCAGCGCTTCCTCGACCTCGTCGTACTCGTCGATCGCGAGCATGTTGACGGGCTCTAACGCCTCCATCTCCGCCTCCAGCTCCTCGATCCGGGACTCCACCTCGTCGAGGTCCGGAATCTCGTCGGCGTCGTACTCGCCGACCTGCGACTCCAGCTCGTCGATCTCCCACGCCAGCCGGTCGCGCCGGTCAGTGAGATCCTCCAGCTTGGACTCCGCCTCCGAGACGAGCGAGCGCTGTTCGTCGCGCTCGCGGGTCGCGTCCGTGATCTCCCCGCGGAGGTCCTCGCGGTCCGCTTTCAGCTCCGTCAGCTCCTCCTCTAAGTCGGCGATCGCCTCGCGTTTCGCTTCGAGGGTCTTCTCCTTCTCGTCGATGTTCACCTCGTGCTCTGCGATCGCCTCCTCGGCCTCGGCCTTCCGGTTTTGCGCCGTCTCGACGGTGTCATGGAGGTCGTCGACCGCGTCCTCCGCGTACCCCTTCTCCAGTTCGAGCTCGTTGCGCCGCCCGTCGAGCGAGCTCATCCGGTCTTCCAAGTCGGAAATCTCCCCGCGGATCTCGTCGGCGCGCTCCGAGAGCTCCGGGATCTTCGAGTCGGCCAGCTCCGTCTCGATGTCGTCGATCGCCGCGTCGAGTTCGTCGATCTCGGCGTCGAGTTCGTCGATCTCCGCGTCCAGCTCGCTCATCTCATCGTCGACCGACTCGCGTTCCGCTTCCAGCTCGTCGAGCTCCGCCTCCAGCTCGTCGATGCGCTCTTCGGCGTCCGACAGCCCGTCTTCGGCGCGCTCGACGTCCGCCTCCAGCGACCGGACGTGCTCCGCGGCGTCGGCCTTCCGGTCGCGCGCGTCGTCGATGTCGCCTTCGAGGTCGTCGACCTCGGCCTGAAGCGCCTGCCGTTCGTCCTCCAGGTCCGATATCTGGGTGGCGAGCCGTTCGAGCTTGCCGCCGCCGGACTTCGTGAACGCATACCGAGAGCCGCCGCCCGACCCGCCGGTCATCGCGCCGGACTTCTCGACCAGATCGCCGTCGAGGGTGACCATCCGGTAGTCGCCCATCAGGTCGCGTGCGGTCGCCATATCCTCGACGACCAGCGTGGAGCCGAGCACGTACGAGAAAATCGATTCGTACTCGCTGTCGTAGTCGACGAGGTTGCGCGCGAAGTCGACGACGCCCGGCATCGAGGGCTTGCGCGGGAGGCTCCGGTCGTCCATCTTCGTGATGGGGAGGAACGTTGCCCGACCCGCGTTGCGCTGCTTGAGGTAGTCGATACACGTCGAGCCCACGCCGTCGTCGTCGACGACGACGTTCGCGAGGCGGCCGCCGGCCGCCGTCTCACACGCCTCCGCGTACTCGGCCCCGACGGAGGCGAGCTCGCCGACTGCGCCGTGGACCCCGTCGATCCCGCCGCTTTTCACCTCGGTCACCGCGCGCGGCCACGAGGCGTCGCCGCGCTGGTCCGCGGCCGCCTCCAGCTTGGCGTACTCGTTCTGCTTCTCGCGGAGCTCCTCTTCGATCGCCTCCAGCTGCTCGCTCGTCTCTGCCTTCTCCGCGAACAGGTCGGCGACCACGTCCTCGATCGTCTCCCGGTTCTTGCGGGCCTTGTCGAGCTCGCTGTGCAGCTCGGAGATCCGGGCTTTGTGTTCGGGGAGCGACTCGCGGGCCTCCTCAAGATCGGTCCGCGCCTCGCTCACCGCGTTCGAGCGCCGGCGGGCCTCGTCGAGCAGGCGGTCCTTCTCGCGTTGTAGCTCGTTTTTCTCCGATCGCAGCGACTCGATCGCCTCCTTCTTCTCCGCGAGATCGGCTTTCAGCTCGTCGAACTCGGTGTCGGCGCCCTCGATCTCGGCCTCCACGTCGGCGAGCTCGGAGCGCTTCGTGGCGATCTCCGATTTTACGGAGGCCTTCTCGACTTTGGCCTCGCGGATCTCGGATTCGAGCTCCTCTATCGTCTCCTCCTTGCGATCGATCTGGACGAACGCGTCGCGGCGTTCGGTTTCCGCCTCCGCGGCGCGCTCCTCGGCGGCCTCGATCTTGTCTTCCAGCCGCGAGATCTCGCCTTTCACCTCCTCGATCTCCGACCGGATCTCGATCTGCTCGTCTTCGCCCTTGGTCTCGATCTCGTGGTTGAGGTCGGCTAAGTCCTCCTCCAGCCGCGTGAGCTTCCCCTGCCTCGCGTCGAGTTCCGCGCGAAGGTCGTCGAGTTCCGCCTCCGCGTCGTCGATGTCGCCCTCGACGCCCGCGAGCGTCTCGCGTTTTTCCTCCAGCTCGGAGGCCTTGAGGAAGCCGCGGTACTCCGTTAGCTCGTCGCGGTACGACTGGTACTGCAGCGCGGTCTCGCGCTCGTCGGCCAGCTGGTCGAGCCGATTCTGCTTTTCACCGATCCGGAGGTCCGCCTCCTCGATCCGGTCTTCGACGGTCTCTAGCTCCTCGTAGGCGGCCTCCTTCTTCTCGTCGAACTCGGCGACGCCGGCGATCTCGTCGATGATCCCCCGACGCTGGTAGGGGGTCATGTTGATGATCTCGGTCACGTCGCCTTGCATCACCACGTTGTACCCCTCCGGCGTGACGCCTGCAGCCGCGAGCAGGTCTTGCACGTCAGAGAGGTTCACCGACCGACCGTTGAGGTAGTAGTACGAGTAGTAGTTCTCTTCGGTCTCTTTCACGCGCCGTTTGATCGTGATCTCGGAGACGTCGCCGACGTTCTCCGTCCCGGCGGCGGAGACGACCTGCGAGCGGTCGAGGCTCCCGTCCTCGTTGGACAGCACCACCGTCACCGACGCCTCGTTCGGACCGTCAGAGGTCTCGCCGCCGTCGTGACCGGGGTTGTAGATCAGGTCCGTGAGCTTCTTGGCTCGGATCCCGCGGGTGCGAGCCAGCCCGAGCGCGAAGAGAACCCCGTCGATGATGTTCGACTTCCCGGAGCCGTTCGGCCCAGTAACGACCGTGAAATCGTCGTAAAAGGGGATCCTCGTCGTCCGTCCAAAGCTTTTGAACCCGTCTAAAACCACTTCTGTGATGTGCATGTGTCGCGGAGGGTTGTGAGTCGGTTACGCGACGATAATGTCGCTGTCGGACTCGCCGTCGCCCTCCCCGTCCACGTCTGACCCCTCGACGGCCTCGGCGTCGGGCGTCGTCGCCTCCTGCTCGGGGACGATCACGTCGCCCTCGGACGCGTCGGCGTCGCCGTCGGTCGCCTCGGCCTCCCCGGCCGCGGGCCCGTCGCCGGTCCGTTCGACGACTTCGACGTGGTCGTCGGAGTGGGTCCGACGCTCGCCCCCGGTCGCCTTGGACTCCCCGGCGGAGGCGTCACTCGCCTCGTCCGCCGACCCGTCCTGTACCTGCTCCGCCGACCCAGTGGCGTCTGCCGCGACGGACACCTCCTGAGCGTCTTCCACCTGTCGGACGCGCTCTTTCATCTCGACGAGCTCCTCGGTGAGCCCGTTGACCGCCGCCTGTAGCTCCGCAACCTGTCGTTCGAGGTCCTCAACGCGATTACTCATTATACACACGTATGCCCGCGCGGGCCGTATAAATCTGCGTCAGACATGTGTGTCCATGTGGCATGATTTTGAACGCTGAGAGCGAACGTATCAGATTTCGGATCTGTGTCTGTCGATCGTCGGACACGAGGAGAAGATTCTTGTAGTGAGGGTTGATATCGATTCAGTATGAGCAAGATCACCTTCCGGGCCGACGACGGTCTCGTCGAGCGGCTGGAAGCGTGTGACGCCTCCAAAAGCGAGGTGATGCGGGAAGCCCTCCGAACTCACCTCGACGGCGCCGTCGATGCGAATGCCGACGGTTCGGACGCGACAATCGACGCCGCGCTGACCGAGCGGATCGACGACCTCATCGCCGATCGGCTCGACGCCGCGTTGGACGAGCGGTTGGGCGACGGGTCGGCGGCGCCTTCGGCGGGGCTGGCCGCGGCGTATACGCCCGGAAACGCCGGAGATATCAACGTAAACGTCACGCTCGACGCTCCGGGTGCCGACGAGGACGACGCGAGTGTAACGCGTGAGACGGCGACGGACGCCGAGACGCAGACACGTAAGACGCCCGCGGATCCGGACCTGCAAACGCGCGAAAACGCCTGCGGTGGATGCGGCGAAAACGTCCCGTCTGACCACGTTTACTGTCCGAACTGTGGTGAGAAACAGTCCCACCGAGCGTTTTGCGAGTGCGGTGACGAGCTCCGGACTGACTGGGCATTCTGCCCGGGTTGCGGACGCCGAACCCCCGCAGCCGACGTGTTGAAGGATCGCTAATTGCCTTCTAAGCCCGCGTATACGCGCTAAAACGAGCGTTTTCACTATCTGTCTTACACTCACCGACAGTTTTATAATGGTTGCCTCGGTGACTTCAACTGCGTAAGACGGTCGTCTTACAGAGGCCGTCCGAGTCGGGGTAACCCTCCGTCGTCGGGCGATTTGTCGCTGTAAGACACACGCGTCGCGTGGTCGCCGTCTTACCGGGGGAATACCAATGGAGCGTGTGACACTACGAATACCGAAACAGCAGATAGACGAGGTCGAACAGATGGTCGAGACGGGCGAGTTCCCGAACCGGAGCGAGGCGATCCGGTCGGCCGTCCGCGACATGTTGAACGAACAGGACGGCGAGCGCGACGAGCGCGGCCGCAACCGCAACTGGGCGAAGGTGTAAACTGATGCAAGATCTCGTTCAGGACGCACTCGACAACGCGGAAGCGGAGAAGCGCGACATGGACGTCGACATGGACGACGACGAGTTCGGGGACCCCCGTATCGTCATCGTCGGTGCCGGCGGCGCCGGCAACAACACGGTCAACCGGCTGTACAACATCGGCGTCGACGGCGCCGACACCGTCGCGATCAACACGGACAAACAGCACCTCAAGATGGTCGAGGCCGACACGAAGATCCTCGTCGGCAAGTCGCTCACGCAGGGGCTCGGCGCCGGCGGCGACCCCAAGATGGGCGAGCGCGCCACCGAGATGGCCCAGGGGACGATCAAGGAGGTTCTCGGTGACGCCGACCTCGTCTTCGTCACTGCCGGGATGGGCGGCGGCACCGGCACCGGCGCGGCGCCGGTCATCTCGAAGATCGCCAAAGAGCAGGGCGCCATCGTCGTCGGGATGGTCTCGACGCCGTTCAACGTCGAGCGCGCCCGCACGGTGAAAGCCGAAGAGGGACTCGAAACCCTCCGCAACGAGGCCGACTCGATCATCGTCCTCGACAACAACCGGCTGCTCGACTACGTGCCGAACCTCCCGATCGGGAAGGCGTTCTCGGTGATGGACCAGATCATCGCGGAGACGGTGAAGGGGATCTCCGAGACGATCACCCAGCCGAGCCTCATCAACCTGGACTACGCCGACATGTCCACCATCATGAACCAGGGCGGCGTGGCCGTGATGTTGGTCGGCGAGACCCAAGACAAGAACAAGACCCAGGAAGTGGTCAACGACGCGATGAACCACCCCCTCTTGGACGTCGACTACCGGGGCGCCTCCGGTGGCCTCGTCCACATCACTGGCGGTCCGGACCTCACGCTGAAAGAGGCCGAGGGGATCGCGAACAACATCACCGAGCGACTGGACGCGAGCGCCAACGTCATCTGGGGCGCCCGCATCCAGGACGAGTACAAGGGGAAGGTCCGCGTCATGGCGATCATGACGGGCGTCCAGAGCGCGCAGGTGCTCGGCCCCTCGACGCAGAAGCAGGCCGACAGGTCCCGTGCCGCGGTGGACGGCGACGACCTCGGAGACTCGCGCTCGCGGGCGGCCCAAGCGAACGGCACCGCCGGCAACGCGGCGGTCTCGGGCGGCACCGACCAAGGGGCGTGGGAGTCCGACGGCGGCAGCGAGCCGACCGAGACGAACAACGGCCTCGACGTCATCCGCTAGGCGTCCCGCAGCGAACAACGACTCGACGGCATGCGCTGGGCGTCCCGCGCCGATCGACCGCCGACTCTTCGCTTCCGCTTTTCTGTCCCTCCGACGGCGACCCGCCGGACGGCGCGAGGACTTAACATCGCACGGTCCGTTAAACGCGACGTGTCACGTCACCAGCCGATCCGAGGCCTGCGGCGTCGATCGGGCGCCGCCGGCGACACGACCGGGGCCGCCGTCCGATGACCGACGCCGCGCTCTACTTCACGGCCCCGGAGACCGTCGACATCCGAGAGACCGTGGTCGGCCCGCCGGACGACGACGAACTCCTCGTCGACACCCGCGTGTCGGCGATAAGCGCGGGGACGGAACTGCTCGTCTACCGCGACCAGACGCCGCCCGACTTCCCCGCCGACGAGGCGCTCGACACGCTTGACGGCGACCTCTCGTACCCGCTCCAGTACGGGTACGCCACGAGTGGCGTCGTCCGCGAGGTTGGTGATACCGTCGACTCGGACTGGGTCGGTCGGTCGGTGTTCTCGTTCGTCCCGCATCAGACGAGCTTCCGCGCGACGCCCGACTCGGTGATCACGCTCCCGCCGGGGACGACGGCGGCCACCGGGTCGCTGCTTCCCTCGGTCGAGACCGCGACGAACATTGTCCTCGACGCCGCGCCCCGCCTCGGGGAGCGGGCCGTGGTGTTCGGTGCCGGGGTGATCGGGCTCTGTGTCACCCGCCTGTTGGCCGCGTTCCCGCTGGAGTCGCTCGTCGTCGTCGATCCCATCGAACGCCGCCGAGCGCTCGCCGCCGAGTTCGGTGCCGACCGAACGACGACGCCGGCCGCGCTCGACGGTGCCGTTCCCGCCGGTACTGGCTCCGCCGTCGACGGCGTCGACCTCGCGATCGAGCTGTCCGGCCAGCCGAGCGCGCTCGACGACGCCATCGACGTCGTCGGCTACGATGCGCGGATCGTCGTCGGCTCGTGGTACGGAACCAAGCGCGAGCCGATCGACCTCGGCGGGCGATTCCACCGCGATCGCATCGATATCGTCTCCAGTCAGGTGTCGACGATCAGTCCGGAGCTCCGGGGGCGGTGGGACCGGGACCGACGTATGGACGCGGCGCTCGACCGACTCGATCGGATCCCCACCGACGAGCTGATCACCCACCGGATCCCCTTCGAGCGCGCTGCGGAGGCGTACGAGCTGCTCGATTCGGAGCCCGACGCGGCGGTACAGGTGATTCTAGAACATTCCTGAGCGGCGGGCGAGGTCAGTTTCGACCGGGGAGCCGCCCGCTGACGGCGAGGTAGTCCCGCGTGAACACCGCCAGCGACGGGGCAAGGACGACGGGCGCGAGGGTCCACACGAGGTCCGTCGGGACCGGGGGGACGAGGGCGATCGTCACGAAGGCCATCTGTACGCCCGCGAGGTACTTGCCGAGGTCGCTGTCGGGCAGGTCGCCCACGGGGAGTCCCCGGACGCGCCGCAGCCACACGGCTCCGCGGAAGACGTAGCGGGCGGCGGAGATCGAGAGGTACCAGACCGGGAGCAGCCCCCACAGTACCGCCACCAGCGGCGCGGCGACGAACCCGAACGTGTCGAACGCCATGTCGAGTCGGCGGCCGACCTCCGTCTCCCGGCCGACGGTCCGGGCGACGGTCCCGTCGAGCTTGTCGAGAGCGGCACCGGCCCCGTAACACACCGCTGGTACCCACGCCACCGACGTCTCCGGCGGCGCGACGACGAACCCGGCGACGACGGCGTACAGCGCGCCTCGCACGAGCGTGACCGCGTTCGCCAGCCCGAGCAGCCGCCGCCAGAATCCGCTGGTCAGCCCCTCCGAGTCGAGCCCGTAACCGACGTACCAGAGCTGTCCGGCCCAACAGACGCCGGCGACGGCGGCGGCGGAGAACCCCCAGCGTCCCGTCGCGTCCGCGGGGAACAGCCGCAACAGGAGGGCGGCAAGCGCGACCGCGGCGACGAGCGGGAGCCCGACGCCGACCCCGACGCGAACGGACCGACGCTGGTGAGCCTCGGCCATCTACTCGTCACCCCCTGCCTCGGCCTCCACGTCGGCGCCCCCGCGTCGCAGTCGGCGGTTCCACGTCGTCACGGCTATCGGCGCAAGAGGACGATCAGGACGGCGACCAACACGACCTGCGCGACTTTGTCGACGGCCCCGAGGGTTCCGACGTCGGCCGGGAACGACTTCGTCCCGCCCGCGAAGTTGACGACGTACCACAAGACGATCTGAACGAGCGTGAAGACGATCCCCACGGTGTACACTGCGCGGCGGCGGTAGTCGATCGCGAGGAGGCCGACGCCGCCGATGAAGCCGAGCCCCGCGAGGACGAAGCTGACCCCCATCGGTGAGGGAAACATCCTGACGCCGAGGAGGAGGTGGACGGCGGCGGAGACCAGGGCCGCGACGATTCCGACCCAGTGGAGGCCGTTCAACGACCCGATGTCGATCGTCGGCTGCCGCGCTTCGGTTGATTCCATATCACATACACGCACTTCTGTCACATAGGAATACCGCCCCAATCGGCGGGTCCGGGCCGGTGACGGACGTCTATCGCTCGAAGTCCGGATCTCGGAGGGCATCGACGCGCGCGACGTCGGAGGCGGTCAGCCGCACGCTCCCGGCGGCCAGGTTCGAGACGATGTGCGACTCGGCTGTGCTGGACGGGATCGGGACGACCCCTCGGGAGACGTTCCACGCGATCACGACTTCGGCTGGCGAGAGCCCGCGCTCCGCCCCGATCGCGTTCAGGACCGGCTCGTCGAGGAGGCCGGGCGCCGACAGCGGCGAGTGCGCGACGACGCGGATCCCGCGCTCGCGGCAGAACTCGACGAGTTCGTTCCGGGGCCGATAGGGGTGCCGCTCTATCTGCACGAGCGCCGGGTCGACCGCACCCGTCTCCAGCACCGTCTCCAGTTGCGCCCGCGAGACGTTACAGATCCCGAGCGTCCGAGTCCACCCTCGCTCGTGGACGGCCTCCAGGTTCCGCCACGCCGTCGCGAGCGACACGTCGGCGGTCGCGGGGGCGCCGTCCTCGCCCTCGGGGAAGGTGAGGGCCTCCTGTCGGTCGACGGGCCTCTCGGCGAGTCGGGTCAGCTCGCCCCGGTGTTCGAGCGCCGACGGCCAGTGGAGCGCGTAGCAGTCGAAGGCGTCGATCCCCAGCTCTTCGCGGCTGCCCGCGCAGGCGGCGAGCAGGTGCTCCCGGCGGTGGTTGGTTCGCCACGCCTTCCCGAGGAGGAACACGCGCTCGCGGTCCGGCGCGCCCGGCGCGGCGAGCAGCTCCCCGATACGGTGTTCGTTGCCGTACAGCTCGGCGGAGTCGAAGAGCAGGTAGCCGGCGTCGAGCGCGGTCGCGATCGAGTCGGCGCGCTCGACGTACTCCCCGTCGCGGTAGCGCGAGCAGCCGAAGCCGACGGCGGGGAGGCGGATCGCGGCAGCACCCGATTCGCTGCCGATCGACGCCTCCGGCCTGACGACCGGCGCCGGCGGCGGGTCGGCCGCCGCCCCGCAGTCGTCGACGGCGACCGGCCCGTCGCCCTCGGCGGCCGCCTCGATCGCGTTGCAGACGGCGACGATGTGAGCGCCCCGGCGCCCCCCGGCTCGCGAGGGTGCGCCAGCCTCGACGGTCGCGGCGAGGCGTTCGACGGCGTCGACGTACTCGTAGGGCTCTTCGGAGGAGGTCGGCGGCGCGCTCACGTACTCCCGTCCGACGCGACCGAACCGGACGTGGTCGCGGGCGGTGTCCATCGCGCCGGTCCCCTTCAGGTACAGCGAGCCGTCGTCGCCGTGGAGCTCCAGCCCGTAGAACTCCCGGCTCCGGTGGGGCGCGTAGAAGCTTGCGGTCAGCCTGACGGTCGGGCCCGCCGCGAACGCCAGCGTCGCCTCGACGTGACTCGGCGTCGACGGCCGCCGGGCCTCGCGCTCGGGCCAGACGTCGAGGGCGTCGGCGACGCGGACGCGCTCGACGGGCCCGAACCACGACACCAGCAGCGCGAGCGGGTACACCGCGCCGTCGTATAAGGGTCCGATCTCGAGAAAGGAGTCGGGACGGGCGTGCCAGTCGGTCACGCGGCCGACGTGGGCGTGGGCGTACCCCAGCCCCACCGGGCCGAGCCGGCCGTCGGCGAGGAGCCGGCCCGCGCGGCGCTGGGAGGGCGCCTGCGGGGTCCCGGGCGCGCAGCCGAGCGCGAGGTCGCGGTCGCCGGCGAGCGCCACCAGCGCCTTCGCCTCGTCGGCGTCGAGCGCGAGCGGCTTCTGCGAGTACACGTGGCGGTCGGCCTCGAGCGCGGTCCGCGTCACCGGCGCGTGGGCGGCGTGGCTCGTCAGGTTCACGACGAGCGGCGCGTCGACCGCGGAGAGCGCCGTCTCCAAGTCGGTGAACGACAGGCAGTCGTGAGCCGCGGCGAGGGTCGCGGCGCGGTCCTCGTCGAGGTCGACGACGCCGGCCAGCGACAGCGAGCTTCCCGACAGCCCCGCGGCGTATTCCGGCGCGATCGACCCGGCTCCCACGAACAGACAGTTCACGGTGGTATCGAGGCGGCAAGACGTATATGTGTCCCGGCAGGACGCCGTGTCGCCGCCGACGGTCCGCCCCGCCGGTGCGGTTTAGTCGCCTCGCGTCAACTGACAGTCGTGACGGAACCGGGAATGAGCCGCCTCGGGACCGCCTACCTGCGCGGGCTGCAGGCGATCGGTCGGCGGCTCGACTACGGGACGAACGCTTTCGACCGCGAGTGGGACGTCCTCGTGGTCCTCGACGCCTGCCGGGCCGACCTGCTGCGCTCGGTCGCTCCCGAGTTCGACTTCCTCGACCGCGTCGAGGCGGTTCGGTCGGTCGGGAGCTCCTCCTCGGAGTGGCTGGAGAACACTTTTAGGGGTCATCCGGAGACGGCGCGGACGGCCATGGTAACGGGCAACACGTGGACCGACCGGTACCTCGACGCCGACGCGTTCGCCGCGCTCGACGAGGTGTGGAAGTACGCGTGGGACGACGGGATCGGCACCGTGCCGGCGGCGGCGGTCACCGAGCGCGCCGTCGCGTTGGCGCGCGAGCGCGATCCCGAGCGGCTCGTCGTCCACTACATGCAGCCGCACCACCCGTTCGTTCCCGACCCTCTCGACGGCGACGACGGGATGGCCCGGACGGGGAGCCACAGCAACGAGCGGAACCCGTGGGTGCTGCTCCGGCGCGGCGAGGTCTCTGTCGAGCGCGTCTGGAACGCGTACGAGGCGAACCTCCGGTACGTGCTTGACGAGGTGGCGACGCTCGTCGACAACGTCGACGGCCGCGTCGCGATCACGGCCGATCACGGCAACCTCTTCGGCGAGTGGGGGCTGTACGGCCACCCCATGCACACGCCGGTGCCGGCCCTCCTCGCGGTCCCGTGGGCCGAGGCGACGGGCGTCGACCGCGGGAGCCTCGATCCCGAACTCGAGCCGCCGGAGCCGCTGCCGGTGAGCCGGGTCCGCGGGGAGGCGGGCGAGCGCGAGCGGCTCGAGGCGCTCGGCTATCTGTGACGGCCATCGCCCCCGTCTCCTCCTCCCGTCCTCCGGATTTAGGTGCATCGCGCCCGTGGGTCGGTGCATGTACGCGACGACGGTCATGACTGACTTCGTGGCCCAGCACTACCTCACGGTCCCCGACCCCGGGCCCGAAGGCGTGCCGCACTCTCACCACTTCGAGGTGGAGCTGACCTTCCGCGGCCCCGAACTGAACGAGTACGACTATCTCGTCGACATCGACGACGCCGAGGCGGCGCTCGCCGACCTCGCCGACCGCTACCGCGACGAGCTGCTCAACGACTTCCCGGAGTTCGAGGGGCGCAATCCGAGCGTCGAACGCTTCGCCCGCGTGGTCTTCGAGCGCGTTACCGACGCGGTGACCGACGACACCGTCGCCGAGCTGGGCGTGACGGTCTGGGAGGACGACGCGGCCGCCGCGACCTACGACGCGTCGGTATGAGAGTCGGGCTCACGCTGTACGGGAGCCTCGACGAGCAGTCCGGGGGATTCCGCTACGACAGGAAACTGGTCGAGGAGCTCCGACGGGCCGGCGACACCGTCGAGGTCGTCGAACTCCCGTGGCGGGCGTACCCGCGCGGCCTGCTCGACAACGCCGATCCGGGGTTCCGCGACCGCCTCCAGGTCGACGTCGACGTGATGCTCCAAGACGAGCTCGCTCACCCCTCACTTCTCCTCGCTAACCGCGACCTGCCGTATCCGGTCGTCAGTATCGTCCACCACCTGCGCGCGAGCGAGCCCGGACGGCTTTCCTCGCTGTACCGCGCGATCGAGCGCCGGTATCTCGCGTCCGTCGACGGCGTCGTCTGTAACAGCGCGGCGACCCGCGACGCCGTCGCCGCCCTCGGCGTCGACTCCGGTGCGAGCGTCGTCGCCCCGCCAGCCGGCGACCGGTTCGATCCCGCGATCGACGACGACGCGATCGCGGCGCGAGCCGGCGAGGGTCCGCTCCGCGTCGCGTTCGTCGGGAACGTCGAGCCGCGGAAGGGGCTGGACACGCTCGTCGAGGGAGTGGCCCGGGCCGACGCCGCCGTCGATCTCACGGCCGTCGGCCGGCCGGTCGACGCGTCCCACGTCGCCGACGTCCGGCGGCTCGTCCGGGAGCGCGGGCTCGGTGACCGCGTCCGCTTTTCCGGCCGGCTGTCCGACGCCGAGCTGGCCGACGTCCTCCGCGCGAGCCACGTCCTCGCCGTCCCCTCTCGATACGAGGGGTTCGGGATCGTCTACCTGGAGGGAATGAGCTTCGGCCTGCCGGCGATCGCCTCCCGGGCCGGCGGCGCGAGCGAGACGGTCACCGACGGCGAGACGGGCGTTCTCGTCGAGCCGGACGACCCCGCCGCCGTCGCCCGCGCGCTCACCGAGTTCGCGGTCGATCCCGACCGGGTCGCAGCGATGGGTCGCGCCGCCAGGCGGCGGTACGAGCGCCACCCGAGTTGGGACGAGTCGGCGGCGCGCGTCCGCCGGCTGCTCGCCGACGTCGCCGACGCGCCCGACGCCGTCGAGCCGGAGGTGGCGACGTGACGGGGGACGGTGGGGAATCTCCGGGCGGCGGCGGCGACGTGACGGGAGATAGTGAGGAATCTCCGGGCGGCGGTGAGGGGGGCCTCGCCGCCGACACCGACGCGTTCCGGCGCTATCTCCGTGCGAAGCGGACCGTCGACGACCGGGCGCTCGACCGGCGGCTCGTCGGACGCCTTCGCGAACAGATCGCCGACCGCGCGGCGACGACCGAGGGCCCGCTCCGCGTCCTCGAAGTGGGGGCCGGCATCGGGACGATGATCGCCCGCCTGATCGACTGGGCGGTGCTCCCGCCGGGCGAGACGCGGTACGTCGCGGTCGACCGCGACGCCGGGGCGCTCGCCGGAGTCGCCCCGTTCCTCCGCGAGTGGGCGGCGGACCGGGACGCCTCGGTTTCCGTCACCGCCGCGAGCGAGCGCGACGACGACAGCGAACCGGACGCCCTCGTCGTCGAGACCGACGCCCGAACCGTCACGGTCGAGCCGGTCGTCGCCGACGCGGTCGCGTACGCGTCGGAGTCCGCTGGCGAGTGGGACGCCCTGATCGGGATGGCGCTGCTCGACGTGCTCGGCTTGGACGGGCTCGAACCCCTGCTCGACGGGCTCGCGCCCGGCGGGTCGTTCTATTTCCCGATCACGTTCGACGGCGGGACGCGGTTCCGCCCGTCGCACCCGGCCGACCGAGAGATTGAGGGCTACTACCACGCGCACATGGACGCCAAGGCCGGCGGGAGCAGTCGGGCCGGCGGCGACGCGCTCGCGCGGATCCGGGCGATCGAGGGCGCCTCGCTCCTCGGCGTCGCCGGATCGGACTGGGTGGTTCGGCCGGTCGAGAGCGCGGAGAGCGGTCGGCGAGCCGGCCCCGACTCCGCGTACCCCGGCGACGAGGCGTTCTTCCTCCGACACATTCTCGACACTGTGGAGGAGGCGGTCGGAGAGGTGATCGACGGGACCGTGGGGATGTCACTGGAAGACGGCGAGTCGTCTCCGGAGGACCCGAGCGTTGCGCTCGACGCGTGGCTCGACGATCGACGGCGACGGGTCGACGACGGCGAGCTCGTGTACCTCACCCACCAGCTCGATCTGTTGGGTCACGTCGACGGCGACCCGTGAACGCCGACCGGCTCAGGCCGCTTCGATCGAGTCGAGCAGTCGGCACTTCCGACAGACGTCGCGGCTCGTCTTCGAACCGCAGCGGTCGCACTCGCCCAGATCGGGCGAGTCGGCGGCGGCGTCGCCGCCCTCGCGGTACGTTTCGGCGGCGAGCGCGGACAGCTCCTCGTAGCCGGCCATGATCGAGTGGCGGGCGCCGGGGTGGTTCTCTTCGAGGTCGTGGATCGTCGACTGGATCTCCCCGCGGTACGCTTCCGAGGAGTGGGGACACTCGGCCATGTGCGTCGGGAGGTCGCGGACGTGACAGTACAGGGCGATCTCCTTTTCGGGCACGTCTCGCAGCGGCTTGGCGCGCGGGACGAACGCGTCGGTCCTCTCGCGCTCGTCGAAGGGACCGAGCGAGGCGTCGAAGTGTTTCGCCACCTGTCGCACGTCGCCCTCGAGGAAGTTCATCATCGCCGTCTGGGCCTCGTCGTCGAGGTTGTGGCCGGTGAGCAGCTTGTCGGCGTCGAACTCGGCGGCGTATTTTTCGAGGAGGTCCCGCCGGAATACGCCGCAGTACGCGCAGGCGGCCATGTTCTCCGGGTCGCTCTCGACGACGTCGTCCATCTGCACGTCGAACTCCTCCTCGTAGGAGACGACCTCGTGGCGGAGCGAGAGGTCCTCAGTGAGCTCGACGCAGGCGTCGAGGCTCTCGTCGCGGTACCCCTCGATCCCCTCGTGGATCGTTAACGCGAGCATCTCGACGCGGGGGTCCGTTCCGAACACGTCGTCGAGGATCTGTGTCAGCGCGACGCTGTCTTTCCCGCCGGAGAGGCCGATCACCCAGCGGTCAGGGTCGTCCGGCGTCGCGTCCGGATCGAGGAGGACGTCCTCGCGAATGCGGCGTTTCACGCGCTTCTCGACCGACCGGCGGAGGTGCTCGCCACAGAGGTGCGCCCCGGAGTAGGCGGCGTGGTGGATCGCGTCGTCTCCGCACCTGTCACACTCCATCAGTGTCGGGTTGCGGACGCGCGGGGATACCCGTTTCGGGCCGAGGCGAGAACGCGCCCGTGTGACCGCATTCGTCCGGATCGACCGCAAACGTCGTCGACGTCTCAATCGCTCGTTTATAAGTGACTGCTGGCGACGAATCGTCGACAAACACCGTCAAAGCCCCAGTCGCGACGACTCGCGCGGTTCGTTGCGGTCCTCGCTCGCGTTGCTCGCTGCGGTCCTTGCGTCACCGTGCTTCGTCCTCGCGACTGCCCCTTTGAGTCCCACCCGCACCGCAACCGCACAGCACCTCACGCCTCCCCAGCCTCGTCAGTCGCCTCCGCTTCGCTCCGGCGACTGACTCCCTCGCGCGACGCTGTTCGCGCCCTTCGGGCGCTCACAGGCGCGCGCCGACCGCGCCGCATCTTATAAATAAGCGTCCGACGTCGACAACTCCGGGCCCGTTGTCGCCGGTTCCGACACGGGTTTGCCCGCGGCGCCGTCTCCTGTTGACGTGACCGACCCTCCGACCGGCATCGATCGCGATCCCGACCCGCGCCCCCTCCGCGATGACCCGCCGGCCGAGAGCGTTCGCACCCGGCTGTGGCGCCACGGGTTCAATCTCCTCCCCGCCTACCGCGGCACCGGCGCTCGAGTCGACCACATCGGTGCGAACTGGCGGTACATCCGGATCCGGGTCCCGTTCAACTGGCGGACGCGAAACGCGATCGGAACGATCTTCGGCGGGAGTCTCTACGGCGCGATCGACCCGGTGTACCTGACGATACTCCGTCGGGTCCTCGGCGACAGCTTCACCGTCTGGGATAAGTCGGCCGCGATCGAGTTCCTCGAACCCGGCCGCGACACGCTGTACGCGGAGTTCGCGCTCACGGACGACGAGATCGAGACGCTCCGCGATGGGCTCGCGCCCGGCGAGTCGACCGACCGGGAGTATCTCGTCTCCCTAGTCGACGACGCGGGGACGGTCCACGCGGTCTGCGAGAAGACGCTGTACGTTCGTCGAGACAAGTGAGCGGGTCCCGATCGTCACACCGTCGCACTCGCGACGAGGCTTTCCTCGACGGTCTCGACGAATCGCTCCGGGTGTTCGACGTGCGGCAGCAGCTTGGCGCGATCGAAGACAACAAGGCGGGCCCCGGACTCGTCGGCGAGTTCGCGGCCGTCGGCCAACGGGCTCACCTCGGCCTCGCGGCCCCAGACGATCGTCGGTGCCGCGTCCATCGACGCAAGCGCGTCCGCGAGGTCGAGGTCGCTGTTGAGGTACCCCGAGATGAACGACGCGGGCGCGAACCGAGCGTTCTCGGCGTGGGCCGTCCGCCACTCGTAGTCGGCCCACTCCTCGCTGGGGTTCGTCGGGTCGTCGTAGCCGTGGTCGGCGTTGAAATAGCGGATCGACGGCTTCGAGGCGAGAGCGTTGAACAGCGCGTCGCCGACGAGCGGCGCTCGGATCAGCTCCCGCAGCCACGACTTCGGCGGGCTCGGTCCGGCGACGGTCGCCGGACAGACGCCGACGAATCCCCGGATATCGATCCCGTCTGGCGTCGAGCCATCGGCGTCGACCGCCGCGGCCGCGTACGCCGCCGACAGGGACGAGGCGACGACGGCGGGCTTGTCGAAGTCGGCGAGGAAGTCGCGGACGAAGTCCTCGTACAGCGCCGCGGAGTAGCGCAGCGGCGGTCGGTTGGAGCGGCCGAACCCCGGCAGGTCGGGAGCGACGACGTGGTGGTCCGCGGCCAGGTCGTCGAACACCGCGCGCCACTCGCCCGCGGAGCCGGCGGCGTTGGCGCCGTGGAGGAGCACGAGGTCGGGGTCGTCCGGGTCGCCCGCCTCGGTGTACGCGACGTTCATCCCGCGCCAGCGGAACGTCCCGTCGTCGCCGTCGAGCGGCGACTCTAACTCTCCTTCGTACCGGAGTCCGGTGTTGAGCGCGGCGATCGCGCCGACGCCGAGGAGGGCGGTCCCGGCGAGGTTCCTGAGCTTCATGGAAAACTGTTGGTCCGCTGGCGACTTATAATTCGTGGGCTCTCCGGGCCACCGTGTCGCGTGCTGTTATCTCGCGTCCTGATCGACGGGCGCTCCGCTGTCGGCATCTCGCACGTCGCTGACCTCGTCTGCGTCGGTCTCCACGCACTCCGCGATCGGCTCGACGATCTCCGTGGCGAGGCTGTACGGGTCCGTCTCTCGCCGCCGAACCGAGTCGGCGAGCGCGTCGATCCCGCCCCGGCGCTCGATCTCCCCGCTCGCGAGCGCGCCCACGTCCGAACGGACCAGCGTGCGGATCTCCTCGGCGTAGCGCCGGCGCTTCGTCGCCTCGATCGCGCCCGACTCGCGGAGGTGAGTCGCGTGAGCGTCGAACGTCTCTATCAGCTCCGAGACGCCCTCGCCGGTGTTCGCAACGGTTCGGAGCACTTCGAGGGTCCACTCCGGCGGCTCGTCGTCACCCTCCTCGTCGTCTCCGTCACCCTTCCTGTCGTCTCCGTCTCCCTTCCCGCCGTCTCCGTCTCCCTCCCCGTCGTCCGGATGATCGGGAACCTCGAAGCCGTGGTGTCCCCCATCGAGCCCCTTCGTCGGGCCCTCCCGCCGGTGGATCATCTCCTCGAGTTCGGCGAGGGTGCGCTCCGCGCCGTCCATGTCGGCCTTGTTGACGACGAACACGTCGCCGATCTCCAGAATGCCGGCCTTCAGCGTCTGCACGTCGTCGCCGGAGCCGGGCTGGACCAGCACCGCGACCGTGTCTGCGGTCCGGACCACGTCGACCTCGTTCTGGCCGGCACCGACCGTCTCGATGATGACCGCGTTCTTTCCGAAGGCGTCGAGCGCTTTCACGGCGTCCGCGGTCGCCATCGAGAGCCCGCCGAGCTGGCCGCGCGCGCTCATCGACCGGAAGAACACGTCCATGTCGCCGACGTTCGACGCCATCCGGATCCGGTCGCCGAGCACCGCACCGCCGGTGTACGGCGAGGAGGGGTCGACGGCGACGACGCCGACGGTGTCGCCGCGGTCGCGGTAGGCGGCCGCGAGCTTGTCGACGAGCGTCGACTTCCCGGCGCCGGGCGCTCCGGTGACCCCGATCACGTCCGCGCCGCCGGTGTGCTCGTGGAGCGCGGCGACGATACCGCGGTAGCCGGTCGCGCGGTTCTCGATCCGCGTGATGACGCGCGCGAGGGCCCGGTGGCTCCCGGCGAGGAGCTCTTCGACGAGCTCGGCGTCGGCGTCGCTGAGCGCGGTTGCGTCCGACTCACCCATCTACGCTCGCTCCGGGAGGTTGTTCCGGATGAACTCGACTGTCTCTTCCATCGGTGTTCCGGGGCCGAACACCTCGGCGACGCCGAGCTCCTTGAGTTCGACCTCGTCGTCGTCGGGGATGATCCCGCCGACCAAGATCAGGGTGTCCTCGAACGCGTCGTACTCTTTGAGCCCCTCGATCACCTTCGGAACGAGCGTGTTGTGCGCCCCCGAGAGGATGGAGATGCCCAGCACGTCCACGTCCTCTTGGACCGCCGCCTGTACGATATCCTCGGGAGCGCGGTGAAGCCCGGAGTAGACCACTTCGAAGCCGGCGTCCCGAAACGCCCGTGCGATCACGTGTGCTCCCCGGTCGTGACCGTCGAGTCCAACCTTCGCGACCAGACAGCGGACGGCTCGTGTCTCCTGTTCGGCGCTCATACCAGTCTCTCCGTCGCGTGACCGTTTGATTCTAACGGACGTTCAGGACGGTTCGGGACGGGTGTGAGACGACGGAGCCGTTCCCGTCCGCGACCGACGCGTTGAACGCGCCACAGACGGTACCGACCCACATGGACACCGACGCCTCCCGCGACGCCCCCGACGACCGACTCCCCGCCGGGACGCGGATCGGTCGCGCCGCGCTCCGCGTCGCCGACCTCGACGAGACGACCGCGTTCTATCGCGACGTGGTCGGCCTCGCGGTGCTCGACCGCGACGACGATCGAGCGACCCTCGGCGTCGCGGAGACGCCCCTCCTCGTCTTGGAACGCGACCCCGACAGCCCGGAGCGAGGCCCGACCGACGCCGGCCTCTTCCACACCGCGTTCCGAGTTCCCTCCCGCGCTGCTCTCGGCGAGGCGTTGGCCCGCGTGCGAGATCGGTGGCGGCTCGACGGCGCCTCGGACCACCTCGTCAGCGAGGCGCTGTACCTCGACGACCCCGAGGGCAACGGCGTGGAGATCTACCGCGACCGCCCCCGCGAGGAGTGGCCGGCCGACGACGACGGAACGATCCGGATGGCGACCGAACCGCTCGATATCGAGGGGGTCGCCGGAGCGACGGGCGATTCGGCTTTCGCCGACCGCGTTCCGCCCAGCACCGACGTGGGTCACATGCATCTCGAAGTCACCTCGCTGTCGGCGTTCGAGGCGGTGTACGTCGACGGCCTCGGCTTTGAGGTCGGGATGACTGGGCCGAACGTCCGGTTCGTCGCGGCCGGCGGCTACCACCACCACCTCGGCGCGAACACGTGGCAAGGGCGGACGACGCCCGCCGGCGGACGCGGGCTCGCGTGGTTCGAGGTGGTCGTCCCGGACGCGACCGCGGTAGAAGCGGTGCGAGACCGGCTCGACGCGGTCGCAGTCGACGGCGACATCGAGTTCGTCGTCGACGAGCGGGAGGACGGTATCGCAGTGACGGACGCCGACGGTATCGAGATTCGGGTCCGGACGGAGTGACGGGCCCGAGTAGGTGGGACACTCAGTCGCTTATAAATGAATGCCGTGGCGCGTGCCTGTGAGCGGGCCATCGGCCCGCGAGCAGCACGCGCGAGGGAGTCGGCGGCAGAGCCGCCGGCGACGAGGCTGGGGAGGCGTGAGGTGCGGTTGCTGTGCTGGGGTGGGTGGGACTCAACGGGGCAGTCGCGAGTCCTCGCGACTGGGACGCTAGCAGTGTTCACCGTCGACATGCTCGCGGCTCCTAATAAACGAACGAGTGAGCCGGAAGCAACGCGTGCGCCGGACCTACGGTCGACCGTTTAAAAATGACCGTCGACTGCGTCAGCGAGCTATTCGCCGTCGTACTCGCCGAACCGCTCATCGAAGACGGCGACTACGCGGCGCTCGATCTCGTCGCGGATCGGACGGACTTCCTCGATCGGGCGCTCGCCCGGATCGTCGAGGTCCCAGTCGTCGGTGTCGACGCCGTCCAGTTCGAGCGTCGAACAGCCCATCGTGGCGACGAAGTCGGACGCGGCGAGCGTGTCGTCGGCGATCTCGCGGGGGGTCCGCCCGTTCACGTCGAGGTCGACCTCCGCGAGCGCCTCGACGACCACGTCGTGAACGGTGTCCGCGGGCATCGTGCCGCCCGTCACGATATCGACCGCGTCGCCGAGCCCGCGTCGGTCGCGCTCGCGCTCCGCGAAGGCGGTCGCCATCTGGCTCCGCCCGGCGTTGCGGACGCACATGAACGTGAGGGTGGTCGTCTCGTCGGTCGCTTCGTCGTCCGTGGTGTCGGTGGCTGTTGTCATGGTGGGTTCGGCGTCGGTTCGGGGGTCGCGTTCAGTAGATCAGTTCGTCGTCGCTCTCGATCATGTACAGCGTCCGAGCGGCGATGTTGACCCCGTGGTCGCCGACCCGTTCGAGGTCACGGATCGCCAGCAGTGCGCGGGAGACCTCGTCGAGCGAGTCGGCCAGGTAACCAGGGTCCGTCTCAGCGGTCCCGTTCGCCTCGATGCGGGCGCGGTCCGCTTCGAGAAGCTTCCGGACGACCGCCTCGCTGGCCCGTCGACACCGCTCATCGAGGTCGTCGTCGCGGACGTCGATCTCTCGGCAGGCGTCGGGATCGGACGCCTCGTAGGCCGCGACCGCGTCTGCGACCATGTCGCCGGCCGCGTCGCCGAGCCCGCGGAAGTCGACGGCGGGGTGGATCCCGCCGTCCTCGCCGCCGTACTCGGCGATGTTCGTCGCCAAGTCGGCGACGCGTTCGAGGTCGGTGATGATCTTGAACGAGGCGGTCACCAGCCGGAGGTCTCCGGCGACGGGCTGCTGGAGCGCGAGCAGTTCCGTACATTCGTCTTCGAGTTCGAGGTACCGGTCGTTGACCACGTGATCGCTGCCGACCACCTCGTCGGCGAGGTCGTCGTCGCCCGTCTCGGCGGCGCGGAGCGCGGTCTCGTACCGGTCGAGGACCAACTCGCCCATCGCGACCACGTCGTCTCGGAGCTCGTTGAGTCGCTCCTGGTAGTTCTCGCGGGGCATCTATCCGAACTTCCCCGTGATGTAGTCCTCCACGCGCTGTTCCTCTGGATCTTCGAAGATCTTGGTGGTGTCGTCGTACTCGACGAGCCGACCGCCGGTGAGGAACACCGCGGTTCTATCGGAGATGCGGGCCGCCTGCTGCATGTTGTGGGTAACGATGATGACGGTGTACTCCTCCGCCAGATCGTCGATGAGGTCCTCGATCTTTGAGGCCGCGACGGGGTCGAGCGCCGAGGTCGGCTCGTCCATCAGGATGACCTCCGGGTCGGCCGCGATGGCGCGGGCGATACAGAGCCGCTGCTGTTGCCCGCCGGAGAGGTCGAGTCCCGAGGAGTCGAGCTGGTCTTTCACCTCGTCCCACAGCGCGGCCCCTTTCAGCGCTTCCTCGACGCGCTCGTCGACGTCGCCCTCGTACCCCTGAATCTTCAGGCCGTAGGCAACGTTATCGCGGATCGACTTCGGGAACGGGTTCGGCTTCTGGAACACCATTCCGATCTTCCGGCGGAGGGCGACGGGATCGACGTCGTCGTCGTACACGTTTTTGCCGCCGAACTTCACCTCGCCCTCGACGCGGCACACCTCGATCATATCGTTCATCCGGTTGATACACCGGAGGAACGTTGACTTGCCACAGCCCGAGGGGCCGATGAGCGCGGTCACGCGCTTTTCGGGGATATCCATCGACACGTCGTCGATGGCCTGATCGTCGCCGTAGAAGACGTTCAGGTCGCGCGTGGCGACCGCGGTCCGATTCGAGGGTGTGGCTCGGTCGTTCGACCCGGTCTGTACGTCCGTCCTGATGAGCGAGTCGCTCGCGTCGGGTTCGGTTTCTGTCTCTGTTTCGGTGTTACTCATGTTAGTGCCCCCGCTCCGCGCGGTTTCGCAGCAGTATCGCCGTCCCGTTCATACCGATGAGAATGACCAACAGCGTGATAACGCCTGCGGCGACGACGCCGTATCGGAACTCCGCCTGTGGGAAGTTCGCCCACGCGTAGATCTGCATCGGCATTGCGCTGAACTTGTTGAACAGGCTGTTCGGCGCGCTAAACACCGTCGTCGCCGCGCCGACCATGATGAGCGGGGCGGTCTCGCCGATCGCCCGCCCGAGCGCGAGGATCGTCCCGGTGAGGATTCCGGGGAACGCCTCCGGGAGGACGACGTTCTTCGTCGTCTGCCAGCGGGTCGCCCCCATCGCGTCCGATCCCCGTCGCAGGTCGTCCGGCACCGACCGGATCGCCTCCTGCGCGGAGATAATCGTGATCGGGAGGATGAGCAGCGACAGCGTCAGCGACACCGTCACCGCGGTCCCGAAGCCCAACCCGAGCAGGTTCGCGAACAGCCCCAGTCCGAGCAGCCCGTAAACGACCGACGGGACCGCTGCGAGGTTCGCGATGTTGATCTGGAGCAGCCGCGTCAACGCGCCGACGACCCCGCTGCCTGCGGTGTACTCCTCTAAGAACACAGAGGTCGCGACTCCCAAGACGAACGACAGCACGGCGACCATCGCGATAATGATCACCGAGCCGACAATCGCCGGATAGAGGCCCGCTTCACGGGCATTTCGAGACGGTGCTTCGGTGACGAACGTCCCGCTGACCCACGAGTTCGGCGTCGGGATCCCGAACGTCTCGACGACGAGCGCCCCGACGAGCGCCCCGACGACGAGTAGGACTGGAAGCGCCAGTCCCGCCACCCCCTCGCCGACGTCGAACACGCGATGGAGGTAGACGGCGGTCGGGACGCCCGCCACGGCGATGACCAGCAGTGCGTTCGGACCGCCGACCCCGAGCCCCGCAGCTCGTCCGAACAGTCCGACTGCGGCTGCGAGGACGAGCGGAACGCCTCCCGCGACCAGCGCCGCAGTCCGGTTCCCGCGACCGTTCACCACGAGGGCGCCGGCCGCCGCGATCGGGATCGCAAGCGTCCAGAGGTAGATAAACGTCGTCGTGGGATACGTCCGGACCACTTCCCGGACGAACACGGCGAGCAATACCCCGAGGATACTCACCGGAAGGGCAGCTGTCACGGCGGTCGACGAGTTCCGGAGTCGGCCGTACGCGTACGTGAATAGCGCCGGAACGATCCCGAGCGTGTACGCGAGGAACCACAGTCGCTCGTCGAACACCAAAAAGAGGACACTGAACGCCAGTCCGATCGCGGTGCCACCGATCAGCCGTCCGACGAGCCCGAAGCCGACCGATCCGGGCCGCCCACGGGCCCCGATGTAGACGAGGTATCCGGTGAGGGGGATGACGACGACAAAGAGATACGCGAGCTGCCAGTTGAGCCGCGGAACCTGGCGGACGAACGTTTCGACCGCGGTGAAGACCGCGGCGACCGCGATAAGGCCGCCACCGGCCACGGCGACCGCGCGGCGCATCAACGCCCGATCACGGGCGCTGTACAGGCAAAAGCCAAGGAAGGGAACGACGAGCGTAAGGAAGTACGTCAACAGCCACAGGGGGCTCGCGTTCGCCAGATCGAAGGCGTCGATCGTGACGTAGATGAGCAACACCGCGAGCGCAAAGATCCCCAGCACGCTCGCGCCGAGAGAGAGGTACTCGAAGATGATCCCCCGGACGCGGCTCACCTCGCCGAACTCCTCGACGCGCGCGGTGTCGGTGTCAGTCGCCATCAGTACTCCTCCCGGTATCGTTCCGCGATGATGTCACTGAGCACGTTCATTACAAGGGTCACCACGAACAGCGTGAGTCCGAGCGCGAACATCGCGTCGTACGGGGTGGTCCCGCCCGTCAGGTCGCCGCCAGCGATCTGCACCATCGCGACGGTGATCGTCATCCCGGACTGCAAGAGCGTGTCGGCGGGGTTGATAAACGGGATCCCGAAGAGCCCATCTTGGACCGCAGGCATCCTCGCCTGCGCGCCCATCGCGACGACGACGATCATCGTCTCACCGATCGCCCGCGAGACAGCGAGAATGTACGACGAGGCGATTCCGGAGATCGAGGCGGGGACGACGATTCCGGTCGACACCTCGAACTTGGTCGCACCGAGCCCGTACCCGGCCTGTCGCAGGTCATCGGGCACGGCGCTCATGGCGTCTTCGGATATCGACGAGACCATCGGAATCGTCATGATTCCGACCATCAACGACGCTGACAGCGCGTTGAACGTACTCATCTCCGGGAACAGCGTCGCCTTCAACGCCGGGGTGACGTACACCAGCGCGAAGTACCCGTACACGACCGTCGGGATGCCCGCGAGGATCTCCAAGAGCGGTTTCAGTATCGAGCGCGCGTTCGAGGTCGCGTACTCGCTGAGATAAATCGCGGTCAACGTTCCAACCGGAAGCGCGACGAATCCCGCCGTGATCGTCACGGTGAGCGTTCCGATGACCAAGGCGACGATACCGAACGACTGCCCGCCTCCGCGCGGATTCGGGCTCCAGCTGGTACTGGTCAGGAACTCGGTGATCGGTACCTCGGCGAAAAACACCAGTGCGTCCGACAGCAGGGTCGCAATGATGGCGACCGTCGTTAGCAGGGTGATTACTGCGCACGCGGCGAAGAACCCTCCGTAGGTCCCCTCCTTCAGTCGTGTGAGTCCGCTCCGTCGCTGTAGATCCGGACTCTCGGTGCTATCTGTCACGGACGGTCGGTGATCGAACGCTGTCGTAAATCAATACACCGGTTCATGACGCGTGGCTCAGCCCTGCGCCTGCTCGATCGCGTCTTCGAGAACCTGCATCTGCTCTTCCTTCGTCGACTCGGTCGCGGGGACGTACCCGACGTCGCCGGCGACGAGGTCCTCGTTGGTGGTCTGGCCGACGAAGTAGCGGGCGAACTCGGCGACGTGCTCCTTGGAGAGCGACGAGATCGACGGGTACGTGAACAGCGGCCGCGAAAGCGGCGCGTACTCGCCGGACGACGCGGTCTCCAGGTTCGGTTCGACTGGCCCGTTGCCGTTGTCGACGGCCACCGGCGTGATCTGATCCTGGTTCTGGTACCAGTAGGCGAAGCCGAAGTAGCCGATCCCGTACTCGCTACCCTCGACGCCCGCGGCGATCGTGTTGTCCTGCTCGGTCGCCTGGTAGTCGTCGGTGTGCCCACGTTCCGCGCCCATGACGTTCTCGAGGAAGTAGTCGTACGTGCCCGAGGTGTCGGCCGCGCCGAACCGCTCGATCTCCTCGTCGGGCCACTCGTCGTTGACGTCGCTCCACAGCTCCGCCGCGTCGGACTCCCAGATCTGCGCGATCTCCTCGACGGTCATCTCCGTCGCCCAGTCGTTTTCGTTGTTGATCACGACCGTAAGCGCGTCTGTTGCCGCGACGAGCTCGACGTATTCGACGTCGTTCTCGGCGCAGAGATCCTGTTCTTCCTGTTTAATCGGCCGGCTCGCGTTGTTGAAGTCGGTCTCACCGACACAGAAGAAGTTCGAGAACCCGCCGCCCGAGCCCGTCGAACTGACGTCGATCCGGACATCCGGATGTTCCTCGGCGAAGTCCTCGGCGACCGCGCTCATCAGCGGGAAAACGGTCGACGACCCGGCGATGTTGATCGCCCCTGACAGCGAGTCGGAACCGTCCGAGCCGTCCGAGCCGTCCGAGCCGTCCGAGCCGTCCGAGCCGTCCGAGCCGTCGGAACCGTCTGAGCCGTCCGAGCCGTCCGAGCCGTCTCCGGAGCCGCCGTCGCCCCCCTCAGTCTCGGTACATCCCGCGAGCGCGAGCGCTCCCGCACCGGCGAGCGCCGCAAGCGATTTCCGCCGCGTGATCCCGTTCGCGTCCGCGTCGTGGCTTGGTGCCATCACCTGATCGACATTGTCTTCGACATAAGTACTATGCTATGAGGTGTACCCCCCCGTCAGTATTACTTAGGTGATCTATGTACGCTATATAGATGCCGCAGGCCGACGATCGCGGCCCCCGGAGCGCCCGTTTTGCACGCCCGGCGTATCTTTAAGACCTTCCGTGTGAAGACCCGGACCATGAGCTCTCCGAGGAACGGAGACCCAATCCGACTCTCGCTCTCCCTTGAGGAGGCGTGGGTCGCCCACGCCGCACTGTTCCACGCGGGCGAGGCCGCCGTCGCCGCCGGCGACGACGCCCCCGGGGAGTGCAGGCTGCTCCGAAGCATCGAACGTGACCGCGCGCTCACCCCGGACGGCGCCGCACTCCTCCGCGACGCGCTGATCGATTACCTCGGCGACGCCCCCGTGCGCGATCGGGCGCCGGGGCGGGCCCTGCTGCGTCGGATCGACGACGCGGTCGAGTCGCGGTCGCGGTCGACCAGCTGAGACGCGCGGCGCGACTACGACCCCGCCTCCACCGCCTCGATCAGCAGTTCCGCGACGTCGACGATCTCCACGTCGTCCTCGAAGTCGCCCGTTTTCCGGCCGTCCTCGAACATCGTCGTACACATCGGGCAGGCGACGACGAACTTCTCGATCGCGTCGCCCGCGTCGGTGTCCTCGACCGCCTCGCGGAGGCGCTCTTCGCTCGGCTTGATCTCTTCTTCGTGTTCGGTCCAGAGGCCGCCGCCGCCGCCGCCACAGCAGAACGAGTCCTCGCGCGAGCGCGGCATCTCGTGGAGGTCGGCGCCGGTCTCGCGGATCAGCTCGCGGGGCGCCTCGTACTCGTCGTTGTACCGGCCGAGGTGACACGGGTCGTGGTAGGTGACGGTGTAGTCGAGTTCGTCGCCGGACAGGTCGAGTCGCCCCTCGTCGACCAGCGTTTCGACTACCTGCGTCCAGTGGAACACGCCGGTCTCCCCGTCGGCGTTCCACGGTTCCTCGCGGTCGAACGGCATCATCGGGTCGTCCGCGAACTCGGCGAAGTCGACCTCGGGGTACTCGTTTTTGATGGTGTTGTACGAGTGCGGGTCGGTACAGACGATCGAGTCGAACTCGCAGTCCGCGAACGTCTCGACGTGGTGGCCCGCCAGCTCGAGGTAGAGGAACTCCTCGCCGATCCGCCGGATGTCGTTGCCGTCCGTCTTCTCGTCGTCGAACAGAATTCCGAACGACACGTCGGCCTCGTCAAACAGGCGGGCGAGCGCGCGGGCGACTTTCTTGTTCCGGTCGTCGAAGCTCGGGTAGTCGCCGACGTACCAGAGGTACTCCACCTCGCGCTCGCGGGCGTCCGGAACGTCGACCGCCTCGTCGAGGTCGTCGATCCAGTCGCCGCGGCTCGACTGCGACTCGCCGAAGGTGTTCCCCTTCTGCATCACGTCCTGGAACACGTCTTGGAGGTTCGAATCGACCGCGCCCTCGTCGACCAGCTGGCGGTTCAGCTTTGTGAACGACGTGAGGTGTTCGATGTCGACCGGGCAGGCGTCCATACAGGCCATACACGACATACACGACTCCATCGACTCGCTCGCGATCACGCCGCCCTCGTCGGCGACGATGGGGACGGTCCCGCCGTCGGAGGCGGCGGCGGAACTGGCCACGCCGCCGTCGGTCGCGACCGATCCCCCGCCACCCGCACCCGCCACCGGGTCGTCGCTCACGGACTCGCGGTACGCCTTTAAATCGAGGATGACGTCCCGCGGGTCGAGGTTCCGGCCGACGGTCTCGGCCGGGCAGGCCGACGAACAGCGCCCGCACTTCGTGCAGGCGTCGCCGTCCATGAGCTCCTTCCAGGTGAAGTCGTCGAGCGACTCTGCGTTGGTGTGATCGAGGTCGGCGGGGACGTTGGGGAGTCGCGCGCCCGCGTTGTTGTCGCGGGCGACGACGTTCGCGAACGAGGAGATCATGTGGAACGGCTTCGCGTACGGGATCCACGCGATGAAGGCGAACGCCAACAGCGAGTGGCTCCACCAGACGACGCCGTAGATCGCCTCGGCGCCCGCGGGTGTCAGCCCGACCCACCGGAACCCGGCGGCCATCGCCATGCCGATGAAGCTCACCGTTTCGTCGGCTCTCGCGGGCTGGCCGACGATACCGAGCGCCTGGACGACGAAGCCGCCGATACCGAGCGCGAAGAGAGTCCAGACGAAGGCGTCGTCCTCCATCGAGGTGTGTTTCCCCCACAGTCGCCCGTCGCGGTTCCGGTAGCGGCGGTACATGGCCATGCCGACGCCGACGATGAACAGCAGGCCGAACGCGTCGACGACGAACTGGTAGGCCAGGTAGAAGTCGCCGACCCAGAAGGACTCGCCCGCGAGCGGGCGGTACACGTCGATGTCGAACCCGAGGATGGTCGTCGCGACGAGCAGGGTGAGAAAGCCCCACAGCACGAACGTGTGCATCACGCCCGCGTACAGGTCCCGGTCGAACTGGTTCTCGTTCGACATGACCGTCTTGGTCGCCGCGACGGTCCGGGCGGGGAGGTTCGACAGCCGGTCGCGCGGGTCCTCGCTCCCGCGGGTGTACGCCGCAAACCGGGCGTACACCCCGTAGCAGAACACGAGGATCGCGACCACGGCGAGCCAGTAGAACGCGGCCTTCCCGACCGGACCTATCGTCCAGAACGTCTCCCGGGTGGCCGCCTGCAAGGGAGTCATGATCGATCAGGCGGATACGGCGGGGTTAAAACTTGCCACAACGCGGGGCACGTCGTCCGGCGTTTCTCGAGCGGCTACACGAGAGGGACGGCGGCCGCCGCCAGCAGCCCCCCGCCGAGCGCGAGCGCCGGGTAGTCCGCGGGACCGAGCGCCAGCCGCGGGAGCGTCGGGTTCCACGCGAAACACCGGGCGTTCAGCGCGGTCCCGAGTCGGTCGGCCCGCCCGAACGCCCGGTTGATTCCCGCAACGGCGACGAGCCGCATTCGGTCGCGGACCGGAAGCGCGTCGCCGCCGCGGGCGTGGACCGCCTCCCGCGCCGTCAGCAGGTCCCGCTTTAAGAGGGGAAGAAACCGGAACACGAGCGCGACACCGGTTCCCAAGAACTGTCCGGACTTCCCCGGCACCGAGCGCTGGATCGCCGCCCGCGACCCTCGAACCGGCGTCGACCTGACGTAGCCGGCGGCGACGACGAGGATCAGCAGGACCCGGTAGCTCGCGAGCCCCGTGGTCGCGGCGCGCTCGATCCGGAACCACGGCGCGCCGAGCGTCACGCCGGCGACGAGGGGCGCGACGAGAAGCACCGGGAACGCGGCTCGGTAGGTCCACAGGTCGCGGGTGCCACCGCCGGAGAGCCGCAGGCAGGCGACGGCGAGGAGGGTGAGCGCGGTGAGCCCCCTGGGAGTCGTGTACGCGTACGCGGCCGCCGCGAACCCGACCTGCACGAGGAGCTTCGACCGGGGGTCGAGCCGGTGAGCGAGCGAGTCCCCGGGGACGTACGAGAGGGTCACGAGTCGGAAGGGGCGTCGGGGGCGTCTGCGGGCCGGTCGTCGAACCGCTCCGATGGAACCCGTACGTCGAGCCCCGGCAGCTCTGCGGCGGCCGTCTGCGGCGCGTCGTCGACGGCGACTCGCCCGGCCGACAGCCCCACCACCCGATCCGCGAGTTCGAGCACGTCGCGGAGGTCGTGGGTGACGACGATCACGCTCGTCCCGGTCGCGCGGAGTTCGCGCAGGCGGTCGAGCACCGCTCGCCGGGCCGGCTCGTCGAGCCCGGTGAACGGCTCGTCCAAGACGAGGTGGTCGGGCTCCATCGCGAGCGCGCCCGCGATCGCGACGCGCTCGCGCTCGCCGCCCGAGAGACTCGCGGTCCGGTCGTCCTCTCGGCCTGCCATGTTCACTGCGTCGAGCGCGTCGTCGACCCGCCGGTCGATCGCGGCGTGTGAGAGTCCGAGATTTTCCGGGCCGAACGCCACGTCGGCCCCGACGGTGGCCGCGACCAGCTGGTCGCGGGGGTCCTGAAACACCATGCCGACCGCGGTTCGGGCGGCAACGAGGTCGTCGCTCACCGGCGTCCCGTTGACCGAGACCGTCCCGGCGACGGGGTCGACGAGCCCGTTGAACGTCCGGACGAGCGTCGTCTTGCCGGAGCCGTTCGCGCCGGCGACGATCAGGAACTCGCCGTCCGGGATCGAGAGGGTCACGTCGTCGACCGCGACGACGCCGGTATCGTCGTCTGAGCCGCCGCCGTATCGGCAGATGACGCCGTCGACGTCGATCACGATCGCACCTCGGAGTTGATCACGGCGTCACCTCATGCGGCCGCGATCGCGTCCGAGCGTACGACGCCGACCGCAGCGGCGACTTTCGCGGCCTCCGCGGGGAGGAACACGGCCGCGCCGGTGACGAACGCCTCCACAAGAGTGAGCTCGGGGAGCACAACCGCCAGCCCAACGACGCCGAACGCGTAGATGGTGACGACGCCGGCGGCCATCGCGCCGACGAGGGTACCAACCCCGATCGCGCCGAGGTCGCGGAGGTCAGTCCCGCGGTGGACGATCGCCCCGACCAGCGCCGCAGCGATCGGGTACGACCAGAGGTAGCCGGCCGTCGAGCCGACGAGCACGCCGAAGCCGGCAGAGCCGTTCGCGAACACCGGGGCTCCGAGCGCCCCGGCGAGCAGGTAGAAGACGAGCGCTGCTCCGCCCCAGACCGGACCGAGGTAGATCCCGGCGAGGAACACGCCGAGCACCTGTAGTGTCACCGGTGCAGGCGAGAGCGGGAACGGGAACGAGACGTACGCGAACGCGCCGATGAGCGCGGCGAACAGCGCCGCACGGGCGAGGTTCGTTGCGGCCTCGTCGCCGACGAGATCCACCGACTCCGTATTGGTTGCCATGTCTCCGACATCCTCGTAAACCAACTTGAATATACTGGTTGACGACGGGGCGATCCTCGGTCGTCTCCGCTCGAGACCGCCAGGGCTCGCCGAGTTTGGACGCGAGACTTATTTACTGTCGGGGCGTATCACCCCGCCCATGGACGAGAAGACCGCCGATCTCCGCGATATCTTCGTCGAGACCACCGGGTCCGACACGGTCACCGAGCGGCAGGCGGAGTCGCGCGGGACGCTCACTGACCGCGACGGGGCGGCGGTCGGCGAGCGGGTCCGCGAACTCGTCGCCGCGATGCGCGAGCGGTACGACTTCTCGACCGACTTCGACGACGCGACCTACGCCCGGATCGCTCGCGGGCGCTTCGAGGAGGCGGACGACGAGGCGATCGCGACCGCGCTCGCGGAGGTGCGCGAGGTGGACGGGGACAGCGAGGGTGCCGGGGAGGAGAGTGGAGTCGACTCGGAAGCCGCGCCCGTCGTCGACCCCGCGGCCGTCCGCGACGCGCGGTTTAGCCTCCACCTCGTCCGCGAGTCCGACCGCGAGGTCGACGGCGACGCGTTCGACTACGCCGACCTGAAGCAGCTGACCGCCGAGGGGCGCTCGATCGTCGAGTGTGCAGACGTCCTCGACGCCGACCCCGACACCGTCGCGAAGTACGCCCGCGTCGCCCGCGTGGACCTGACTTCCACCCGGGCGAACGACCGGTTCCGCGACGAGTTCCGCGACCTCCTCACCGACGCCGAGCTCGAGGGTTCTCACGCCGAGACCGCTCGCAACGACGGGCTCGAAGAGGCGACCAAGGATATGGAGACAGACACGATCTTATAAATAACAGCGCTGTTGACGCGTGCGACTTACGCGTCTGCGGCCCGCTCGTCGGCGGCACCACTGCATCGTCGTTTATCAGGAACCGTCGCCGTCGCTTCCGTCTTTTTTCACGGAGCGTCTGCATCTCGATCGACGCCGGCCGAAGGCGGAACCCGGTCCGCCGGGCCGCGCTCACCTCACGCGACGATGAACTGGTTCCATATCCCCGAGACGAGGAAGAACAGCGAGTAGTAGGCGACGAACACCATCAAGACCAACGAAGCGGCGATCGAGCTCTTCGGGGCCTCGATCGGCATATCGTTTCGCGCCTCGACGTTGCGTGCCTCCAGCTCGAACAGGTCGGCGATCAACATCGTGATCACGATCACCGCGAGGATCGTTCCACTGATCGGTGCGGCGACGACGAACAGGAGCGTCAAGAGTAGTAGCCCGATGTTTGTGAACGCGTGAAGCGTATGCGGCTCGACGCTCTCGCCGTCGCTCCCTTGGTCAACGTGGTGCCGGTGCGCGATGTGCCGGGTCGCGAGATTTGCGACCGCCATCACGAGTATCGCGTACGGCAGCATCGGTCCGACTTCGGACAGCCAGCCGAGCGGAACGAGGAACTGCAGTGGGTCCATACCGACACATCCGGTCACGAGTTATTAGAGTGTTTCCGATCGGTTCGCTCGCGACACCCCCTCGGCGCCGCGAACGCGACCTGACCGACCGTCTCGATCTCGATCGGCCGGTGTGGCTCGACGGTGCCGCGCCGCTCGCCGTCGACCACGAGTACGATCGGCTCGTCTTCCCGCTCGACGGTAAGCCGAAGCCGTTCCGTCGCGATCCACGCGTCAGTGTGGGTGCTGAACGGGGCGATCGGGACGACCGAGAGTCCGCCGCCGGGCTCCACGAGTGGGCCGCCGGCGGCGTTCGCGTACCCGTCGCTCCCCAGCGGCGTCGCGACGACGATGCCGTCGGCGCGGACCGACTCGGTCTGCCCGCGCGGAAACCCGACTGCGAACTCCGAGATCCGCGCCGGCTCGTCGGTGACGACGGTGACATCGAACGCGGCCCGCACAGCGACGTCGGTCCCGCCATCGACGGCGAGGACCGGGTGCGTGACACGCCTGACGGGGTCGGCGGCTGCCGATCCGTCGAGCAGCCGTCTGAGAGCTTCGACGGCTTCGTCGCGGTCGAACGCGAGCCGACGGTCGGCGACGGGGACCACCGTGCAGTTCGGCGCCGTCACGACCGCGTCGCGAACGGCCTCGTCTCCGACCGCCACGAGGAGGTCGGCGCCGGGGGCGTCGCCGCTGATCGTCGCCGTGTCGCCGTTCGCCTCGCCGCTCGCATCCGTCGGGGTAGCGAGGCGTCCCCCGGCGTCCCGGACCGCGGCTCGGAGCTCCGACGTTCGTCCGTCGTCACCGACGACGGCAACGCGGCGTTCCGACGCTTCCATGTCTGGGAGTGCGATCGGCCGGGGTGAAAACCTCCCGGTTCGCGGCCGGCACGTTCGGCTAGAACGGCCAGTCGCCGGTGATCTTCATGCCCGTCGCCTTCCCTTCCCGCTCGAGCGCGGCCGCGATCTCGTCGGTCGGCCTCCGCGTGGTCGACACGTCGTCGCCGGCGAGGTCGACGACGAGCGCCGTCAGCAGGATCGCCTGCTCGCGGAGGGTCCGGGACTCGAGCTTGTCGAGCGTGTCCGCGCCGGTGTGGCCCCACCCCCGGCCGCGTCCCTCCGTTTCCCCGGAAACCATGTAGCCGGGGATCCCGCGCTCGACGAACGGCCAGTGGTCGCTGTGCGGGACCAGCTTCTCGCCGAGCGCGATCGGGTGGTCGAACCGGTCGCTCACGCGCTCGCCGGCCGCCTCTAACGCGTCGAACCCGTGGTGATCGAGCTTCAGGGTGCGACCGAACACGTTGCTGTCGACGTTGATCACGGCCTTGACGCGGTCGGGATCGACGCTCGCGGCGAACCGCGAGGAGCCGACGAGGCCGACCTCCTCGGCGCCGAAGCCGACGAACCGCACCCTCGTGTCGAGCGCCGTTTCCCGAGCGGCGAGGGCGTTGGCGACCTCGACGAGCGTCGCCGTGCCGGCGCCGTTGTCCATCGCCCCCTCCGCGAGGTCGTGAGCGTCGACGTGGCAGGAGACGACGAGGAACTCGTCGGTGTCGGGACCGATCTCGGCGACCGCGTTCCCGCTCGTCGCGTCGGGGGTCTCGCAGTCGACGGCGACGGTGAGCTCCTCGCCCTCGCGTCGGCGCGCGAGACGGGCGCCGGTCTCCTTCGAGACGCCGACCGCCGGGATCTCGCCGATCGGCGCGTCTGCGGTGCCGACGCTCCCGGTCGGCGGCAGCGTCCCCTCGACGTGGTTCGCGAAGACGAAGGCGGCGGCGCCGGCCTCCACCGCGTGGTAGTACTTCTCTCGCCGGTGAATGAACCGGTCGACGGAGTCGGGGGTGTCCGATGAGACCATCACGACCGTCCCGGTCAGGTCCCCGTCGAAGTCCTCGGGGACGCCGTATCCCAGATCGACGAACTCGCCGGTCGCCTCGCCGCTCGGGCTGCGCGGGAGCGCGACGCAGGCGTTCATCCCGCTCGCGACGACTTCCTCGCCGCGTCGGATCTCGCTGCCGCCGCGCTTCCAGCCCTGAATCTCGAACTCGTCGATCCGCGCCTCGCGCGCCCCGGCGTCGGCCAGCGCGTCGCGGGTCAACTCGAGCCCGGCGCGCTCGCCGTCAGAGCCGGCCATGCGGTCGCCGATGTCGACGAGTGATTCGAGGTGGTCCCAGCCGATATCGCTCGTGAAGACGTCGCCGATCCAGTCGGTCATGCCTGTGGGTGACCGGGGCGCGGGTCAAGCGTTTCGGTGGCGGCGGGCGAGGCCGGATTGGCGTGTCTCGACGATGACGGGGGCGCTACAGCCCGGGGACCACCGGAATCAGCGCCGCCGCGGCCTCGGCGGCCGCGAACGTCGAGTCGTACGCGTGGTTCAACATGAGGTAGGTGACGACGCCGAGCACGAGCGAGAGGAGCCACGCGCTCGCGGCGATCCGACCGACCCGGCGGTGCGGGGTCTCGTTCCGGAGTTCCGTCTCCGAGTGTGTGAGCCCGAGGACGACGGCGTAGAGGACGACGGGCACGGCGACGACGGAGAGGATGATGTGAATCGCGAGCATGAGGAGGTACGCGTAGTAGATCCAGTCCCACAGGGGCACCCACGCGTACGCCGACTCCAAGACGAACTCTCGCGTCCCGCCGCCGGCGACCTTCGGGAGGTACAGCCCGAGGAACACGAGGATGAGGGCGAACGAGGTCGTCATCGCCGCCGCGTGTTTCTTCACTTCGTCATTGCGGATCCAGTACCACCCCAGCGAGAGCGTGACGATCGCGACAGTGTTGACGGCGGCGATGGCGTGTGCGAGCAGGTCGACGGTGCCTCGCGTCAGCTCCGGGAACAGCGCCTGAAACTGGGGGACGAGGAATACGCCGCCGACCGCGCCGTAGCCGACAACCGTGAGGAGTACGGTGATCGCGCCGGCCCGCCCTTTGGCCCGGTCGCGAACGCTAACGGTGGACATACGCGTGGTTGTCGCGGGACGGTTATTTCGCTTTCGAGGGCGGGACGGGTCGCTGGTCGTTGCGGGCGCGGAGCGGTCCACGCCCTGACCCGTCCTCACCGGTCGATCACGCCCGTCGCCGTCGCGACCTCGATCGCGGCCGCCTCGTTGATCCCGCCCTGCAGGATCGTGTATCGGTCGCGGATCTCGTGGGCGCTCGTGAGGGCGGCGATCAGCTCCGCGTCGTCGAGGCCGAGCTCGGCGGCGGTCGTCGGGGCGTCCAACTCGGCGAGCGCGTCGCGGATCGCGGTCCACTCTCCGTTCTCGCCGCTGTGGAGGTACTCCGTCATGATCGAGGCGACGCCGACCTGGTGGCCGTGGAGCGCCCTCCCCGGCGCGCTCCGGTCGAGCTGGTGGGAAATGAGGTGTTCCGCGCCGGAGGCGGGCCGAGACGAGCCCGCGATCGACATCGCGACGCCGGAGGAGACGAGCGCCTTCACGACGACCCACGCCGACTCCTCTAACCCCGGTCGGATCATGTCGGCGTTCTCGACGAGCAGCTCCGCGGTCATCTCAGAGAGCGCGCCCGCGTACTCGCTGTACTCGACGTTTCGGAGCCGGCGGGCGAGCCGCCAGTCTTTCACCGCGGTGTAGTTCGAGATGATGTCCGCACAGCCCGCGGTGGTGAGCCGCCACGGGGCCTCCGCGATCAGCGTCGTGTCCGCGACGACCGCGAGCGGCGGGTCGGCCGCGACCGAGTGGCGCGTGTCTCCCTCGGGGATCGAAGAGCGGCCCGAGACGATGCCGTCGTGGGACGCCACCGTTGGGACGGAGACGAAGCCGACGCCGAGGTGGTCGGCGGCCATCTTCGCGATGTCGATCGGCTTTCCGCCGCCCAAGGCGATCAGGTAGCCGGGATCGATCGCCTCCGCGGTCTCGGTGAGCTCCTCGACGGCGTCGAAGGAGGCCTCCTCGACGACGGCCGTCGCGGGGTCGTCGAACTGCGCACGCACCCGGTCGCCGGCGATGTCGTTCGGCGTCGGGCTCGTCACGATCAGCGGCCGTCCCGTGAGGTACAGCTCGCCGACCGCCTCCCCGAGGTCGTCGAGGACGCCGTGGCCCACGAGCACGTTCCGCGGGAGCTTGATCCACGTGGTCTTCTCGAACATACCGGCCGGTCGCACCCGCGAGTGAAAGCCGTTGTCCATGTCGGTCGCGGGGTGGTGGGTACTCGACGCTCTCACCAGAGCCCGAGCGCCGCCAGCGTCGTCGCCGCGTCGTAGAGGAAGTAGACGCCGAATCCCGCGAGCACGATCGCGGAGCCGACCGCGATCAGCGGCGCGAACGTCTCGATCCGTCGCTCGGCGGCGACGAGCCCGGTCGGGAACCCCACGATCCACAGCAACACGCCGAGGAAGAACCCGCCGATGAGCGCCGGGGAGCCGGTGGCGACCACGAACGTCCCGGCGAGGTCCGCGCCGATGACGGGGAGCCGAGCGAGTACGTCGAGCTCGCCGGGGCGGAGGAGTCCGACGCCGATCGTCAGCCAGAACAGCACCTGATACGGGTTCGTCAAGGCGAGCACCAGCGCCTTTTGGAACCCCTTCCCCTCCGCGACGATGGGATCGTCGCCCGCGGTGGGGCGGAACGATGCCCGCGCGCCCTGAGCCGCGCCGACGGCGAAGTACAACATGAGGACGCCGCCGACGGCGACCATGGCGCCCTGCAACAGCGGGAACGACTCCACGATCGCCACGACGCCGACGTACGCGAGCAGGAAGAATATCGCGTCGGCGGTCGCGGCGCCGAGCCCGGCACGGAAGCCGGCGAAGCGACCGCGTAGCACCGATTCCTCGGCGATCACGGCGTTCATCGGTCCGGGCGGGGCCGCGAGCGCCAGCCCGAAGACGACGCCGGCGCCGAGCGTTACGAGGAGACTCACACCGTTTGGGAGGTCCGTTTTCGTGAAAAGCCTCGCGAACGAACGCTGGTCGTCACAGGGGAGGAAGCCCCACTGATGGACGAGTGTGGACGGTGGCGGCCGAAAGTCGGGATTACTCCGCGTCCTCGACCCGGATCGAGCGGGCGACCTCGGCCGGGAGGCTCTGCTCGCCGGTCGGCGTCGCCACGGTCACCATCCCGAACGGGGCGACGTCGACGACCTCGATCTCGGTGCCCGGCGTGATCCCGGCGTCGGCGAGGTACTCGAGTTCGTCCTCGTTGCGGTCGGAGACGCGAGCGACGATCACGCGATCGCCCTCTTCGCGGTCCGCGAGCCGCGCGCCGCTCCCCTCGTCGACCGGTTCGAGGTCCGCGCCCGGAATCGGGTCCCCGTGCGGGTCGACGACGGGGTCACCGAGCGCCTCCGCCACGCGCCGCTCGAACGCCTCGGAGATGTGGTGTTCCAAGGCGTCGGCCTCCTCGTGGACCTCGCTCCAGTCGTAGTCGAGCCGCTCGGCGAGGAACGCCTCCAACAGCCGGTGGTGACGGACGATCTCTAGGGCGACCGCCTCGCCCTCCGCAGTCAGCTCGGCGCCCTGGTACGGCTCTCGCTCGACGAGCCCGCGATCCTCTAGCTTGCCCAGCATATCGGTGACCGACGGAGAGGTCTTGTCGAGATACTCCGCGATCGCCGACGTCGAGACGGGCGGACCCTGCTCGGACTGGAGGACGTAGATCGCCTTCAGGTAATCCTCCATCACGTCGCTCAGCATTTATAAGCGATCGCGCGCGCCGGCGGAAATACCTACCGGGAGTCGGTTCGGACGGCGGCTCTCCGCGAGTCCACTCGACTCGCTTCGTTCGTCTCGTTCCCTCGCGTGGTCCCGTTCGCTCCGCTCACGGGACCGCCACGAACTCATTCGTCCTGCAGCTCTGCGTCCCGTAGCGCCTCGTTGAGGTCCTCGCGGACGCGCTCGCCGGTCTCGCGATCCATCGCGGTGGTGACGATCCGATTCTCCTGCACGCTGGATCCGTCCCGCAGGAGGAGCCGGACGTTCCCGTTGGTCCCGGCTCGCGTCGCCTTCGCGCGCAGCCCCGTGCGTGAGCCGGTGCCGCCGGCGTCGATCGGGCCGGGGACGATCTTCTTGACGTGGGGGTGTTGCGCGACCGTGCTGACCGCCTTCCGGCCCTTGCGGTCGCCGATGAGCGTCGAGTGCGACCCGCCGATCTTCTTCCGCGGCGGCGTCTCGACGACCTCCAAGGCGCGGTCACCGCGTCGGTCGAGCACCCACGAAACGACGGGAGTCACCTGCTCGTCACTGTCGTCGGCCTCCTCGTCGACCCCCGCGTCGGGAACGCGGTAGAACTCGTGGTGGACCTGCGCGCGCGTTTCACGGAGCGGGTCTCGGGCGCCGGCGGCGTAGACCGTCTCGGGGCGCTTGCGGCGGATCTCGTCGGCGACACGTCCGGCGAAGTTGCGGAGCTGGATCTCGGTCAGCTGCTCGTCGCTCTCGGGTCGGGTGGTCACGGTCGTCTCGCCGACGACCTCGTCGTCGTCCAGGATCGTGAGCCGGGCGCGATCCTCTCGAAACTCGACGACGACCGCGTCGGCGTTGGCGGTGTTGCAGGTGAGACAGAAGTCCCCGGGCTTGCGGAGCGGGGTTCCACACCGCCGACAGTTCATAGCGACCGGAGGGCCCTGACGGGTAAAAGCGCGTCCGTTCGGCGCGTCGCAGAAGCAACCCATATACTGGAGCCGGTCCGATTGGGCGTATGACTACGGACCGATCTACGGCCGACGCCCCGGACGGGAATTCCGAGGCGGATGTCGAGGCCGACGGCTCCGATCCGGCGTATCCCGGTTCAGCCGACTCCGATCTGGCCGATCTGGCGGATCCCGACCCGAGCGCTCCGGAGCGGAGCGTCATCGAGGACCGGCTGGCGCGGCTGTTCCGTAACGGGCGGACGAACGCGCTGGTTGCGTGGGCGATGGTGGCGATGCTTGTCGTCGTGTTCGTCGAGAGCCTGCTCGACTTCGATCTCCTTCCGATGGTCCTCGTGGCCGCGATGGCCGCAGTCGTGGTCGCGCCGGCGGTCGCGGCGCGGAACCCGCGAGTGATGCTCCCATGGGAGGTGCTCGGGCTGGCGCTGTTGCCGGTGCTGGTGCGCACGCTTCTCGGGGGCGAGCTCGGGACGTTCGCGACGTACCTCGCGATCGCCGCGTTCGCGCTGATCATCACCGTCGAGCTCCAGATGTTCACCACGCTACGCGTGACACACTGGTTCGCCGTGCTGTTCGTCGTGATGGCCACGATGGCGACGGCGGCGGCGTGGACGGTCCTGCGATGGAACGCCGACCGGATGCTCGGGACCGCCTACCTGACGACCAACGAGGCGCTGATGATCGAGTGGATCTACGTGACGCTGGCCGGGCTCGTCGCCGGCGTCGTCTTCAACTTCTACTTCCGGCGGCGCGGGGTGCGGCTTCGCCGCGCGATAGGCTGGGTGGTGCGCCGATGAACGTCCGCGGCGCCCTCCGCGCCCGCCCGTCGCTGCGGACCCAGCGGCGGCTCACTCGGGGGATGCAGATCTTACTAGCCGCCATCGTCGTCTACGGCGCGGCGTTCGGCCAGCCGAAGGCGATCACCAACGGCGGGCTCGGCCTGTTCGTCACGTTCGTTCCGGCGCTGCTCGAGCGCAACTACAACATTCCGCTCGACCCGTGGCTCGGCGTGTGGATCACGACCGCGGTGTTTCTCCACACGCTGGGGTCGGCGTGGTTCTACGCGCAGATCGTGTGGTGGGACCACCTCACGCACGCGCTCTCTGCGTCGCTGATCGCCGGCGCGGGATACACGACGCTCCGCGCGGTCGACCTCCACAGCGACATGATTCGGATCCCGTCGCGGTTCGCGTTCGTCTTCATCCTCGTGGTGGTGCTCGCGTTCGGCGTCGTCTGGGAGCTGTTCGAGTTCGCGCTGGACATCGTTGCCGACGAAACGGGCGTCTCGATGCCGCTGGCACAGCACGGGCTCGACGACACGGTGCTCGACCTGATGTACAACTCCTTTGGGGCGCTCCTCGTGGCGTTGTTCGGTCAAGCCCACCTCACGGGGGTCGCGGAGCGGGTCCGAGAGGCACTCTACGGAGCCCTAGACGAGCGGTCCTAGCGCAGACACGCGGCCACGACCCGCAGCGCGGCCTCTCCGCGAACCTCCTTCGCGAGCAGCGGGACTCGCTTCACGTCGCGCCCGCGGAACAGGTCCGTCGCTCGGCGGAGCGCCGCCTGCTGGACCTCCCACCGGCGCGCGCAGAACTCGCAGGTGTCCGGATTCGGCTCGACGACCCAGTCGGGGTCGATCGCGGCCCCGCTCCCGCCGGTCACGTCGCCGACGCCCTCCATCACCCGGTTGACCACGAGCGTGTTCACCGGGATTCCGAACTCGTCGAGGCGGGCGACGAGCCGCTCCGACTCGACGACGCTCATCTCCTCGGGGATGGTCACCACGCGGAAGTCGGTCTTCTCGGGGTCTCGCAGCACGCTCCGGAGGCGCTCGATCCGCTCGCGGAGCTCGTCGAGATCGGCGGAGGGGTCGGCGTCGTCGCTCCCGCCGCCGAACATCCCCTTGATCCCGTCCATCATCCCGGAGAAGCGCTGCCGGAGCTTCATCACCCGGCCGATCATCGAGTCCATGATCTCGGGGAGCTGGAGGAGTCGGAGAGTGTGGCCCGTCGGCGCGGTGTCGACGATGACCCGGTCGAACCGCGGGTCGTCGAGGTACTCCAGCAGCTGACGCATCGCGGCCGCCTCGTCTGCGCCGGGCATCGTGCCGCCGAGGAGAGAGCCGAGGCCGCCGTCGGCGTCGTTTCCGGTGCCGTCTGCGTCGCCTGCGCCGCCCGCGTCGCCCGCGCTGCCCCCGCCGCCCATCATCCCGCCCATCTCGCCCATCCCGCCGAGCGGGTCGCCGTCGGCGCCGAACATCCCCTCTTCCATCGCGTCGTCGGGGTCGATCTCGGCGGCGTATAACGGGATGTCCTCGCGGATGCGCGCCGGCTCGGCCGGGATGTCCGTCTCGTAGGTATCGGAGAGGGAGTGGGCCGGATCGGTGGAGACCACCAAGGTGTTGACCCCGCCCGCCGCCGAGGCGAGCCCGGTCGCGGCCGCCATCGTCGTCTTCCCGACGCCGCCCTTCCCGCCGTAGAGGACGTAGTCCGGGGCGTCGACGCCGGCGGGGAGATCCGTGGCGGCGTCTGTTTCGGTCGGGAGGTCGGCGTCGGGATGGTCGGCATCGCCGTCTCCCTCGGTCTCCGGCTCCTCGACGCGATCCACCGGCTCGACGTCGATATCGTCCATACCGAGTCGTGGGCGCGGCCCGCTTGTGTACCCGTCGGTCCAGAGATGTGGCTGTTTGGTGTTGGACCGGGTCGTTCGGTGGTTTGTGAATGGGGAGCGTTCGTCGATCGCTCGTAAGCTACCTCGCGGCTGAAGCTGCAGGCTTTCAGCGCGGACTCTCGTCCCGGCTGAACCCGAGTCTCGAACCACAGAACTATACAATCCAGTGTGGTATCTAATTTTATGACAAATAAAGGCAAATCAAGACGAGAAATACTCACCGGGATCGGTGCTGGAAGTGTTGGCGCAATAACACTCGGGACAGGGGCAACGAGTGCACAAAGCACAGAGCGTCACATTGTCGGGACGAGCGCACCAACGGCAACCGACGCCGCGAGGCGGCGGGCAGACTCGGTCCACCGTGTCTTGGATCTCGGCTCAATCGGCCAAGCCGTAGCTGGACGGTTCTCAGAGAACGCACTGAACGCGCTCCAACGGAATCCCAACGTCCGGTACATCGAAGAAGACGGCACGATGCACGCGATCGGCCAGAGGCTCTCGTGGGGAATCGATCGCGTTGATGCCGACGTACTCCACGGGAACGGTGAAACTGGAAACGGCGCCGACATTGCCATCATCGACACGGGGATCGATGACGATCATCCAGACTTGCAGGCGAACATCGGGACCGGCAAGGCATATGCCGATTGCAGTGGGTCAAATTGTAATTACTCGTGGTCAGACGACAACGATCACGGGACACATTGTGGCGGTATCGCTGACGCTATAAACAATACCGACGGTGTCGTTGGCGTTTCGACGGAAGCGACTCTCCACGCTGTCAAGGTTCTCGACAAGGACGGGAGCGGTTCGTTCTCGGACGTTGCGGCGGGTATCGAGTATACGGCAGACCAAGGGTGGGACGTCGGGAGTCTGAGCCTCGGTGCCTCTTCGGGATCCCAGACGGTGAAAGACGCCTGCCAGTACGCCTACGACAACGGGGTATTACTGGTGGCCGCGGCAGGTAACGACGGGCCCTGTTCTGACTGCGTCGGCTATCCCGCCGCGTATTCGACGGTCATGGCGATCAGCTCCACCGACAGCGACGACTCCCTCTCGTCGTTTTCCTCGACCGGCCCGGAAGTCGAACTCGCCGCTCCAGGTGGCGGGATCTACTCAACGGTCATCGGCGGTCACGATACCTTCTCGGGGACGTCGATGGCGTGTCCTCACGTGGCCGGCGCGGGCGGTCAGTTGATGGCCAACGGGTATACGAACACCGAAGCACGCGAACAGCTACAGTCCACCGCCGAAGACCTCGGCCTCTCGAGTTCCGAGCAGGGGTACGGCCTTCTTGACGCCGAGGCAGCCGTTCTTGGGAGTGATTCCGCGCCGAGCGTCTCGTGGATAAATCCCACTGACAGTGAGACCGTGTCGGGCACATTAACTGTCCAAATAGACGCAACGGACAGCGAGGATAGCAATGACACCTTGGATGTCACATACACCGTCGATGGCGGCTCCGCGAGATCGACTACATACAATTCCACGTCGACGTACTGCGAGGACTCCTGGGACACGACGGGAGTCACTGACGGCGACCATACGTTAGAGGCCAACGCGACGGACTCGGCCGGGAATACCAGTAGCGCGAGTATCACGGTCGCGACAGACAACACCGAGAGTTCCCCGGCGGTTGATACCCTCTCGGCAAGTGAGGTCGAGACCAGTGATTCCGACGCCGAGTTCGACGTCACGTGGGAGGTCAGCGACAGCGATGGCGACCTCGAGACCCTCGATCTGGCGTTGATCCAGGACTCGGACGGCTCGACCGAGGATACTGCGACCCTCAGTATCAGCGGCGGGACAGCGAGCGGCAGCACGCGGTTGATCGCAGTCGATGACGACGGCTCCGGCAATGGCTACACCGTCGAGGTGTCCGTCACTGACGCTTCGGGTACCACTGGATCGGGGTCGACCTCGGTTACCGAAACCGAGGACACGAGTACTGCACCGACGATCGACACCCACGACATCACGGAGGCCGGGTCGCCGAACCCCCACATCGAGATCACCGTCAACTGGGGCGTGAGCGACGGAGACGGGGACCTGAGCACCGTGACGATCTCTGCTGCCGACGCGGACGGGAGCAGCTTCAGCGACACGCACACGCACGCAGTGGGTGGAACCAGCGCGTCCGGCACGGACGAATTCAAATTCAAGAAAAAGGGCGGAGAGAAGGCCGATGTGACGATCACCGTGGACGATGTAGCCGGGAATACAGCGTCGCACACCGAGCAGGTTTCGGAGTAACGACCGATCGGGAGTCGGGTTCGCTCTCTTGAAAACCGCCTTAAAAATGGCGAGAACGCGCTACCTGTCGTCGCCGTTCGCGTCAGCGTCCTCGTCTCCGTCAGTCCCCGCGCCGTTCCGCACCTTCACCGCGACCCCGCTCGCGAAGTGCTCGGCCTCGGCGCCGGAGAGTTCGGCCCGCCCGACCGCGAACAGCGCGTCGTCCTCGTCGACGACGAGCACCTCGTCGCCGGGGCGGATCCCGTCGTCGGCCGCGGTCACGAACTTCGCGAACGTGTTGCGCCCCTCGCGGACGAACGGCTCGCTCTCCTCGCCGACAATCATCCGATGACGCGGGGCCGCGAACGCCTCGCGGATTCGGTTCCCCCCGGCGATTCCGAGGGTGAACCGCCCGTCCGTGCCGTACGAGACAAGCCGGTCGCCCTCCGGGCTGCCGGGGTCGTCGTCCACGTCGCCGACGATCACCTGTCGGGGGCGGCCGCCGCTCGACCGCCGGAGGGTCAGCGTCTCGTCCGGGGGGAACAGCGCGTCGCCCGCGCCCGCGCCGAACTGGTAGTCGGCGCCGGTTCGCAGGTCCGCGAGGGCCGCTGCGTCGCTCATACCTCGGTTATCGTGGCTACCCGCAAAGCCGTTGCGACACGAATCGAGAACGTGACCCGGAATGGGTTCCCGGTTGCGCCGTGACTCGGGAGCGGGGAGACGCTTCGGGGGGCTGTCGGGACGCATCCTGAAACCCCCGATAATCAGATCGACTCTTCAGGCGTGCTCGTCGATCCACTCACACCACGCGTGGAAATCCTCGGCACCGCATTGATCGGCGATCGAGCGAAGTGTCCCGATGCGAATCTCCGAGTGGAGTGGGACGTCGACGTTCCGAACTTCTCCGGTATCCGTGTTCTCGTACCGGAGCCGAACGTGACTTCCCCGGTGTGACTGTGGAACGTACCCGAAACGGGTCAGTACGGAGATCACCTCTCGACCGGAGAACGTCTGCCGAACCATCTACCGCATGACGTCTGGGAGTTCGTTGTCGTCGATACTGGAATCGACACCGATGTCCCGTAGAAATCCGTCGGGATCCGCAATGGGTTCGCCACCGCCGGCTTCCAGTGTGAGCACTTCGGCGAGCTGCGTGAGGGCCTCTGCGCGGGTCTCTCCGCCGCGAGCTAATCCCGTTTCGAGATCGCGGGCCGTAACAGTACCGTCGTCCTCACGGACGAATTCGACTCCGTCGGGGCCGTCGTCTTCCCGGCGAGTCGCGCTTGCCATGTTCTCAGATACGCTCCCCACTCCGAATAAGTGTTCGGTCGATACTCGGTCGATAATGCACCGCCCTACAGCTCGATCCGGTCGACGATCGACTTCGTCCCGTCCTCGTCGCTGTGGGTGTTGACCGCGACCGTCTGAATCCGGTCTTCCAACAGCGACCCCTCCATCTTCGCCTTCAGCAGCGAGTCAACCTGGTAGACGCCGGCCGCGTTGTTCATGCGGATCACGACCTGTACGGGAGTCTGTTCACCCTTTCGCAGGGAGACGCGCTCGATCGCTTGCGAGGAGACGGTGTTTATCCCGCGGCCGCCCTCCTCGTAGGGGACCCGAGAACGACCGCGCTCCATGTCGAGTCCGTCGGCGATCCGGACGACGCCGGCCTCGCGCGTCAGCGGCTGCTCTTCGGTGTGGTGACAGAGGATGACGTGGAGTACCTCGGCTTTGATCCGGACCTGCTCGGGAACGTCGTAAAACGACGGGAGGAAGTCGTCGAGGAAGTCGGCCGCGAGCGGGATCGAGTAGTAGGGGTGGTCGTGGCGGTGGACGACGTGGCCGATGTCGTGGAGGGTGGCCGCGAGCGCGATGATCACCGGCTCGTCGGCCTCGTCGAGCCCCTGCTGGCGGGCGCCGTTGAACTCGACGTCGCCCGCCTTCAGCAGGTCGTACAGCCGGAGCGCGCGGTCCCGGACGATCTCGATATGTTTCGTGCCGTGGTCGTTGTACCCCTTCCGGTCGACGGGGTTGACGTTCTGTGCCTCCAGGTACGCCGTGATCTCCGGGTCCGACTCGATCCGGTCGAGCATCTCGTTGAGCCGGTCGTCGGGGAACGCGTGCTCCCGGTCGGAGTGGTACTCGTGGCGGTCGGCGTCGGGGTCGGCGTCGATGTCGGGCCTGTCGTCGGGGTCGAGATCGTCAAAGTCGTCGGGGACCTCGGGATCGCCGGACTCGTCTGCCCGCTCGTCGGGGTCGGTGGAATTGGCCATGAGATCCAGAGAGACGCGTCGATGACCTAAAAGCGTGTGCGTGACGCGTTCATCACCCGGACGGCAGTTTCGACCCGAGCCCAAATCTATAAGCGACGGAGGGTTCCACTACGAATGTGAACCGACCCGCGTTCGGACGCGGCTCGCCGGCGCCGCCAGCAACGCGGCTCTTTTCGAAAAAACGCGCGTGACCCGTCCGCCGGCGGGAGTGGCGACCCCGTCCCGGACGACCCCCGACTCGCGCGCACCGTTCGCTTATCAAGCGCAGACGACGCAGACACCGACATCCACCGTCAACCAATGACAGACACAACCACGACGACGCCCTACGGAGCGCAGGACGCGACGGACCGAGAACAGACCGACGAGCCCTTCGAGGGGGTGTACCCCGCGATGACGACCCCGTTCACCGACGGCAACGAGGTCGACCACGAGCAGCTCGCCGACAACGCCCGCTACCTCGAGCGCGCGGGCGTCGACGGAGTCGTCCCCGTCGGCTCCACCGGTGAGTCGGCGACGATGAGCCACGACGAGCACGTGGACGTGATCGAGACGGTCCGCGACGCCGTCGACGACATTCCCGTGATCGCCGGCACCGGCTCGAACAACACCGCCGAGGCGCTCTCGCTCTCCGAGCGCGCCGCCGACGCGGGCGCCGACGGCCTCCTGCTCATCTCGCCGTACTACAACAAGCCGGAGCCGCAGGGGTTTTTAACCCACTACCGGACGGTCGCCGACGAGGTCGACCTCCCGCAGATCGTCTACAACGTCCCGAGCCGGACGGGGCAGTCGATCCCCGTCGACGTGTCCGTCGAGCTCGCCGAACACCCGAATATTCAAGGGTACAAGGCCGCATCCGGCGACCTCAACCTCATTAGCGAGGTGATCGAGCGCACCCGCGACGAGACGTTCTCCGTGCTCTCGGGCGACGACGGGCTCACCCTCCCGGTCCTCTCGATCGGCGGCACAGGGACCATCAGCGTTGTCGGCAACGTCGAACCCGAGCGCTCCTGCGCGATGGTCGGCGCCGCGCTCTCGGGCGACTACGACCGCGCCCGCGCGCTCCACCACGAGCTCTCGCCGCTCGTCCGCGAGCTGTTCGCCGAGACGAACCCGATCCCGGTGAAGGAGGCGATGCACATCCGCGACCGGGGCGGGCCGCTGGTCCGCTCGCCGCTCAGCCGTCTCTCGGAGGAGCGGCGCGAGATCCTGCGCGAGCTGCTGGCCGAGTACGACGACGGCGCGCCCGGCTCCGTCGATTCAGCGGCCGTCGATCCCGCGACGGGGGACGCCGAATGAGCGGCGAACCCCTCTCTATCGCCGTCACCGGCGCCGGCGGTCGGATGGGTCGCGAAGTCATCTCGGCCGCCGCCGACCGCGAGGGCGTCGCGGTCGCCGTCGCGGTCAACCGCACCCCGACCGACCCAGTGGCGGGCGTCGCGGTCGAGGACGCCGACCGGCTCGACGAGCTGCTTGCGGCCGCAGAGCCCGACGCACTCGTCGACTTTACCGGTCCCGCCTCGGCGGTCTCGTACGCCGAGGACTGCGTCGACGCGGACGTGCCGATGGTCACCGGAACGACCGGATTCGCGGACGCGCAGCTCGATAGCCTCCGGGCCGCGAGCGACGCGGTCCCGGTCCTCAAGGCGTCGAACTTCGCGCGCGGCGTCGCCGCGCTCCGGCGCGCCGTCCGCGAGGCCGCCGCCGCGCTCCCCGGCTACGACGTGGAGCTGACGGAGACGCACCACAACGCCAAGCGGGACGCCCCCTCGGGCACCGCGAAGTCGATCCTCGACGACGTGGAGTCGGTTCGTGACGACCTCGACCGGCGCGTCCACGGACGCGAGGGCGACGCGCCGCGCGAGTCGGGCGAAATCGGCGTCCACGCCCGACGCGCGGGCGACGTGACTGGCGAACACGAGGTGCTTTTGGCGGGGAACCGAGAGACGCTCGAACTCACCCACCGCGCGGGCGACCGCGGCGTGTTCGCCGAGGGCGCGCTCGACGCCGCCGACTGGCTCGCCGACCGCGAGCCCGGGTGGTACGCGTTCGGCGACGTGCTGGACGCTGGTGGCGCCGACGAATAACTAGAGCGAATACGCATATCGACGAATAAATACCGACACTCATCTATACACCATCTAATGACGCTTGAAGCCGACGTATCCGATCTGTGGGACCGCTATCAAGACGGGCTGACCGCCGTCGACGCGACCGACGAGGACGCTGCCGTAATCGACGAGTTCCTCGCCGCACTGGAGGCCGGCGAGGTCCGCGCCGCCGAGAAGACCGGCGACGACGTGACCACGTGGGCGGCTAACGAGTGGGTCAAGCGGGGCATCCTGCTCAACTTCGGCCTGCGCGAGACCGAGGCACGCGAGTACGGCGGCGTCACCTACCACGACGTGCTCCCGCTCCGCGACACCGATGACCTCGGCGAGCGGGGCACCCGCAACACGCCGGACGGGACAACTATCCGCCGAGGCGCGTACCTCGGCAGCGACTGCATCATGATGAGCCCCTCGTTCGTCAACATGGGCGCGTACGTCGGCGACGGCACCCTCGTCGACTCCTGTGACACGGTCGGCTCCTGCGCCCAGCTCGGCGAGAACGTCAAGCTCGGCGCCAACACGCTGATCGGCGGCGTCCTCGAACCCGTCGAGGACGCGCCGGTGATCGTCGAGGACGGCGTCTCGCTTGGCGCGGGCTGTCGAGTCACCTCGGGCTTCCGCGTCGGCGAGAACAGCATCGTCGGCGAGAACACCCTGTTGACGCCGCGAATCCCCGTCTACGACCTCGTCGAGGAGGAGGTCATCTACGGCCACCTCCCGGCCGAGCGCCGGGCGTTCACCCGGATGGTGGAGTCGTCCGTCGGCGACCACGACCTCTTCGAGGGCGGCGCGTACAAGCCCGCGGTCGTCGCGACCCACGTCGAGGAGGAGACGCTGGAGGCGACGCGGCGAGAGGACGCGCTCCGGGAATGAGCGATCACGACGCCGCCGCAGAATCATCGGTGAATCCGTCGGTCCGGCGCGTGAGCGACTGGGACGCCGACCGCCTGCACGACCTCGCGGCCGAGTACGACACCCCCCTCTACGTGCAAGACCTCGACCGCGTCCGGGAGAACTGCGAGCGCCTGCGCGACGCCTTTCCGGATGCCGACGTGCGGTACGCGGTGAAGGCCCACACCGGTCGGGCCGTCTTGGAGACCGTCCGCGAGGCGGGCCTCGACGCCGAGTGCGCCTCGGCGGGAGAGGTCGACCGCGCGCTCGCGGCCGGCTTCGGCGGCGACCGACTCCACTACACCGCCGTCAACCCGCCCACCCGCGACCTCGACTACGTCGTCGGCGTCGCCGAGGCGGAGCCGGGCCTCACAGTCACCGTCGGCGCTCTCGACACCCTCGACCGCCTCGCCGAGCGGGGCTACGACGGGCGGGTCTGCGTCCGGGTGAACCCCGGCGTCGGCGCGGGCCACCACGAGAAGGTCCGAACCGGCGGCGCGGCGAAGTTCGGGATCCCGTACGACCGGGCCGCCGAGGCGACGCGGAACGCGGCCGAGCGCTTCGACGTCGTCGGAATCCACGCCCACGCGGGCTCCGGGATCGACCCGGACCAGCTCGACAGCCACCGCGAGCTGGTGGCGCGGATGGGCGATCTGGCGCGGGAGCTTGCAGAGCCGGACAAGGACGGCGTCGCCCCTCTCGACCTCGAATACGTCGACGTCGGCGGCGGCTTCGGCGTCCCGTATAAGGAAGACGCGCCGGCGCTCGACCTGCCCGCAGTCGGCGAAGCGACGCGAGAGGCCGTCGCGCCGCTGCCCGCGGGCGTCGACCTCGCGATCGAGCCCGGGCGGTACGTCGTTGCCGACGCGGGCGTCCTTTTGACGCGCGTTAACACCGTGAAGCCGACGCCAGACGAGCGCGTCGTCGGCGTCGACGCCGGGATGACGGACCTGCTGCGCCCGGCGATGTACGACGCCTACCACCCGATCCGGAACCTCGGGGGCGGGCGCGGGGACGACGGCAGCGACGCGCCCTCCCCGGACGACCGGTCGGCAACCCCTGTCACGGTCGCCGGACCTATCTGTGAGACCGGCGATACGCTCTGTAGGAACCGAGCGCTCGCCGACCCGGCTCGCGGGGACCTCCTCGCGGTCGGGATTGCGGGCGCGTACGGATACGAGATGGCGAACCAATACAACTCACGACCGCGGCCGGCTGAGGTCGCGCTCGACGACGGCACCGCGGCGGTCGTCCGCCGCCGGGAGACGCTCAGCGACCTGACGAGGGTTGAGGGGGCATCGAATCGAGACCGAGCCGACGGCACGGAGGGGAGTCGATGAGCGCCCACGCCGTCCCGTTCGAGAAGTACCACGGCACGGGCAACGACTTCCTCGTCGTCGACGCGGGGGCCGAGGGCGTCGGCGACCGCTCGGCCTTCGCGCGCGCCTACTGCGACCGTGAGACGGGCGTCGACGGGAAGGAGTTCGACGTCGTGCGAGACGGAGACCCCACAGGGCGACGCGGCGCCGACGGCGTCCTCTTTTTAAGTGTTGAGGAACGCTTCGACCCGACTCGCGTCGTGATGACGCTCGTCCAGCCGGACGGCTCGACGGCGACGATGTGCGGTAACGGCGCCCGCGTCGTCGCGCGGTGGGCCCACGACCGGACGGGCGACCGCGAGTTCATGATCGACACGCAGGCCGGCACCCGGCGCGCCTCGGTGAACGCGGACGCGACCGCGGCGACCATCGAGATGGGCGAACCGACGTTCGATCCCGTCTGGGTCCCCCTCGCCCGCGACGCCCCGCTGATCGACGAGCCGGTCGAGGGACTGACCGTCACCGCTGTCAACACCGGCGTTCCGCACGCGGTCGCGTTCGTCAACGGCGGCCGCGACGACCCCGACGGGATCGATTCGATCGACCTCGACGCGATCGCGCCGCCGGTCCGTCACGCCGACGTCTTCCCCAAGGGCGCGAACGTCAACCTCGCGAGCGTCGTCGACGACGGGAGCGGCGACGGGCCCGCTGTCATCGACCAGCGAACCTTCGAGCGCGGGGTCGAAGGCGAGACCCGCTCCTGCGGGACCGGCGCCGTCGCGATCGTCGCGGTCGCGCGACGGCTCGGCCTGATCGACGGCGATTCGGCAGTCAGCCGCCCCCCGGGCGGCGAACTCGAGATCACGGTGCCGGACCGCGGTCACGCCACCCTGACCGGCCCCGTCGCCCGCGAGTACGAGGGGACGCTCCCGGTCGACCCGCGATGAACGAGCCGGCGTTCGACCCGGTCTCGTTCCTCGAAACGGCGGTCCAGACGCCTTCTCACGAGTCCGTCGACGCGATGCGCGAGTTCGTCGTCGAGACGCTCGATCGGTTCGAGGTCGACAGCGACGTCGTCGCCGGCGGCTGCGTGCTCGCGGAGAAGCGCTCGGACGCGCCCGACGAGGGGCCGCATCTCGTGGTGAACACGCACCTCGACACGGTGACGCCGCACGTCCCGTTCGAGCGCGGCGAGGCGGACGAGAGCGAACGCGGCGGCTCGGCGGGTGCCGAGTCGGAGCCAGTGATCCGCGGGCGCGGCGCCTGCGACGCGAAGGGACCGCTCGCGGCGCTGTTGTCGGGCTTCCTCGCTGCCGAACCGGAGCGCGGCCGGCTCACGCTGGCGCTCACCCCGGACGAGGAGTCGCTGTCGCTCGGCGCGGCGGCACTAACTGGGCGCTCGCCCGGGACGGAGGACCGACTCGACGGCGACTGCTACCTAGTCGGCGAGCCGACCGGTCTCGACGCCTGCACCGCCGCAAAGGGTCGGTTTCAGGGGACCGTCGAACTGTCGGGCACTGCCGCCCACGCCGCGGAGTTTGCGGGGGCGAACGCCGTCGCCGCTGCCGAGGGGGCGCTTTCGGCGGTTCGGACGTTCGACGACGGCGCCGAGGAACACCCCCAACTCGGTCCGCCGAAGCTCACGCCGACCGTCATCGAAGGCGGCGGCGCCACGAATCAGGTGCCCGCGGACTGCGAGATCACCGTCGACCGTCGGAGCGTCCCGCCGGAGACGGCGGAGGGGTTCCGGTCGTCGCTCGCGGATGCCGTGCGAGAGTCGACGCCGGACGACATCGGCGTCGCGGTCGGGCTGACGGACCGTGAGTCGCCGTTCTTCGAGGCGTTCTCGACGGATCCGGACCACGAACTGGTGGAGGCGGTCGCGAGCGCGGCCCGAACGGCTGGCGAGTCGGTCGGCCTTCCGACGGATCGCGGCGGCGCGGTCCGCCCCTTCGGCGCGGCGACGGAGGCGTCGTACTTCGCCCCCGCGCCGACGGTCGTCTTCGGCCCCGGCGACCTTGCCGACGACGCCGGCGCGGTCGCGCACGCAGAGCGGGAGTACGTCCGAGTTCGAGAGGTCGAGGCGGCCGCGGAGACCGTCGATCGGACCCTCGCGGCGCTGCTCGGCGACGCGAACGCGGCGGGGAGCTGACGCGAGCCGCGGCGACCTTATAAGAGGAACGTCTCCTTTTCGTCCGCGAGATCGACGAAGTCGTCTGCGGCCTCGATCAGCTCGTCGGCCGCGGAGTTGCCGAATCCCATGGCTTCGACGCGGACGCCCTCGTGACGCAGGTGCGAGCAGAGCCGGGCGAAGTCGCCGTCGCCGGTACAGAGCACGACGGTGTCGACGTGGCTCGCGAGCGAGACGGCGTCGAGGCTCATCCCGAGGTCCCAGTCGGCCTTCTTCGAGCCGTCGGCGAACGTCTTGATCTCTTTGATCTTCGTCTCGAAGCCGATGTCTCGTAACGCCTCGAAGAAGCTCTCTTCCTCCGGCGAGTCCGCGCGGATCACGTACGCGATGGCGCGGACGAGCGCGCGATCGTTGATTGCGGCCTCCAGCAGGCCGGAGTAGTCGATGTTGCGCGAGTAGAAGCTCTGTGCGGAGTGATACAGGTTCTGCGAGTCGGCGAGCACCGCGACGCGCTGGTCGGGGTGTATGTCGGTCATACGTCCCGTTCGCCCCGATGGGTTAGGGGTTTTGGGATCCGTCTCCCCGCCGCGCGACCAGTCTCCCTGTACACCGTCTCGTCGTCAGCCGTCCCCGAGCGCCGGAAGGGTCGCTCGCTCCGGCTCCGGCGGCTCGGGCCCGGGCTCGCCGACGACAACCGCCACCTCGCCCCGGGACTCGGCGTCCTGACGGTCCGTCTGGTCCGCTGCCAGCACGACGGTTCCCCCCACCGAAAGCGGTGCGATCACGCCCGCGGCCAGCGCCCGCGGGTCCGCGAAGTCGCTCCGCAGGACCACCCGGGTGTCGGCGTCGATTCCGTGTCGCTCGACGGTCGACGCGGCCGCCGCGAGGAGGTCACGGTGTGTGACTCCGCCGTCGGCGGTGCGAACGACCGGGTCGTCGGGACCGACCGCGCTCGGCGGCATCCCCGGGTTCTCGCTCCACAGCTCCTGTTCCCAGTGGGTCGTCTCGGGGCGCTCCGGCGGGCCGCCGAAGACGGCGAGGTTGGTTCCGGGCGTCGGCTCCGCGTTCGCTTCCTCCTCGACGGCAACGAGGACGACGCGGTCGCCGTGCTCGATCCCCGCTTGGGGATCGAACCGGACCGGGGCGCCAAGCCCCGCGGCACCCAAGAAGGCGAGCGCCGTGTGGAGGCTCGGCGTCGGCTCGACGGCGACGGTCGACCCCTCGCGCGCGCCGAGGTAGCGAAACACGTTGGCGGCCTTGTACGCGTTGGTGATCAGATCGCGATAGGTGCGCTCGCGCCCGTCGACCGTGACGAGCGCGACGTCGCGGTTCCGCCGGTCCCGAGCGAGCAAGTCGCCGACGACATCCATACGCGGGGCTCGGGGCGGGCGAGACTTAAAAACGCGGAGGCAGTTCCGGGAGCCGCGAGTCGGGCGTCCGGAGTCGGAGATCTATCGCGAAGCGCTCAGGGTGCGCCGGCGATGACCATCTTCGAGCCGTCCGCGGAGAACGCCAGATTGCGCGTGGAGTCGGCGTCGACCCGGACCGCGTCACCCGGTCCGAGTTCGATAGCGTCGCCCTCGACGGTGAGCGTCGCCTCGCCGTGGAGCAGCACGTACACCTCCTCTTGGTCGTCCTCGGCGTGGTCGTGTTCCATCCCCTCCCAGCCGTCGTCGGCCTCGACGACCGTGACGCCGAGTTCCTCGCAGTCGAGCGCGTCGCGGAGGAAGTACATGCCGGGGGCGCGCGGTTCCACGTCGTCGTAGGCGGTCGTGTCGTAGCCCATGTCGGACGAACGGACCGAACCGCGGAAAAGGTACGGGTCGGCGAGGGCGGACGGGCGACGGGTCGCCGAACGAGTGTTTAAAAGGAGCTCTTCAGCTTCTTGAAGAACCCGCCGCCGACGTCGACGTCTTCGCCGCCGGCCTCGGCGAACGCCTCGAGCGCCTCGCGCTGCTCCTCGTTGAGCGAGTCGGGGATCACGACGCCCACCTTCACGTAGAGGTCGCCGCGCCCGCGCCGGCGCAGGCGAGGCATCCCCTTCCCCTTGAGGCGGAACGTCTCGCCGCTCTGGGTGCCGGACGGCACGTCCATCTCGACGCTGCCGTCGACCGTCTCGACCTCGATGGTGTCGCCGAAGACGGCCTGCGGGAAGGAGACGGCCTCGTTCACGCGGAGGTCGTCGCCGTCGCGCTCGAACCGGTCGCCGACGTCGACGTCGACCTCGATCAGCAGGTCGCCGTTGGGGCCGCCGTTCTCGCCGGGCGCGCCCTCGCGCTCCATCCGGAGGCTCTGTCCCGAGCGGATCCCCGCCGGGATCTCCACCGAGAGTGTCGCCTCCTCGCGGACGACGCCGTCGCCGCCGCAGTCGGCGCAGTCCTCGCTGTACAGTTCGCCTTCGCCCTCACACCGGGGACACGTCGAGGTCTGCTGGACGCGACCGAGCGGCGTCTGCTGGACCTGCTGGACCTGCCCGCGCCCGTTACACTGCGGACAGGTCTCCACGTCGGCGTCGGGCGGGTGGCCCGCGCCGCCGCAGGTGTCGCACTCGGTCGGCCGCGTGAGCGTGACCTCCTTGGTCGCGCCGTTAAACGCCTCCTCCAAGTCGATCGTGAGTCCGGTGCGGAGGTCCTGTCCCTGTCGCGGTCGGTTGCCGCCGCCACCGCCGCGGCCGCCGCCACCGCCGAAGAACTGGTTGAAGATGTCCTCGAAGCCGCCGGCGCCGCCGGCGCCCCCCGCGCCGCCGAAGGGGCCTCCCGCACCGCCGGGACCGCCCCCGCCGGTCGCGCCGCGCTTGTCGGCCTCCGTGAAGCGATCGTGACCCAGTTGGTCGTACTGCTGGCGCTTCTGCTCGTCGGTGAGCACCTCCTTGGCCTTCTGGATCTTCTTGAACCGCTCCTCGGCGTCATCGTCGTCGCTGACGTCCGGGTGGTGTTCGGCGGCCTGCTTGCGGTACGCCTTCTTGATCTCCTCCTCGCTGGCGTCCCGCGATACCCCGAGGACGTCGTAGAAGTTCTCGCTCATGCGTTACGTTCGTTGTTCGTTGTTAGGTCGTTCGTAGCTGGGTCGTGTTACGCGGCGCGTCCGAAGGCGAGGGAGCCGACGCTACTCCTCGTCGTCGTCGACGTCCTCGAAGTCGGCGTCGACGTACTCCTCGTCGTCGCCGTCGGCATCCGGACCCGCACCGCCGGGGCCCGCAGCGCCCGGACCGGCTGCGCCGCCCATGCCGCCCATACCGCCGGGACCGGCGCCGGCCGCGCCGCCAGCGCCGCCCGGACCGGCCTGCGCGGCCTGTCCCTCGTACATCTGCTTGCCGATCTCTTGGAGCTCCTCCGTGAGCGCCTCGGTGACGGACTCGATCTCGTCGGTGTCGGCGTCCTCGTCTTCGAGGACGTCCTCGACGTCCTCGATGGCCGCCTCGATGTCGGCGACGAGCTCGTCGTCGTCGAGCTCTTCCTCGTTCTCCTCTAAGAGGGTCTCAGCGCGCTGGATCGACGTCTCGGCCTCATTGCGGGCCTCGATCCGCTCGCGGCGGGCCTCGTCCTCCTCTTTATGCTTCTCGGCTTCCTCCTGCATCTGATCGATCTCCTCGTCGGAGAGGCCGACGCCGCCCTCGATGGTGATCGACTCCGCGTTGCCCGAGCCCTGATCCTCGGCCTCGACGTTGACGATGCCGTTCTCGTCGATGTTGAACGAGACCTCGATCTGCGGGGTTCCGGCGGGCGCCGGCGGGATACCGGAGAGCTGGAACGCGCCGAGCAGCTCGTTCTCGTCGGCGATCTCGCGTTCGCCCTGGAAGACGCGGACGTTGACGGAGGTCTGGTTGTCCGCGGCCGTCGTGAACACCTTCGACTCCTCGGTCGGAATCGTGGTGTTCTTCTCGATGAGCCGCTCGAAGAGACCGCCCTTCACCTCGATCCCGAGCGAGAGCGGGGTCACGTCCAGCAGGACGATGTCGTCGACGTCGCCGGAGAGCACGCCGCCCTGGACCGCCGCGCCGAGCGCGACCGCCTCGTCGGGGTTGACGTTCTTCTTCGGCTTCTGTCCCACGAGCTCTTCGACCTGCTCTTGGACCTGCGGCATCCGGGTCGAGCCGCCGACGAGGATGACCTCGTCGATGTCGGACTTGGCGTAGCCGGCGTCGGAAAGCGCCTGCTCGGTCGGGTTAACTGTTCGCTCGATGAGGTCCGACGTGAGGTTCTCGAACGTCGCGCGGGTGACCGACTGTTCGAGGTGGACCGGACCGCTGTCGGTCGCGGTGATGAAGGGGAGGTTGACGGTGGTCTCCTTCTTGTTCGACAGCTCGATCTTCGCCTCTTCGGCGGCGTCTTTCAGCCGCTGGAGGGCCTGCCGGTCCTCGCGGAGGTCGATCCCGTGGTTGTTCTGGAACTCCTCGGCGAGGTGGTCGATGAGCGCCTCGTCCCAGTCGTCGCCGCCGAGTTCGTTGTCCCCGTTCGTGGCGACGACCTCGTACACACCGCCGCCGAGATCGAGGACCGACACGTCGAACGTGCCGCCCCCGAGGTCGTACACGAGGACGGTCTGGTCGGATTCGTCGTCGAGGCCGTACGCCATGGAGGCCGCGGTCGGCTCGTTGACGATGCGCTCGACGTCGAAGCCGGCGATCTCGCCGGCGTCTTTCGTCGCCTGGCGCTGCTTGTCGTTGAAGTACGCGGGGACGGTGATGACCGCCTTCTCGACGTCGTCGCCGAGGTACTCCTCGGCGTCGCGTTTGATCTTCTGGAGGATCATCGCCGAGACCTGCTCCGGCGTGTACTCCTCGTCGCCGATCTCGACGGTGTAACCGTCATCGCCCATGTGCCGCTTGATCGACTGGATCGTGCGGTCGGGGTTCTGGACGGCCTGGTTCTTCGCCGGCTTGCCGACGAGACGCTCGTCGTCGTCCGCGAAGGCGACGACCGAGGGAGTGGTTCGGTCGCCTTCCGCGTTGGCGATGATCTCGGGCTCGTCGCCTTCCATCACCGCGAACGCGGAGTTGGTGGTACCGAGGTCGATACCGAGGATCTTGTTGCTCGCCATCTTACTCAATTGTACCGGCTTGTGTCGGTTAAAGGTTACTAGACGGCGCGATTCGGGAGCACAGCGAATACCGCCGCAGTCATGCGATTTCCGCGATCGTGTGAACGCGTCTCACCGGTGTTTTTATATCGATCCGCAAGCGCAGCACCCCGCATTCCGTCGCGGGGGTAGACGAGGCCTTCAGATCCCGCTGACCAGGTCTTCGAGCACGGCCTCCGGGTCGTCGGCCTTCGCGACGCCGGACGCTAAGAGGACGCCGGCGGCACCGAGTTCGCCGGCAGCCCCCACGTCGTCGCCTGTCGAGACACCGGCACCACAGAACACGTCGACCGCGGAGTCGACGGCCTCGGCGGCCGCGACCGCGTCCTCGACGATTCCCGGGTCGGCCGTCGAGACGGAGACGTCGCCGCCGATGAGCTCCGGCGGCTCGACGGCGACCGCGTCGGGGCCGAGCGCGGCGGCGGCGCCGACCTGCGCGGGGTTGTTCGCGCAGACGATCGTCTCTAAGTCGGTGCGCTCGGCAGCGCGGACGGAGGCGTCGATGTCGGCGAGCTTCAGCCGGTTCTCCGAGTGGTTAATAAGGGTCCCCTCGGCGCCGTTGTCGGCGACGGCCTCGGCGAGCGTCGACCCGGTGTGGGAGCCGTGGGCGTTCGGCGAGACGTGCTGGGCCCACGTCTCGACGCCGGTGTCGGCGACGCGGGCGATATCGGCGGCCTGCGGCGAGACCGCGATTCGGGCGCCGGACGACTCGGCCACGTCGCGGGCGGCGGTCGCGACGTCGATCGGATCGCACGGGTACGCCTTGAGGTTCACCAGGATGAACATACTCCCAATCGTGGACCCCGGCGCAAATAGCTTCACGCTTTGGCGACGCGGACCCCCGCCCGATCTCACGGGCCACGAAACGAGAATCCGTTTCGCGAACCGCGAGAGCAGAAACGACCTTATACCCTGGTACTGTGGGTCCCGACAAGGAATGTCCCTCATCGAGCTCATCGCCGGCGTCGAAGCTCACGAGGCCACGTTGACCGTCTTCAACGCCGATCCGGCGGTCACGGACGAACTTCGGGAGTACTTCGCCGACCGCAACATCCGGATCGTCGAGGACCAGACCGCCTCCGGGCCAGCGGAATTCGTCGTGTTGGCGCGGGACGGCGGGTTCGTCACGGCCGTGACCGTCGACGATCTGTTGGCGGGGCCGGGCGGAGGCGGCACGGAAGCGTCCGACGGCGAAACACCCGAATCGGGAGCTAAGAGGGCGAACAACGGACGCGTCGGGAGGCCGGTGTTGGACCACCTCGACGAGACGATGTTCACCTCGTACTCCCGCGACGACATGGTCGCCGCGTCTCGGGAGATCGAAGACCGCGCGTGGCGGGTCGGCGACGGCGAGCTCCACGCCGGGTTCCAGACGCTCGACGTGCTCACCGGCGAGGCGGACACCTACGCCCTGCTCGGCGAGAAAGAACGGCTCGACGTGCACGCGTACGCCGCGGCCGAGGGTAACGCACCGGACGTGGAACACTACACCGTCCACGTCGGCGAGACCGCCGAGATCCGAGAGACGTGGTTCGTCGCGTACGACGGCGGCGGGTACGACGACGCGAAGTGCGCGCTGCTCGCCGAGGAGCGGTCCCCGGGCGAGTTCTACGGATTCTGGAGCTACGACCCCGAGACGGTCGATTCCATCATCGACTACCTGACGGACCAGTACGGGGGATCGGAACAGACGGACGACGGCGGAGCGACGGTGTGACAGCCAGGCTCTCGGAGACGACCCTTTGGCTGTCGGCCGCCACCCTGGTCGCGACGGTCGCGACCGCGGGGAGCCTCTGGTTCAGCCTCGGACTCGGGCTCACGCCCTGCGATCTGTGTTGGTACCAGCGGATCCTGATGTATCCGCTCGTCGTGGTGTTCGGCGTCGCGACGCTCGAGAGGCGGGCGGCGGTCTCTCGGACCGCGCTGCCGCTCGTCGGTCTCGGAGTGAGTCTCGCCGCCTACCACTCGTACCTCCAAGCGGCGCTGACGGAATGCACGCTCGGCGGGCCGTGTGCGACCGTCCTGTGGCAGAGCCCGTTGCTCAGGCTCACGATTCCGAACCTCTCGCTCATCGCGTTCGGGGTCCTCGCGGTCCTGCTCGTCGGACTGTGGGTGCGGGTCGGCCGGCGGTAACCGGCAAGAGAACGGAGGAGACCGGATCGACGCTGCGTCAGTCCTTCCGCTTCACCACGTCGCCGAGCGTCATCGTCCCGGAATCGCCGTTGTCCCAGTCGGCGTCCTCGACGGAGTCGCCTTCGACCAGCGAGATGTCGAGCTCGCGCTCCAGCTTCCGCTGGACGTCGTCGGTGGGGAGCGTGTCGCCGCGCTCCAGCTTTCGGATGAGGCTCGCCTTCTCGTTGAGCTGGTCGGCCAGCTCCTCCTGACTGAGGCCGCGGGACTCGCGGGCGTCGCGGATCCGGTCGTCGTAGTCGGTCGCGACCTCGTCCATGTCGTCGAACATGTCGCGCGGTCGGGTCGACCCGCCCGACGAGCCGGACGACCCGGACGACCCGGACGACCCGCCCGACGAGCCGGACGAGGTCCCGGTGCTCGAACTCGTGGAGTACTTGCTGCCACCGGAGCCGGTGGACTCGTCGCGGACCTCGGTACCGAAGTCCGTACACGAGCTACACAGCTCCAGTTCGGCGCCTTCGACCTTCGTCGTCGTCAGCGAGGCCTCGTCGGCGCCACACATCTCACACTGGGGCATACGCGACGGTAGCGCTCCCGGTCGTATAAAGGGTGCGCCGGCGCCTCGCCGGCGGGCCCCCGGTCACCGATCCGATCGCTGAACCGCACCGCGAAACCCGCCTGCAGAAACGTGCCGCGGCCGGTACCCACTTGTCGCCGCGGGCGGCAAGGGACGTATGGACGTTCACGTCACCACCTCGACCGTGCGGGGGACGACCCGCGCGCCGCCATCAAAGAGCTACACCCACCGCGCGCTGCTGGCCGCGGGATACAGCGACGGCGCGACCGTGCGTTCCCCGCTCGTCTCGGCCGACACGAAGGCGACCGCCCGAGCCGTGACCGCCTTCGGCGGGGCGGTCGAGCCGGGGCCCGAATCCGGGACCGCCATCGACGACGCCGACGCGCTCACCGTCGACGGCTTCGGGGGGCGCCCCGCTGTCCCCGACGACGTGATCGACTGCGCGAACTCTGGGACGACGATGCGGCTCGTCACCGCCGCGGCCGCGCTCGCGGACGGGAGCACTGTGTTGACGGGAGACGGATCCCTCCGATCGCGCCCCCAGGGACCCCTTCTGGAGGCGCTCGGCGACCTCGGCGTGCGCGCGGAGTCGACTCGCGGGAACGGACAGGCGCCGCTCGTCGTGAGCGGGCCGCTCGCGGGCGGCGAGGTCGCGATCCCGGGCGACGTTTCCTCGCAGTACGTCACGGCCCTGCTGATGGCCGGCGCGGTCACCGACGAGGGGGTCGCAATCGACCTCACGACGCCACTTAAATCGGCCCCGTACGTCGACATCACGCTCGAACTGCTCGACGACTTCGGGATCGAGGCCACGCCCGTCGACGACGGCGGCGACGCGCTCGACGGCGCGGCCGGCGCGGCGGGCTTCGTCGTCGACGGCGGGCAGTCGTACGCGCCCGCGGGCGGGAGCTACACCGTCCCCGGCGACTTCTCCTCCATCTCGTATCTGGTCGCCGCCGGCGCGGTCGCCGCCGAGCCGGGCGAGCCGGTCCGAATCGAGGGGGCCGTGCCGAGCGCCCAGGGCGACTCCGCGATCGTCGCGGTCGTCGAGCGCATGGGCGCGGACATCGAGTGGGACCGCGAGGCGGGCGTCATCACCGTTCGGCGCTCCGCGCTGTCGGGTGTCGAGGTCGACGTGGGCGACACGCCCGATCTGCTCCCCACGATCGCCGCGCTCGGCGCGGTCGCCGACGGCGACACCCGAATCACGAACTGCGAGCACGTCCGGTACAAGGAGACGGACCGCGTCTCGGCGATGGCCGAGGAACTGGAGACGCTGGGCGCCAAGACGACCGAGGAGCCGGACGTCCTGACGGTCCACGGCTCCGAGAGCGACCTCCGCGCCGCGAGCGTCGACGGGCGCGCCGACCACCGGATCGTGATGTCGCTCGCGGTGGCCGCGCTCGTTGCCGAGGGCACCACGACGATCCGCGGCGGCGAACACGTCGACGTCTCCTTCCCGAACTTCTTCGAGGCGATGGCTGACCTCGGGATGGCGGTCGAGCGCGACGCCGCGGGCGAGTAGCGCCCGGAAGTGGGTTATAAATGCGACGCGGTGAGCGCTCGCAGAGCGCGAACCGCGAGGCTGGGGTGGCGTGAGGTGCGGTGCCGTGCGGGGTGGGACTCAAAGGGGCAGCCGGCGGCTCCGCCGCCGGCGACACCGCAACGAAGGAGCGTCAGCGACTGAGTGAGGAGCGCAGCGAGCCACGCGAGTCCCGCGAGCAACGCGAGCGGGACCACGAACGTCGCAGCCCGCGCAGCGAAGCGAGCAGGAACGACGTTCGGAGGTCCTCGCGGCTGGGGCTTTGGAGGTGTTCGCCGCCGATCTGTCGCCACCGATTTATAAGCGAGTCCTGGGACTTTGGAGGCGTCCACCATTCATCCCCGATCAATCACGTATGAAAAGCCGACAACAACACCAGATTCGACTTAGAAGAACCCGGCCAGCCCAACCGCCTCGATCAGCGGGACGCCGGCGACGACAGAGCCGATCAGGTAGCCGCCGATCGCGCCGCCGTTTAAGAGGGGAAGCCCGGCGTGCGGCCGTCCCTTGATCACCCAGCTCATCAGGACCAACAGCCCCGCGAGGCTGCCGACCATCGCGAGCAGCGCGGGGACGTTGATCCCGATCAGCGGCACGTCGAGGGCCGCGGCCGGCGAGAACGTCGCCGCGCTCGCCACGAGCACGGTCGGGATCACGGCGTCGCCGAGCCCGATGAAGAACGCGTCGCGGTCCTCGATGTCGGTCGGTTCCGAGACGTCTGTACCGGCGTCCGGGGGCGCGTCGGGCTCCTCGTCGCCGTCGGCGCTGTCGGAGTCGGCTTCATTTTCGTCGCCGTCGGTCGAATCGTCCTCTGGTTCCGGATCCTCCCCCAGAAGCGAGTACGAAAGCGACAGGGGAATCACGAGCACCACGGGGATGTTCAGATCCATCACGCCCTCCGCGAGCGACAGCATGTGTTCGGTGCCGTACACCGAGATCGCATCGTACACCGCGAGGAAGGCCAACAGCAGGAGGGCGGGCAACAGCCCGAACGAGATACCGAACAGCCCCGCCGCGCCCGCGCCCATCAACACGCCGGCAGCGTCGATCACGTACCACTCGGGGTACACGAGCAAGGCGACGCCGACCGCGATCGCCGGCACGGCGGCCGCGAGCGGCGAGACCAGCGCGGAGAAGACGTACCACGAGAGCCACGCGGAGACGCCGACGATCAGCAGCCGGATCCCCTGATCGAGGTCGTAGCGGAACGCGGCGAGCATCAGTCCCGTCATGGCGATGATCGCGGCGATATACACGAGACTGTTCGTCGGGTTCTCCGGGTTCTCGACCGCTTGATAGCCGCTCTCTGCGAACTCCGGCACCAGCGCCAACGCGCCCAGCTGAACGACGAGGAACAGGCCCACGACGAAGGCGACGCCGCGGTACTCGCGGGGGAACATTCGACCGTCGGTTCGGCATCCGAGGGTTTCGTCCTTGCGCTTCGGCTCGGTCCGATTCGTCTCCGTCGCTATGGGGCGACGGTGCGAGACCGAGAAAGGGGGTTGAGTACGTGCGAGACCGAGAAACGGGGTCGGGTACGGTGTGGGAGCGGGTGAACCCGAGCCCGAAAGCCGACGGACGACGGACGGCGGAAGCGAGTCTCCGGCCGGCCCGCCCGAAAACGGGGTGGGACCCGCCGGTTGCGCCCGCGGCGTTTATCGCTACTTCGAGCGGCGTAAGTAGCTACCGCTCGAGTTATCGGAACTGATTCCGCACTGCTCTCGAACGCTGCTGTCGACGAGGAAGGGGGAGAGAGGCGAGGGCCGCGGCGAAAGGCGAAGCGGAAGAGTGAACGACGGGAGGCGGGCGGGCGACGGCCGAACAGCGGACCCCCGGGCTGTCACCGGCATCGTCGCCCGAGTGGTCGGGACGGGCGCGTGGTTTTCTCACCGAACTCCAACGAGAAAAGCGTTGGACCTCGGTATATGTTGGTTGTCGCTTCTCACGTATAAATGAGACGGTCCGTACCTACCGACGATCGCGCAGCGCAGGGAACTCCTCGCGCACCGCGGCCACGCGGTCCGGGTCGACCTCGGCGGTCACGGTCGTCGGCTCCTCGCCCGCCGACGCCAGCGTCGTCCCCCACGGATCGTAGACGGTCGTCCGGCCGCAGAGCGCGTCGCCGTCGAACGCGCCGCTCCCGTTGACAGTCGCGACGTACGTCAGGTTCTCTATCGCCCGCGCCCGGCCGAGCGTCCGCCAGTGCTCCACGCGCGGGTACGGCCACGCGCTCGGCACCAGCACGCACTCGATGCCCGCCTCGGTCATCCGACGGAACTGCTCGGGGAACCGGAGGTCGTAGCAGGTCGTCACGCCGACGCGAACGCCCTCGATCTCCGTCACTGGCTCCCGATCGCCGGGGACCATTCGATCGGTCTCCTCGGAGCCGTAGCCGAAGAGGTGACGCTTCCGGTAGACGAGCCGACGCTCGCCGCTCCGGTCGAACAGCACTGCGGTGTTCGCGAGCGCGTCGTCGGCCGGCACGTCGAGCCCGTCAGCCGCGGACGCGCTGAGATCCTCAACGACGGTCCCCGCCAGCACGTTCACGTCGGCCTCGGCGGCGACCGCGGCGAACCGGCTCAGCCGGTCACCGGCGATGCTCTCGGCCGCGCGGGCGTACGAGTCGAACGCGAAGTATCCCACGTCGAACAGCTCCGGGAGAACGACCAGGTCGGCCCCGTCGGCCGCCGCCTCGCGAACCGCCTCGATCGCGGCTGTGACGTTGTCTTCGACGGCGCCTCCCTCGACGCCGAGCTGGACGCAGGCGAGCCTCATGCCGTCGTTCCGAACGACGCGCGGAGGGCGTCTTCCAAGTTGTCCAGCTCCTCGTCGAAGTTGCGCTTGAAGAACGATTCGACGCCCGGCAGCTGACCGTCGACCACGAACTCGTTGGCCAGCCGACAGCCGTCGTCGGTTTCGGTGATCGTGTGCTCGCCGGTGACGCGGAAGGCGCTCGACTTGCCGACGAACTTCACTCGGGTCGGTGGCTCGCACACGACCTCCTCCGTCTCGACGGAGATGGTCAACCGGATCATCGGGATCGGGAGCCCGACGTGCCACGTCGCCCGCCCGTCACCGTGTACCTCGAAGGTGTCGACGACGCTTATGGCCCCTGCGCGCTGCTCGGCATCCGAGATGAACGCCCACACGTCCTCGGCGGGGGCGTCGAACTCGAACGTTCGCGAGACTCGGACGGTCATACGATTCCGTTTGGGGCTACGGGGGTTAAAAACACGCGAGTCGAGCGGGAGGGGATCGGATCGGGCCGACGGGAGGAACCCATCTCAGCCCTGCGGAGTCACGCGCCATGTCGTCGACCGCGCGCGGCCCCACTTCTCGATATCTACGTCGTCGGACTTCTCGGCGAGACGGGGGAGCCGAGAGCCGACCTGCTTGGCGGTGAGGCCGATCGCGTCGGCGATCGTCTTCGAGCGGACGTACCGCTCGCCACGGGTGACGCTGTCCGTGAGGTACGCGAGGATGCGCTGCTCTTCCTCGGTGTACTCGCTCATACACGGAAGATGGCGGCAAACGTCCTTAACGGTTTCTCGTCTGGGCCGTGTTCAGCCGAAGATCTGGACCGCGACGACCGAACAGAGGGCGAAGACGAACGCCGCCCCGAACCCCCACGCCTTTCCGAGCTGCGTCGGGTGGCCGAACAGCACGACAGCGCCGACGACGGCGATCGCGCCCAACGCGAGCGCCACGCCGACGTCCTTGTCAGACTCGATAGATGCTTCGCTCATACTCGACGCTTTGCGGGGGGCTACTTAGTTCATGCGAACGTGGGGACTCAGACACCGGTGCGGGAGTCGGAATTGGGCCCGAATCAGATGATCTCGACGTGCTCGGAGGCCTCGTTGAGCGCGAGGTTCGCGGCGATCTCGGCGTTCCGCATCGCGTACTCGGCGGTGTGCTGGAGGCTGACGAGTACCTCGCGGGTCATCAACAGGGTGTCGTTGTCGAGGTCGCTCGGCAGTTCCCCGAGGATCTCCTGCTCGCGGTCCTCGAGCCGGGAGAACAGCTCGCGACACTCGACCGTGAGGTCGTAGTCGCGCTCGACGACCGCCCGCACGGCGAGCGCAGTCAGCTCGTCCACCTGGTCGGTGAACTCGCGGATCTGCCGCATGGTCGCGCTGTCGACGTCGAGCGTGTGGCCCTCCGCCTCCATCACGATGTCGGCGATGTCCTCCGCGTTGTCGGCGGTGAGTTCGAGGTTCTTCGCGACCGATCGGTAGCCGATGAGCGGGAACCCCTCTTCTAACCCGACCGCTCGGGCGAGGTTCGGGTTCTGGTACGCCGTGAAGATGAGCCGGAGCAGGAGCACGAAGATCTTGTTGGCCTGTCGCTCCCGGTTGAGCGCACGCTGGGCCAAGTCGGGGTTGCCGTGCGCGAGCGCCTTCACGGCCTCGCCGCGCATGGTCGACCCCGTGTTCTCCAGCCGTTCGAGGAGGTTGTCGAGGGTGAAGTCCTCGGGGTCGACGGAACACCGGATCGAGATGTCCGAGGGCGTCTCCTCGATGACGCCGAGCCCCATCAGCTGCGTCTCGGCCTTATAAACGGCGTTGATGTGTTCGCTGTCGAGCGTCCCTTCGCTGCGGACGTGGATCACGCGCCGCCCGAGGACGTACTGCGCGACGATGGCGCGTTCGAGCGACTGCGCGTCGAGCCCGTCGGCGTTGATCACCGCCTTCGACTCTTCCGTGCTCACCGACTCCGGGAGGACCGTGAGGGTGCCCTTGCCGCCCATCCGCAGCGACACCTCGTCGCCCTTGTTCACGCCGTGCTCCTTCGCCCACTCAGCGGGGAGGGTCATCGCCAGCGTCGACGGGCCCAACCGCTGAACTTTCCGCGTTTCCATACGACTTGATACCGCCGGATGCACCTTAACCTTATTCGTATGTTCATTATACGCTTTCTCGAATATACAAGGTGTTCTCTCGCGCCGTCGACGAGGGGACTGTCGCCGGCCACCGGTTGATCCGCGCGCTTATGCCGTTCAGTCGCCCACGGATAGGCATGACCGAGCGGGTACTCGTCGTCGACGACTCTTCGTTCCAGCGGACCGTCGTCCGGGACGCGCTGGAGGGTCCCTTCGAAGTGGTCGACGAGGCGGAGAACGGCGCGGAGGCGGTGGAGCTGTTCGAGGCGTACGAACCGGACGCGGTGTCGATGGACGTCGTCATGCCCGAGATGACCGGAATCGAGGCGACGGCCGCGATCAAGGACCGCTGGCCCGGCGCGGTGATCGTGATGTGCACGAGCGTCGACCAGCAGGAGAAGCTGATGGAGGCGGTAAAGGCCGGCGCCGACGGCTACGTGACGAAGCCGGTCGACGCCGACCGGCTGGTCCCGGAGATACAGAGTCACTTCGGCTGAGGTCCGGAGACTGTGGGGAGGCCAGTGCGCCTCCGCTACGCCGGGTCGAACGACCGCAGGATAGACGCGAGCGCGCTCGCGAGTTCCTCGAAGCGGTCGATCTCCATCGAGTCGGTCGTCACCCAGATCCCGTGGCCGTTGGCGATGACGCGCGTGAGGTAGCCGTTTTCGAACACGCGGACCGTGAACTGGTAGTCACCGAGTTGCGTGTCGGCGTACAGCGACTGCGCGTGGAACCCGTGCCGCTCGCTCTCTGCGAAGCCCACGAGGTCGGCCGTCCGGCTCAGATCGCTGCGGAGGTAGAGCTGATCGACGTCCTCCTCGGTGAAATAGGTGAGGCTCCGTAGCTCGTCTCCGGTGGCGGTCCGCGCCGCGCTGAGCAGTTCCTCGACGCCGGAGTCCGGTGGATGTGTCATGCTACCACGATCGAGCGTCTGGTACATGAGCGTGTGGGTGCCCGCAGCGATTTCGATTCGGAAGGACAGAGTTTAGCAACTCCCCCGATATCGACCTCGTAATGAGCGAGTACGACGACGTGTGCGTCCTGCTTCCGACGATGGACGAAGTTGAGACGGTCACGCGCGTCGTCGAGTCGTTCCGCGAGGCCGGGCTCGACGAGGTCCTCGTGATCGACGGTGGATCGACGGACGGCACGCAGGCGTCGGCTCGCGAGGCCGGAGCTCGCGTCGTCGAGCAGTCCGGGCGGGGGAAGGGACAGGCCGTCAGGGAGGCGGTCAGCGAACACATCGACGCGCCCTACGTCGTCATGGCCGACGCGGACGCGACGTACGACGCGGACGATGTCGACGTCATGCTCGATCCCCTGCTGTCCGGCGAGGCGGACCACGTCATCGGGAACCGCTTCGCGGATATGCGTCCGGGCGCGATGACGCGGCTGAACCGGATCGGAAACCGGATTATCAACGTCTCGTTCCGCGTAATCCACGGCAAGCGCTACCGAGATATCCTCTCCGGCTACCGGGCGTTCACTCGCGAGTCGTTCAGCAGACTCCATCTCACCGCCGACGGGTTCGGGGTCGAGACCGAGATGGCGGTCGAGTGCGTGAAAAACCGGCAGTCGGTCGCGGTCGTCCCGGTCACCTACCGCGACCGTCCCGGCGGTTCCGCCACCAACCTCCATCCGCTCCGGGACGGCGGCGTGATCTTCCTCGAACTGTACCGGAAGGCGAAGACGAACAACCCGTTGTTCTACTTCGGCAGCCTCGGCGCGCTCTCGACGAGTGCCGGGGCGCTCATGACCGGGTACGTGCTCTACGACTGGGTCGTCAACGGGGTCACCCACGAGATAATCGCGATCGGCGCCGTCGGGGCCGCGGTCTTAGGGATCCAGCTGCTGATCTTCGGCTTCCTCGCCGACATGATCCTCTCGCTCCACCGCGAGCAGGTGGCGCGCTACGAGCGCGCGGTTGACGACGGTCCGGGCCAATGAACGGTTCTCTCTTCTCCGAATCGGTCGAGCCCCCATAGTTTATGTCCGACCGCCGAGAGGAACCGCCATGGACGAAAAGCGCTTCGTCATCGCCCTCTTCGGACTCGTCGTCGCGCTGCTCGTCGGGTTCATCGCCTACCGGTTCATCGCCCCGCTCACCGTCGCCGTCTTCCTTTACTACTCCACCCGGCGCCTCTTCGACCGCCTCGAGCGCTTCAGGCTCCCCGCGAGGGTCCGGGCGGTGGCTTCCCTGTCGCTGATCGGAATCCCGCTTATCGGACTCTTAAGCTACACCGTGCTGTTGCTGCTGGTCGAAGCGCGCCGGTTCATCGACCAGTATCCGGTCGCCGAGACGGTCGGCGCCGAGAACTCGTGGGTCGGCGACCTCGCCGCCCTCTCGAACCCGACGTTCGATGGGGTCATGCAGGCCTACCAGTCCGGGCAGCTCGATCCGCTCATAACCATCGTCTCCGAGCAGGCGGGGCTGCTGGCGGGCGTGCTCTCTGGGTTCGCGTTGAACCTCCTCATCACGATCGTCGTCACCTACTACCTGCTGCTCGACGGCTCGAAGTTCCACGAGTGGCTGCTCTCGTTCGACGACGACGCCGTCGTCCGCGAGTACTTGGAGGCGGTCGACGCCGAGCTGGAGGCGGTGTTGTACGGGAACCTGCTCAACGTCATCGCTATCTCGATCATCGCCGTCGTGACCTACACCGGCTACAACGTGATCGCGCCCGATCTCGTCGAGGTGCCGTACCCGGCACTTGCGGGCGCGCTCACGGGTGTTGCCAGCCTGATCCCCGTTATCGGGATGAAGATCGTGTACCTCCCGCTCGCGGCGGTGACCGCGGTTCCGGCGGTTCTCGGCGACGAGATCGCAGCACTCGTGTACGTCGCCGGGTTCCTCGTCGTCGCCGCGGTCGTCGTCGACACGATCCCCGATATCGTGCTCCGACCTTACTTCAGCGGGGAGACGACCCACGTCGGGCTGCTCATGCTCGCGTACATCTTCGGGCCGGTCGTGTTCGGATTCCACGGGCTGTTCCTCGCGCCGATCGTGCTCGTGTTGGCGCTCACGTTCGCCGACACCGCCCTGATACGACTGCTCGGCGGTGACCCCGAGGAGGTCGGTCCCGAGGTGCCGCGCGGACAGCGGCGACTCGACGAGTTCTGATCGAGCATCGGGACCCGGCGCTCGGGGCGAAAACATAAACGCTCGCCTGCCGACCGGGGTGACGTATGCGTGTACACGTCATCGGTCTCGGGGGCGCCGGCGGTCGGATCGCCGACCGCCTCGCGGCCGACAGCGACGGGGACCGGTTCCTGCAGGGCGTCAACGCGTTCGACACCGACGCGGGCGCGCTCGGAGCCCTCCGGTCGATCGACGAGTCCCAGCGATACCGCTTCGGCGACGCGGCCGGCGGGGGTAGCCTCGACGGCGACCTCCACGCGGCTCGGCGGCTCGGCGACGCGCACGCCAGCGAACTCGGCCGGGCGATGGACGACCAGCAGCCGTCGCTCGCGGAGGCGTTCGTCCTCGTCGTCGGGCTCGGCGGAGGCGCGGGTGCGGGCGTCGCACCGGCGCTGGCCGAGGAGCTGTCGCGGCTCTACGACGTCCCCGTTTACGCCGTCGGGCTGCTCCCCACGCCCGCCGAATCCGAACCCGGCGACCCCGACCCGGCCCACGCGAACGCGGTCGGAGACGGCTCTGAAACTCACCCCCCGAACAGACCCCTCGCGGAGAAGAACGCGGCGCGGACCCTCGACGCGCTCTCCGACCGGTGCGCGGCGATCGTCCCCTTCGACAACGACGAGTGGCTCCGCCCCGGAGAGTCGCTCGCCGACGCTCGCGACCGACTGAACGGGGTCGTCAGCGAGCGTCTTGCGGCGCTGTTCGGCGCCGGCGAGGCGGGCGACGCGGCCTCGACGCCCCAGCAGGTGCTCGACGCGAGCGACGTGGCCCGGGCGGTCGGCGACGACGGCGAGATCGCCGTTATCGGTCACGCGACGCAGGCGGTCGAGCCGTCTGAGTCGGGATCGCGGTTCGGGCTCGGACTGTTCGGCTCCTCGGAGCCGGCAGAGGTCGACACGAGCGCCGCGGTGTCGGCGATCGAGACGACGATCCGGAAGGCGGCTCGCGGGAAGTCGACGGTCGAGGTCCCCGACGGGCGGGCCGACCGAACCCTGCTCGTGGTCGGCGGCCCGCCGGCGTGGCTCAACCGCGAGGCGATCGCGGACGGGCGGCGGTGGCTCGCCGACGAGACTGGCTCCGGCGCGATTTTGAGCGGCGACGCCCCGGTTCCGGGCGGCGACGAGGTGTTCGCGGTGGTCGTGCGGTCGGGGATCGACGAGCCGGAGCGGATCCGCGAGATCCGCGAGTCGATCGCCTGACCGCCGGGTGCCGGTCGTCGTTGCCCTCGGAGACCCGAACTCGTTAACAGGGTGAGGCGCCCAGTACGCCCGTGACCACCCACGCCGACCTCGGGCTCGACCTCGACGTGCGCGACACGGACGCGGTCGCCGACCGGCGCGACGACCTCGTCGCGACCGTGCGGGACCACGCCGGAACGATCGCCTACCAGCTCGCCCGGCTGCAGGGCGGTGACTACGGCCGACAGGAGCTGTCGACGCCGGGCGGAACGTGGACCGTCAAACACGAGGCCGGCGAGCTGGAGTTCCTGCTGTTCTCGCCGAAGTCGGGCTCGGACGTGTACGTGATCTCGACGAAACGGCCGCCCGAACCCGCCGCTCTGGCGACCGCGCTCGAGGACTACGCGAACTTCGTCGCGGCGTGGAACGAGTGGGTCGGATCGCTGTCGGGCGTCCTTGACGACGTGAGTGCCGAGTTCCCGGAGCCGGCCTCGACCGACGGGGTCGTCGCCGAGCGCGATCGCGTGTTAGATCGCGTGCGCGACACCTGCTCGGTGATGGCCGGCGAGATACACCGCTACGAGGGCGACGACTACGGGACGTTCACCGCCCGCGTCGACGGCGACCGATGGGAGCTGAAGTGGGACGAGGGGACCGTTTCGTACCTCCGTGTCGGCGGGTCGGGCGGCCTCTATCTCCTCTCGCAGTACGAGGCGCCGTCCGCCGCCGACGTGCGCGAGTACGTCGACTCGTTCCGAGGGTTCGTCGACGCGTACAACGAGTTCGTCGCGGAGCTGGAAAGCGATCTCGAGGTAGTCGAGCTGTAGGCGCCGGGAACCGACTGTGAGCGATAACGGGAGTACGTGTGTCAGTGTGGTTGATCGGTTGTTTATAAGTCGGATCGGGGTGTTGCTGTCGGCCGTTTATTTGTGATCGACACTTCTGCGGTGACGGCCTCCAAAGCCCCAGCCGCTGCGGACGGCGCACGCTCGCTGCGCTCCTCGTCACTCGCTCCGCTCGTTCCTGCGGTGCTTACGTCGCCTGCGCCGTCCGCAGCGGCTGCCCCTTTGAGTCCCGCCCCGCAACCGCACAGCACCTCTCACCTCCCCAGCCTCGTCGCTGGCGCCGCCGGCGCCAGCGACTCCCTCGCGCGGCGCTCCTCGCGCCCTAGGGGCACTCGGAGGCGCGCGCCACCGCACCGTATTTATAAACGATTACCACGGTCGCTCACAGTTGTTTAAATACTCTATCGCGCCCAGCGATCTGCAATACCCACTCCCGTGATCGAGCAAGAACCACGCCTCAGCGATCACCTGCTCTATCCTGCCCTCCGTCTGCAGAAGAATATTCCAACAGAGCGGCGTAGTCTAAACACGATCGTGTACAATATACCGCCCAATGTGAGAATATTTATGCAGTAACGTCCGGTACCGCCGCGTATGACGATCACTCTGCCGGGACCGACGCTCGGCGTCGTCGGCGGCGGACAGCTCGGTCGGATGATGGGCGAGGCGGTCGCGCCGCTCGGCGTCGACGTCGTCGTGTTGGACCCGACGCCCGACTGTCCGGCCAGCCCCGTCGTCAGCGACCAGATCGTGGGCGGTTTCGACGACGCCGACGCGATCCACGAACTGGCGAGCCGGGTCGACGCCCTGACCTTCGAGATCGAACTGGCCGACCCGGACCTGATGGCCGAGGCGGCCGCCGAACACGACGTTCCCGTCCATCCCGATCCGGACACGCTCCGCACTATTCAGGACAAACTCGTGCAGAAGGAGGCGCTGGTCGACGCCGGGATCCCCGTCCCCGAGTTCGTCGCGGTCGCCACCGCCGAGGGGCTCGAACGCGTCGTCGAGGAGTACGGTGGCGTCATGCTGAAGGCCCGCGAGGGCGGGTACGACGGCCGCGGGAACGTGCCTGTCGACGACCCCGCGGACGCGACCGACGCGCTCGACGAGATCGGCGGGAACGCGATGGCCGAGGAGTTCCTCGACTTCGAGCGCGAGATCGCGGTGATGGGCCTAAAGGGGGCCGACGGCGAGACGCGGACGTACCCCGTCACCGAGACGATCCACCGCGAGGAGATCCTCCGCGAGAGCGTCGCGCCGGCCCGGACCGACGACGCGGTCGTCGCCGAGGCCGAGTCGGTCGCTCACGACGTGCTCGACGTGCTCGACGGTCGGGGCGTCTACGGGATCGAGCTGTTCGAGACCCGCGACGGCGAGGTACTCGTCAACGAGATCGCGCCGCGGCCGCACAACTCCGGCCACTGGACCATCGAGGGCGCGCGCACCTCGCAGTTCGAGAACCACGTCCGGGCCGTCCTCGGGTGGCCGCTCGGGTCGACTGACCTCGTCGCGCCCGCGGTCACGGCGAACATCCTTGGGGACGTTCACGAGAGCAGAGCTCTCGTGAGCCAACCGGAATCACCGCGTGATTCCGGTGATGTCGACGAGACCCAGCCCGCGACGCTCCGGAACGTCGATTCCGTTCTTGCGGCGGCCGACACCGACCTCCACTGGTACGGAAAAGACGACGTGCGCCCGCTCCGGAAGATGGGGCATCTGACGGCGACGGACCGAAACGTCGACGCCGACCGCGACGCACTGCTCTCGCGTGCGCGAGACCTCCGAGACGGGCTGACATTCCGGGACGCGTAGTCGCGAACCGGTTGCCACTCACGAGTTCCGGTCGATCCACCCACAGAAGGCATCGAAGTCGCGTGCCCCCGCACACTCGGCGATGTCTCTGAGCGTTCCCTCGCGAACGTTGTCGTGCAACGGGACCGTGACGTGCCTTCTGTCCGACTCGTTTGTCGGGTGCTCGTAGTAGAGCTGTGCGTGATCACCGGTGGTCCGTCGCCACTCGAAGCCGCCGCAGTTGACGAGTACCTTCACAACCTCCCGTCCGGAGAATGTGCGCCTCGCCACGCTACTCGAGAACGTCGGGGGGCTCCGTGTCTCCGGTCACGTTCTCTTCCGGGTCGATCCCGAGTTCCAGAAGCTCTTGATCGGTCGGTTCGCGGCCGGCCTCTCCACGATGGAGCGCGACGGCCTCGTCGAGGTTCTCCAGCGCGTCAGATCGGGACGTTCCCTGCGTCGTGACTCCTGTTCCAACGTCTCGGGCGATCCACCAGTCGTCTTCCCGCCAGAGTCGGATTTCGCCTTCGTGATCTGTCTCGTTTTCCGTCGAGCTCGCCATTACTGTACGGTTCGTGCGATTTCGTTGATAAGGGTTGGGCAGGCGAACGACTAGCAGGGGCGCGTCGACCTGCTTCGACCGCGTCTCTGATGGCCGTTGGGGACGAAACGTCCACTCCGGTGTCGCCGCATCCGGCACTTCCTTATCGCCCTCCGCCGAACTCCCGTCCATGACCACGGTGCAAGACCTGATCGACCGGCTCGAAGCGGAGGCGGCGGCGGACGCCGACCCGGAGACGACCCCCGACGTGGGGATCATCATGGGGTCGGATTCGGACCTTCCCGTCATGGAGGACGCCTACGAGGCGCTCGACGATCTCGGCTTCGCCGAGCAGACCGACTTCCACGACGCGCCCGACGCCCGATTCACCTACGAGAGCTACGTCGTCTCCGCACACCGGACGCCGGACCTCATGTACGCGTACGGGGAGACCGCCGCGGCTCGCGGACTCGATGTCGTGATCGCGGGCGCGGGCGGGAAGTCCGCCGACCTGCCGAACATGACCGCGTCGATCGCGTACCCGGTCCCGGTGATCGGCGTTCCGGTCCAGGAGAAGTCGGTCGACTCCGTGATCGGGATGCCCACGGGCGCCCCGATTGTCGCCGTCGACGCCGGAAAGTCGTACAACGCCGCCCTGTCGGCCGCACAGGTCCTCGCGCGCGAGCATGACACGGTCGAGGAGCGGCTCGTCGAACTCCACGACGACCGGCAAGCGGGCGTCGCGGACGTGTCGGTTAAGCTTCACGATCTCGGCATTAACGGGTTCCGCGAGCGGGACAAGTAGTACCGACCGGACAGCCGAGACGACACCGGACCCCGACCGCCCGTCTAGCTCCGTAGCCGGTGTTTTCGGCGGCGTGGGGGCATTGCGGTGAAGACTCAACGCTTATGAGGGGGCGGTCCAAACCCCAGCACGTTACGGAGACCTATATGAGCGATTGGATAGCGATTGGCGCCTTGGCGGCCGTCGGCCTGCTCATCCCGCTAGCGATGATGTCCGTGTCGGCGTTGCTCCGTCCGAGCGTGCCTGAGACCGGCAAAAGTACTACCTATGAGTCCGGCGAGACCCCGACCGGCGGGACGAAGATCCGGTTCAACATCCAGTACTACATGGTCGCGCTGTTGTTCGTCGTGTTCGACATCGAGACCGTGTTACTGTTCCCGTGGGCCGTCATCTACCGTCCGGCGATTAGCGCGGGTGTCCCGATGATCGACCTGCTGTGGCCGATGTTGACGTTCGTCGGAATCCTCGCGATCGGACTCGTCTGGGCGTGGCGGTCCGGCGCCATCAGCTGGGCCCGGAGTCCCCGCGCGAGCAGTCGAAAGACGGAGCGTGACCTCAACTAATGAGCAGCGATCAACCATTCATCACAGACGAATCGCAAGTCGTGACCGAGACGCGGGACGCCCGGATGACCGGGCAGGGAGACCGGTTTAACTCCCGACTCCGCGAGGCGTTCGGCTCCTCGCCGTTCATCCTCACCAAGTTCGACAAGTTCCTGAACTGGTGTCGCGGTTCCTCGATGTTCATGCTGCAGTTCGGCATCGCCTGCTGCAGCATCGAGATGATGCACACCTACGCGGTGAAACACGACCTCGACCGGTTCGGGAGCGGGGTCCCCCGCGCCTCGCCGCGGCAGGCGGACGTGATGATTGTCCCCGGGACGATCGTCTCGAAGTTCGCGCCGCGGATGAAGCGCGTGTACGACCAGATGCCCGAGCCGAAGTTCGTGGTCGGCATGGGCTCGTGTACCATCTCCGGCGGTCCGTTTCAGGAGGGGTACAACGTCATCAAGGGCGCCGAGGAAGTCATCCCGATCGATATCCACGTCCCCGGCTGCCCGCCTCGACCCGAGGCGCTCGTCTACGGCGTCGTGAAACTGCAGGAGCGCGTCGCCAACGGCGAGGCCGCCCCCGTCACCGTGAAACCGTACGAGCTGGAGGAGTTCTCCGACCTCGAACGCGACGAGCTCGTCGACAAGCTCGCCGACCAAGTCGACGACGACGAACTCGTCATGCGGTACAACTTCGCTGATTCGCCATGAGCCTCGAACGACCAGACCCCGTCGACGACGCGGCCGTCGAGCGCACTCCCGACGAGCTGGAAGCGCTCTTGGGCGACCTCGTCGTCGACCGCGACGATCACCTGAACGCGCCCGGATTCGTTATCCGGCCGGACACGGTCCAGGAAACGCTCTCGACCCTGAAAGAGCAGGCGGGATACGACCACCTCTCGGTGGTGTCCGCCCAGGAGTACGAGAACCGATACGAATCGATCTACCACCTGAAGAAGTACGATGACCCGACCCAAGAGGTCAGCATCGTCGTCCCCGCGGATAAGGACAATCCGGTCTCGGAATCCGCCGAACCGGTGTTCCGTACCGCCGACTGGCACGAGCGTGAGGCGTACGACCTGATCGGTGTCGAGTACGACGGCCACCCCGACCTGCGTCGGATTCTGCTGCCGGAGACGTGGCAGGGCCACCCCCTGTCGATGGACTACGACAAGGACCGGCCCCAGATCGCGACCCTCCCGGAGCACGCGAACCCGCTGGAGGAACACCACAAGGACGACGAGTCCGACACGATGTTCCTCAACATCGGGCCGCACCACCCGGCGACCCACGGGGTGCTGCACCTGAAGACGGTCCTCGACGGGGAGCAGGTCATCGACGTCGAACCCGACATCGGCTACCTCCACCGCAGCGAGGAGCAGATGGCGCAAAACGGAACGTACCGCCACCAGATCATGCCGTACCCGGACCGCTGGGACTACATCTCGGCGGGCCTGCTCAACGAGTGGGCGTACGCCCGCGCGGCCGAGGACCTCGCCGACATCGAGGTGCCCGAGTACGCGCAGGTCATCCGGACGATGGGCGCCGAGATGTGCCGGATCGCCGCGCACATGCTCGCGCTCGCTACGTTCGCGCTCGACATCAACGGCGACTTCACGGCGACGTTCATGTACGCCATCAACGACCGCGAACGCGTCCAGAACCTCTTAGAGGATCTGACGGGCCAGCGGCTGATGTTCAACTACTTCCGGCTCGGCGGCGTCGTCTGGGACCTCCCGGAGCCGCGCGAGGAGTTCTTCTCGAAGACCCGCGACTTCCTCGACCACTTGCCGGAGTCAGTCGAGGAGTACCACAACCTGATCACCTCCAACGAGATCTTCCAGATGCGGACGATCGACACGGGGATCCTGCCGCCGGAGGTCGCGAAGAACTACGGCGCCACCGGTCCCGTCGCCCGCGGCTCGGGGGTCGACTACGACCTGCGTCGCGACGACCCGTACGGGTACTACGACGAGCTCGACTGGGACGTCGTTACCGAGGAGGGCTGCGACAACTTCAGCCGCCTGCTCGTCCGGATGCGTGAGGTCGAGGAGTCGGCGAAGATCATCGGGCAGTGCGTCGATCTGCTCGAAGATTGGCCCGAAGACGAGCGGAACATCCAGGCGAACGTTCCGCGCACGCTGCGTCCGGACGACGACACCGAGATCTACCGCGCCGTCGAAGGCGCGAAGGGCGAACTCGGGATCTACATCCGCTCGGACGGGACGGACAAGCCGGGACGGTTCAAGATCCGGTCGCCCTGCTTCTCGAACCTCCAGACGCTCCCGGAGATGGCAAACGGGGAGTACATCCCCGACGTGGTCGCCGCGCTCGGTAGCCTCGACATCGTTCTCGGGGAGGTGGACCGCTGATGGGGACGGCGCCCGCACAGCTGTTCCCCGAGTTCCTCGCCAACGCGGTCGGGGCCGAGGGACTCCTCGCGCAGGTCCTCAGCTCTCTGATCGGAGCGACCGTGGTCGCCAGTATCATCCTCGCGTTCTCCGGTGTTGCCGGACCGTGGGCCAAACGGAAGATCACGGCGGCGTTCACCGACCGGATCGCGGTCGACCGGATCGGACCGTTCGGCCTGCTCATCATTCCGGCGGCGTCGGTCCAGCTCCTCGCGAAGGAGCTCATCATCCCCGAAGGCGTTGATCGCCCGACGTGGGACATCGCTCCGATCCTCTTGCCGGCATCCGCGCTGCTCGGGTTCTCAGTGATCCCGATGGGCCATATCGGACCGCTGAACCTTCACCTCGCCGACCCCGAGGTCGGGCTGGCGCTGGTGTTCGCGTTCGCGTCTATCGCCTCGGTCTCGCTGGTGATGGCCGGCTACGCGTCGAACAACAAGTACTCGCTTCTCGGCGGACTCCGCGCCGTCGCGCAGAACCTCGCGTACGAGATCCCGCTCATCGTCACCGCGATGTCGGTCGTGATCTTCGCGGGGACTCTCCAGATAAGCGGTGTCGTCGGAGCGCAGACGACGACGCTCGTGACGATCGCCGGGTTCGATATCCCGGCGTGGTTCGCGTTCGTGAATCCGTTCGCGTTCGTGCTGTTCCTCACGGCGAACATGGCTGAGATCGGACGGAACCCGTTCGACATCCCCGAGGCGCCGACCGAGATCGTCGGCGGGTATCAGACGGAGTACTCCTCGGCGTACTTCGTCCTGTTTTACCTCGGCGAGTTCGTCCACATCTTCCTCGGCGGTGCGATCCTCTCCGTGGTGTTCCTCGGCGGCGCGTCCGGTCCGGGCCCGGAGAGCATTAGCTTCATCTGGTTCGTGGTGAAGGTATGGGGCTTCTTCCTGTTCACGCAGTGGGCCCGCGCGGCGATCCCTCGCGTCCGGATCGATCAGCTGATCGAGATTGGCTGGAAGGGAATGTTGGTGCTGTCGTTCGCGAACCTGGTTCTCACGGCCGTAATCGTGGGGGTGATCGCGTAATATGATCGGACTTATGAAATCCATGGCGACGACGATGAAACACGCGCTGGACGGGAATACGTTCACGGTGGAATACCCGGAGGAAGCGCCCGAGGTGAGTCCGCGTTTCCGTGGCGTCCACAAGTTCAGTCAGGAGCGATGCATCTGGTGTCGGCAGTGCGAGAACGTCTGTCCGAACGACACGATCCAGATCGTGCAAGACGACCAACGCAACGGCGAGCAGTACAACCTCCACATCGGCCAGTGCATCTACTGCCGGCTCTGTGAGGAGGTCTGCCCCGTCGACGCCATCCTGCTGACGCAGAACTTCGAGTTCACCGCGGACACGAAAGACGACTTCGTGTTCAACAAAGAACAGCTCAAGAACGTCCCGTGGTACAAGGGTATCGACCCGCTGGAGTCCCGGAATCCCGATCGCGGCGCGTGGATCGGGGAGGGAGACGGCGAGATCGACTACCAGTAGCGGGCGCGTCTCGAAATCTTCAAAGGGGTTCTCATAGGAGACACACACAATGGTTTATGCTACCATCGCGTTCGGGCTGTTCGCCGCGGTCACGCTGGCGTTCGGCCTCGGGGTCGTCCTGGCGCGCGACGTGTTCCACGCCGCGTTGCTTCTGGGCGGTGCCCTCACGAGCGTTGCGGTGCACTACGTGATGCTGCAGGCGGAGTTTATCGCCGCCATGCAGATCCTCGTCTACGTTGGCGGGGTCTTGATTCTCGTCACGTTCGCCGTGATGCTCACGCGATCGGACCCGGAAACGGAGGTGAATAGCGCGTGAGTAACGATGACTCTCGGAGACGCGGGCGTCTCGTGCCTGCGGTCGTGGTCGGACTGCTGTTCGCGGTAATGGCTTTGACGGTGCTATCGGCCGACTTCGGAGAGGTTGCTGCGTTCCCGGCGGACGCGTCGATCGTCCACAACCTCGGGTACGCCCTCTTCAACCTCAGTGAGTACGAGCTCGGCTCGGTACCGTCTGAGGGATTCCTCGCCGCGTTCCTGATCGCGGCAGTCGCGCTCGACGTGGCCGTCGACGGCGCCGTCTACCTGGCGAAACGCGAAGAGGACGGCTCCATCGTCTCCGCGATGGGTGAGGCGCTCACCGACGGCGGACGCGAGGGAGGTGACCGGCAATGACGGCCGTCGCGTCCTCGATCCCGCCCGAGTGGTACCTGCTGCTCGCCGCTGCCGTGTTCTGTATCGGTTTGTTCGGCGTGCTCACGCGGCGCGACGCGCTGTACTTCCTCATGAGCGTCGAGCTCATGATGAACGCCGCGAACATCAACTTCGTCGCGTTCGCGCTGTACTACGGTGACCTCACTGGACAAGTGTTCGCGCTGTTCGTCATCGCGCTCGCGGCCGCCGAGGTCGCGATCGGGATCGGCATCATTCTGGTGTTGTACCGCAACTTCGGCGTCACCGACGTGACTGTTCCAACGGAGATGAGGTGGTAACATGATAGACGTGTTCTCATACGTTCCGGCGATCGTTCTCCTCCCGTTCTTCTCGTTCCTGGTCGCCCTCGGCGTCGGGAGATATCTCCCGAAGGGCGGCGCCTTCGGCGGCATCGCGGCGACGGCGGGGTCGTTCCTGCTCTCGCTATGGGTGCTCGCGACGGTCGCGGGCGGGGAGGCGGCGAACCGCACGCTCTACACGTGGGCGGACGCGGGCGGCATCGGTCCGACGGATATCGAGCTCTCTTTCGGTATCCTCATCGACCCGCTATCGGCGCTCATGCTCGTCATCGTGACGCTCGTGGCGCTTCTCGTCCACGTGTTCTCGCTCGGCTACATGAACGACGAGGGCGAGACCGGCCTCCCGCGGTACTACGCCGGTCTCGGCCTGTTCACGGCCTCGATGCTCGGCTTCGTCGTCGCCGACAACCTGCTGATGGCGTTCATGTTCTTCGAGCTAGTCGGGCTCTGCTCGTACCTGCTCATCGGCTTCCACTTCCGGGAGCCCGGCCCGCCGTCGGCAGCGAAGAAGGCGTTCCTCGTCACGCGGTTCGGGGACTACTTCTTCCTCATTGGCGTCGTCGCCGTGATCGCGACGTTCGGGACCGCACAGTTCGCCGGTGAGGGGTCGTTCCCTGCCCTCGCTGACGCGGCGCTCAACGGCTCCGGATCGGTCGCGTGGACCCCTGGTGGACTCGAACTACAAACGTGGCTCACCGTCGTCGGCCTGCTCGTGTTAGGCGGTGTCGTCGGGAAGTCCGCGCAGTTCCCGCTGCACACGTGGCTCCCCGACGCGATGGAGGGCCCGACGCCCGTCTCCGCGCTCATTCACGCCGCGACGATGGTGGCGGCCGGCGTCTACCTCGTCGCGCGCATGTACGGGTTCTACGCGCTCTCGCCGACGGCGCTCGCGGTGATCGCCTTTATCGGCGGCTTCACCGCGCTGTTCGCGGCGACGATGGGACTCGTGAAAGACGAACTGAAGCAGGTGCTCGCGTACTCCACCATCTCGCAGTACGGCTACATGATGCTCGCGCTCGGCTCTGGCGGGTACGTGGCCGCGGTCTTCCACCTCACCACTCACGCCTTTTTCAAGGCCCTGCTGTTCTTAGGTGCCGGTGCGGTCATCATCGCGATGCACCACAACGAGGACATGTGGGACATGGGCGGGCTGAAATCGAAGATGCCCGTCACGTACTACACGTTCCTGGCCGGATCGCTGGCGCTCGCGGGCATCTTCCCGTTCGCTGGCTTCTGGTCGAAAGACGAGATCCTCTACGAGGCGCTCGTCCACGGACTCAACGACCCCCTGCTGCTCGGCGGCTACCTGATGGGACTGCTCGCGGTGCCGGTCACCGCCTTCTACACATTCCGCATGGTGTTCTTGACGTTCCACGGCGATCCCCGAAGCGACACCGCGCGCGACCCCGAACCCGTTCGCTGGAACGTGAAGGGGCCGTTGACGGTGCTGGGCGCGCTCGCGGTCGTCACCGGGTTCATCAACATGGTGCCCGTCCAGAAGGTCCTCGGACTGGAGGGAATCGACCTCCTCCACCGCTGGCTCGACAACGAGTGGGGCGGCATCGAGGGCCTCTCGTCGCACCACTACGGGGAGATCGGGCCGTACAGTAGCGAATACCTCGTCGGCGGCGAGGTCGGTACGGTGCTCGTCGGCGCGGTCGTCTCGCTCGGCCTAGCGCTGACCGGCCTCGCGGTCGCCTGGAGCCTCTACAACGTTCCGTCGCCGACGGAACACACGGCGAAGCTCGGCGGGATCAAAGACGTGCTGTACAACAACTACTACTTGGACGAACTGCAGGTATGGCTCGCGTATCGAACTGAGGACGTCGCCGGCGGCGCTAACACCTTCGATCAGGGAATCATCGACGGCGTCGTCAACAGCGTTTCGTCGGTGAGCCTCTTCGGCGGGAGCCGGGTCCGTCGGCTCCAGAGCGGTGTCGTCTCGCAGTACGCGATGCTGCTCACGCTGGGGCTCGTCGCGTTACTTGTCGCGCTCGGCGTGACCGGGGGGTGGTTCCTGTGATAATTGAAGCCCTCATCGGGTTCACATTCGTGGCTGCGCTGCTCGTGCTGCTCGCCCCGGACGAGTGGGCGGGTCGGCTGGCGTTCGCGCTCAGCCTGCTTCCGTTCGCCGGCTCGCTGTCCCTCTGGTCCGGCTTCGACGGCGCCGGAAACGCCCTCCTGGGCGGTGACATCGCGTACGCGACCCAGGTCGAATGGCTGGAGGTCAGCGGACGAGCCGTGTCGTGGTTCGTCGGCGTCGACGGGATCAGCCTCCCGCTCGTCGTGCTCACGACGTTCCTCGTTCCGCTCGCGATTGTGAGCGCGTGGACACCGATCGACGCCCGCCAGAGCCAGTTCTACGGGCTTATGCTGTTCATGGAGGCGAACCTGCTCGGCGTGTTCACCGCGCTCGACTTCTTCCTCTGGTTCGTCTTCTGGGAGGCCGTGCTGGTGCCGATGTACTTCCTCATCGGTATCTGGGGCGGTCCGCGCCGGAAGTACGCCGCGATCAAGTTCTTCGTGTACACGAACGCGGCGTCGCTCCTGATGTTCCTCGGATTCATGTCGCTGACGTTCGCGCTCGGCGACTCCGTGACCTCGTTCGCTCTGCCGGAGATCACGCAAGCCATCGCCGACGGCGGTCTCGGGACCTGGTTCGGGATCGCGCCGGACCGGATCGCGATGCTCGCGTTCCTCGCGATGTTCCTCGGGTTCGCGGTGAAGGTCCCGATCGTCCCGTTCCACACGTGGCTACCCGACGCGCACGTCGAGGCGCCGACGCCGGTGTCGGTGCTGCTGGCGGGCGTGCTCCTGAAGATGGGCACGTACGCGCTGCTTCGGTTCAACTTCACGATGCTTCCCGATCAGGCGTCCGCGCTCGCGGTCCCCATCGCGGCTATCGCCGTCATCAGCGTCATCTACGGCGCGATGTTGGCGCTGGCTCAGAAAGACCTCAAGCGGATCGTCGCCTACTCCTCCGTCTCGTCGATGGGGTACGTCATCCTCGGGCTGATCGTGTTCACCGAGTACGGCGTCGGCGGCGCGACCTTCCAGATGGTCGCGCACGGCCTCATTTCGGGGCTGATGTTCATGGCCGTCGGCGTCATCTACAACGCGACGCACACGCGGATGGTCGGCGACATGTCCGGCATGGCCGATCGGATGCCCGTCGCGGTGGGCATCCTCGTGGCTGGCGCGTTCGGCTATATGGGACTCCCGCTGATGGCCGGCTTCGCCGGTGAGTTCTTCATCTTCGTGGGCTCGTTCGCCGCTCCGGCGCTGCCGTACGCGCCGGTCTTCACCGCGCTCGCGATGTTCGGTATCGTCATCGTCGCCGGCTACCTCCTGTCGGCGATGCAGAGCACGCTGTTCGGACCCTTCGACCTCGAAACCGACTACGAGGTCGGTCCCGCGCCGTTCCACGACGTCGCCCCGCTCGCGGTGCTTCTGGTGGCGATCATCGTGCTCGGCGTGGCGCCCGACATCTTCTTCGAGATGATTCGTGACGCTGCCGTTCCCGTGGTCGAGGGGGTGACGATCAATGGATAGCACGCTACCTAATGTGGCTGCGCTGTTACCCGTCTTCCTGCTCGCGTTCACGGGGCTCGCGCTGCTGCTCGTCGACACGATCCGTCCCGACGCGCGGTCGAACACCTCGATGGCGGTCGTCGGCGCGCTCGGATCGCTCGCCGCGCTGGCGGCGAGCGTCTGGCTGGTCACCTCCGGTACCGGGGCCACGGACACCGGCGGCGCGATCATCCTGTTCGCCGACGCGATCAAGGTGGACACGATGGCGCTGTTCTTCACCGCCATCTTCGCGTCCGTGACGGCGCTCGTCGTCGTCGCGGCCCACGACTACTTCCACGACCACAAGAGCCCGGCGGCGTTCTACTCGCTCGTCGTGTTCGCGGCGACCGGGATGGCGCTGCTCGCGGCCGCGAACTCGCTCGCGGTCGTGTTCGTCGCCCTAGAGATGGTGTCGCTGCCGTCGTACGTGCTTGTCGCGTACCTCAAGCGGGACCGCGGGAGCGTCGAGGCGGGGATGAAGTACTTCCTCATCGGCGCGCTCTCCTCTGCGATCTTCCTGTTCGGGATCTCGCTCGTGTACGCGGCGACCGGGTCGCTGCTGCTCGGCGACGTCGCCGAGGGGATCGGCTCGCTCGACGGTCTCGCCGGTGTCGCGGGTCTCGGGATCGTGATGATCATCGGCGGCGTCGCGTTCAAGACCGCCTCCGTCCCGTTCCACTTCTGGGCGCCGGAGGCGTACGAGGGCGCGCCCGCACCGGTGAGCGCGTTCCTCTCGTCCGCCTCGAAGGCGGCCGGCTTCGTGGTCGCGTTCCGCCTGTTCACCGAGGCGTTCCCGGTGGGCGCGTCGCTCGCTGCGGGTATCAACTGGGTGCTGGCGTTCGGAATCCTTGCGGCCGTGACGATGACGCTCGGGAACTTCGCGGCGGCGGTCCAGGAGGAGGTCAAGCGGATGCTCGCGTACTCCTCCATCGGGCATGCGGGCTACGTGCTTATCGGCGTCGCGGCGCTGTCGGTCGACGGGACCGGGGGAGCCAACGCCGCCGTGATGGGCGCCGCGATGGCGCACCTGCTCGTCTACGGGTTCATGAACACCGGCGCGTTCCTCTTCGTCGCGATGGCGGAGCGGTGGGGCGTCGGTCGGACCTTCGAGGACTACGCCGGGCTCGCGAAGCGCGCGCCCGTCGCCTCGACGGCGATGGCCGTGTTCATGTTCTCGCTGGCCGGGCTGCCGCCCTTCGCCGGGTTCTTCTCGAAGTACTTCCTGTTCATGAGCGCTATCGACAATGGCTTCCTGTGGCTGGCAGCGATCGGCGCCGTTAACAGCGTCATCTCGCTGTACTACTACAGCCGGGTCGTGAAGGCGCTGTTCATCGACGACCCCGCGTCGTCGAGCTCGCTGGACGCGATCGACGTGCGGCCGACCGGACTGTACGCTGCGGTCGTCTTCGCGGCGGTCGCGACGGTGCTGCTCTTGCCCGGCTTCGGACCGGTCATCGAGACGGCCGAAGCCGCGGCGTCGGCGCTGTTCTAGCGGTCTCGCGGTCCGCTTCGGTCTTTCGGTTCTTTTTGGTTCTTTTCGGCTCGATCGCCCGTCCGGTACCCGCAGGTATTCCCGCGTCCGGCGCGTACGTGTGGTATGAGTAGGAACCGAACGTACCGCTGTCTGAGCTGTCTGGAACACACTGTGAGCCGGGAGTTCGACACGTCGCACCTCTCGGTGACGTGTCCGAACTGCGGCTCGTTCGAGCGGTTCGTCAACGACCCGGTGTTTCAGCAGTTCCGTGCGTTCGAGGAGTCGCCGCCCGCGGAGCTCGACTGGGCGCGGTTGGACCGCACAGAGAAGTTACTGGTCTCCGAGCGGCTCGTCCGCTCGACGAAGACGCTTGCTGACTTCGACATCGTCGAAGGAGAAGCGGCGGCTGGGGACGGAGAAGCGACGGTCGGGGACTGAGTCAACGCGCGTACAGCTTCCCGCCGACCAGCGCCGTGAGGTCGTCATCGCTCGATGTCACCGCCACGTAGGGCCGGTCGACGGGACCGAACACGTCGACGACGCGGCCGACCGTCGCGAGCGACTCGTCGACCACTGACGATCCGATCCGCGGCGGCTCCTCGCCCGCCGCTCCGCGGGCGATCGCGAGTCCACCGGCGGTGCGGACGACGGTTCCGACCCGGCGCATCGTCACTCTCGGATGACCCCGAGATAGGCGGCGATCGCCTGTACGAGGTCGTTTTTCGCGGTGTCTTCGGTTCCTCGCACGACCACGGCGCCCCGCGGCTCGAACTCCCGGGAGTACGTTTTCTCGCGTTCGATCACCGCGTCGTAACCGACCTGTTGGACCGCCTTCGCGATCTCGTCGACGGTCGGCTCCTCGACCGCGAGGTCCATGGGGACGCGGCGCCCCTCGGACCGCGATCGGTCGGCGTCGAAGTACGCGGGATAGACGACGTTCTCGACCATATATCGGAGAGGCGAGCGCGCGGCGTAAGGTCGTTTCGGACCGTCACGAGGTCTGGAACTCGAACCGCGCGCCGCCGGACTCGCCGGTGAGTGCGCGCACCTCCCAGCCGTGGGCGTCGGCAATTCGCTCCGTGATAGCCAGCCCGAGGCCAGTCCCGCCCTCTTCGGTCGTGAACCCGCTCTCGAACACGCGGTCTCGTTTCTCCTTGGGAAGTCCGCAACCGTCGTCTTCGACGAAGAAGCCACTTTTCGTCGCCCCGTCGTCACCACGGAACGCCGCCTTCCCGACGCGCACGGTGATGGTGTCGTCGTCTCCGTTCGGTGGCCGTTGATCGTGTTCCACGTCCTCGCCGGACTCCGTCCGGCTGCCCGTCGAGCCATGCTCGATGCTGTTCCGGAACACGTTCTCCAGTAGCTCCCGCGTTCGCATCGCGTTCGCCTCAACCGTTACGTCGCTGTCGACAACGAGTTCGGCGCCGTCGGTGTCGACGCTCTCCCACGCGTCCCTCGCAAGCGCCTCGATCGAGGCGGGTTCGGTCTCGCCGACCGATTCACCCTGTCGGGCCAGCGAGAGGAGGTCGCTGACGAGTTCGTCCATGCGGTCCAGCGCGTCCGCGGTCTTCTCGAGGTGTGCCGTCTCGCCGGTCTCGTTCGCGAGGGCGACGTACCCCTCCGCGACGGAGAGCGGGTTTCGGAGGTCGTGGGAGACGATGCTCGCGAACTCGTCGAGCCGCTCGTTCTGTCGTTCCAGTGCCGCCTCGCGTTCGCGCCGCTCCGTCACGTCGGTGTAGATGGCGTACCCGGAGACGTTCTCGGCGTCGAGCCGGATCGGCACGACGTGGAGGATGAAGTGTTTGGGGCCGTCGACGGTCTCGCGGGTCACCTCGCGTCTGAGGTTCTCACCTCGCTGGAGTCGGTCGTTGAGATCTGCGGCCTCGGCTTCGGCTTCGTCGGTCGGAGGGACGATGAAGTCGTCGACGGATTCGCCGACCACGCGTTCGGCGGCGTACCCGAACGTCTCCTCGAATGCCACGTTGACTCGGTGAACGATCGGCTCCCCGTCGACGTAGTCGTAGGCGATCGCCGGATCGGGGATGTTCGAGAACAGCGCAAGTAGACGATCCCGCTCCGCCCGCAGCGTCCCGTCGGCGCGATCGAACTCCGGACCGTCTCTCGGATCGCCTCTCGCGTCGAGCCAGCGGAGCGTCGCGTCAAGATCTGCCGGTGTGGTCGCGATCGCGTCGACGAGGGGGTCGGTCGCCGGCTCCGCGGTGGGATCGTCGACGAAGGCAACCAGTTCACACGACGGGTTGCGACGACGGACCGCGTCGAGCCCGTCGGCATCGAAGACCACCGCAACGTCTGCCGTCACGAGATCGTCGTCAGCGGACGCAGAGATAGCGTCGACACTTCGCAGGGCCTCGGCCACGTCTGCCGCCTCGTCCGTCTCACCGCCCAAAACGAGAACGGAGGACCGACGGCTCGGCTCGCGGTTCACTGTGCCGTGTACACGATTGGTGTGCGGATAAATTTTCCTCCCATCGTCCGTTCCTTCGGGATTCGGGGACGGTTCCTTCGTCGAACAGCGTCGAGTGGGCCGATCGGGTGATCGTGTCCGACCGCCGACAGCGGTGAGTTGGCCACGAATGAATTGTGAAGCGGGCCGCGAGACACCCCGGAACCCTTTTGGATGAACACGGGCCACATTCCAGTAATGAGCGATCTCGAAGCGGAGTACCGCCTCGACTACTTCGAAGAAGAGGGGTTCGAGCGGAAGGAGTGTCCCTCCTGTGGCGCGCACTTCTGGACCCGCGACGTCGACCGCGAACTGTGCGGTGAGCCGCCCTGCGAGGACTACAGCTTTATCGACGATCCGGGCTTTCCGGAGTCGCACTCGCTGTCGGAGATGCGGGAGGCGTTCCTCTCTTTCTTCGAGGAGCACGACCACGAGCGGATCGACCCGTATCCGGTCGCGGCGAACCGCTGGCGCGACGACGTACTCCTGACGCAGGCGTCGATATACGACTTCCAGCCGCTGGTCACGTCGGGGCAGACCCCGCCGCCGGCGAACCCGCTGACCATCTCTCAGCCCTGTATCCGGATGCAGGACATCGACAACGTCGGCAAGACGGGCCGGCACACGATGGCCTTCGAGATGATGGCCCACCACGCGTTCAACACGCGTGAGGAGGTGGCCGAGGACGAGTACGCCTACCACGGCGAGGTGTACTGGAAAGACGAGACCGTCGAGTACTGCGACGAGCTGTTCGAGAGCCTCGGCGCCGATCTGGACGAGATCACCTACATCGAGGACCCGTGGGTGGGCGGCGGCAACGCCGGTCCCGCCATCGAGGTCATTTATAAGGGGGCCGAGCTGGCGACGCTCGTCTTCATGTGCATGGAGCGGGACCCCGACGGGGACTACGAGATGAAGGACGGGCACACCTACTCGTTCATGGACACGTACATCGTCGACACCGGCTACGGGCTCGAACGGTGGACGTGGATGAGCCAGGGGACGGCGACGGTGTACGAAGCCGTCTACCCCGACGCGATCGACTTCCTCAAGGAGAACGCGGGCATCGAACGCACGGAAGCAGAGCGGGAGATCGTCCACCGTGCCGCGAAGCTCTCCGGGCGGCTCGATATCGACGACGTCGACGACGTAGAGGCCGCTCGCGGCGACATCGCCGACCGACTCGACGTCAACGTCGACCGGCTCCGCGAGCTGGTCGAGCCGCTCGAATCGATCTACGCGATCGCCGACCACTCGCGGACGCTCGCGTACATGTTCGGCGACGGGATCGTTCCCTCGAACGTCGGGACGGGCTATCTCGCGCGGATGGTGCTGCGGCGCACGAAGCGGCTCGTCGACGAGGTCGGGATCGACGCCCCGCTCGACGAGCTGGTCGACATGCAGGCCGATCGGCTCGGCTACCGGAACCGCGACACGATCCGCGAGATCGTCCGAACGGAAGAACGGAAGTACCGCAAGACGCTCGAACGCGGCTCCCGGAAGGTAGAGTCGCTCGCCGACGAGTACGCCGGTACGGGCGAGTCGATTCCGACGGAGGCGCTGTTGGAGCTGTACGACTCTCACGGGATCCAGCCGGACATGGTCGCCGACATCGCCGCCGATCGCGGCGCGACCGTCGACGTGCCGGACGACTTCTACGCGCTCGTCGCCGACCGCCACGAGGAGGAGGACGGCGACGAGGCGGCCGCCGAGCGCGACGGTCGCTTCGACGATCTCCCCGAGACGGAGAAGCTGTTCTACGACGAACAAGGTCGCACCGAGTTCGAGGCGGTCGTCCTCGACGTGTTCGAGCGCGAAGAGGAGTACGACGTGGTCTTAGACCAGACGATGTTCTACCCGGAGGGCGGCGGGCAGCCGGCCGACAGGGGACAGCTCACCGTCGGCGAGACCACCGTCGACGTGGTCGACGTTCAAGAGCGAAACGGCGTCGTCCTCCACCGTACCGACGACGATCCCGGAAAAGGGGAGTTCGTCAAGGGACAGGTCGACGGCGGCCGCCGCGACCGGCTCCGCGCGCACCACACCGCGACCCATCTTATCGGCCACGCGGCCCGCGAGGTGCTCGGCTCTCACGTCCGGCAGGCGGGCGCACAGAAGGGGATCGACTCCTCCCGGCTCGACGTCCGTCACTTCGAGCGGATCAGTCGTGAACAGGTCACGGAGATCGAGCGGGTCGCCAACGAGCTCGTCCGCGACGACGTCCCCGTGCGACAGGAGTGGCCCGACCGCAACGAGGCGGAGGCCGAACACGGCTTCGACCTGTATCAGGGCGGCGTCCCGCCGGGAACGAACATCCGGCTGATCCACGTCGGCGACGCCGACGTACAGGCGTGTGCCGGGACCCACGTCGATCGAACCGGCGAGATCGGCGCGGTGAAGGTGCTGAAGACGGAGCCCGTCCAGGACGGCGTCGAACGGATCGTGTTCGCCGCGGGCGGCGCGGCGATCGAGGCGACCCAGCGCACCGAGGACGCGCTGTACGACGCGGCCGACGCCCTCGACGTCGACCCGCTCGACGTGCCCGAGACGGCCGAGCGGTTCTTCGAGGAATGGAAGGGGCGCGGCAAGGAGATCGAGTCGCTCAAAGAGGAGCTCGCGGCGGCGCGCGCCTCGGGCGGTGCCGACGCCGAGGAGGTCGAGATTGGCGGCGTGACCGCAGTCGTCCAGCGGCTCGACGGCGACGCCGACGAGCTACGCGCGACCGCGAACGCCCACGTCGACGACGGGAAGGTCGCGGTCGTCGGCAGCGGGGCGGACGGCTCCGCGAGCTTTGTCGTCGGCGTCCCCGACGGCGTCGACGTGAACGCCGGACAGGTCGTCTCCGAACTCGCTGGCCGCGTCGGCGGCGGCGGCGGCGGCCCGCCGGACTTCGCGCAGGGAGGCGGTCCGGACGCGGACGCGCTCGACGACGCGCTCGACGCGGCGCCGGATGTGCTCCGAAGTCTCCAGGAGGCCTGAAGCCGCTCCCGTCCCAATGCCCCACGCGAACAACGCCGGCGTCGAGATCCGGTACGAGGCGGACGCTCCCGACGCCGGTGACCCCGACGAGGCGGTCGTGTTCTGCGGCGACGTTGGCTTCGGCGCGTGGCAGTTCGGCTGGCAACACGCCGCGCTTGCGGGCCCGCACACGGTGATCACCCCCGAGACGCGGGGCGTCGGCCGATCGGACGCACCGTCTGGGCCGTACACCGTTGAGGAACTTGCGAGCGACGTGGACGCGGTGTGTGCCGCGGAGGGAATCCGAAATGCGCACCTCGTCGGGTACGGACTCGGCGGGATGGTCGCGCTCGCGTACGCGCTCGGCTCGTCGCGTCCGGCGAGCCTCTCGGTCGTCGGAACGCCGCCCGCGGGCGACGCGTACAACTCCGACGGGGTCTGGGCCGATCCGTCGACTCCGGCGGCGGTCGAGGGGTCGCTGCACGGACTGCTCTCAGAGTCGTTCCGAGAGCGGCATCCCGACGTGCTCTCGCGGATCGTCGACTGGCGGATCGGCGAGGACGCCGACCGCGGGGCGTTCGAGGCCCATCGCGCCGCGGTCGAGGGGTTCGACCTCTCAGACAGACTGTACGAGCTCACGACGCCGACGCTCGTCGTCCACGGTGCCGAGGACGCGGTGTGCCCGAAGCCCGCCGCGGAGGAGCTCGCCGAGGGGCTCCCGCGCGGGGAGTTCCACTCGGTCCCGGACGCGCGCCACCTCGTGGGGCTGGAGGCGTCCGCCGCGGTCAACGACGCGCTCGTCGGTTGGCTCGCGGAACACGCCGCGGACCCCTTCTCGGAGTAGGCAGGTCACTCGGGCGGACGGTTCCCGCTCGGTCCCAGACGCCGGTAGCGCTCCCCGACGTCGCAACCGTTTTTGCCCCGTCGTGCCTCGAATCGGTCAATGACACGGCTCCGGTTCGCCCTGCTGAACGCTGCGCACGACGGCGCAAACACCCGTCGAAACTTCCGGCGGGAGCTCGACGCCGACCTCGTTGAGTTCTCGGCCACCGACGGCCAGCTCCCCGACCACACCGATTTCGACGGCCTCGTCGTCACCGGATCGCGTTCGTCCGTCTACTGGGACGAGGCGTGGATCCCGGCGCTTATCGACTACGTCGCCGAGGCCGCGGACGCCGGCCTCCCGGTGCTCGGCGTCTGTTACGGCCATCAGGTGGTCGCCGAGGCGCTCGGCGGGCGCGTCGCCGGGATGGACGAGTTCGAGATTGGGTACAACGAGGTGCGTCACCGCGGCGACGACGAGCTGTTCGCGGGGATCGACGAGCAGTTCACCGTCTTCACGACCCACGGCGACACGGTCGTGGAGCTCCCGTCGAGCGCGACCCTGATCGCCGAGAACGACCACGGCGTCCACGCGTTCCGGGACGGGCACTGCTGGGGCGTGCAGTTCCACCCGGAGTACGACCTCGAGACGGCGCGAGAGGTCACTGAAGGGAAACGCGAGCGCCTCGGTGACGCCCGCGTCGACGCGGTGTTGGCGGAGATCACGCCCGAGGCCTCCGACGCCGCCTGCGAAGCGAAGCCGCTCTTCGACAACTTCGCGGCGTACGCCCGACGGCTGAAAACCGATCGGCAGGCGGTCGCGGCGGCCGACGACTGACGGGTGGCCGCGAACCACCGACGACTGACGGGGGGCGCGGTACCGACGGAATCAAATTCCCGTCTCGACGACAGCTACTTCTTTCGGGAACGCGTTCCATCCAACATGCTCCTCCGTCGGGCCGGTGAGTTGTTCGACCGCGTCCGTTCGGAGCTCCATCGCTCGTTCACCGAAGAGTACACGTCGCGCGAGACCGCCGGGAGCTTTTCGCTCGGCGTGTTCATCACGATGCTGCCGACGCTCGGCACCGGACTGATCGCGTTCGTCGTGCTCGCATGGGCCGTGAGCCGGATCAACCGGGTCGCGATGTTCGCGTCGGTGATCGTGTTTAATCCCGTCGTGAAGTGGGGCGTGTACGGCACCAGCTTCGGGCTCGGGACGGCGATTCTCGGTCCCATCCCCGGCGTGTCGCCCTCGTCGGTGTCGCTGACGGCGGGACCGGCAATCGTCACCCGGCTCCTCGTCGGCAACCTGATCCTCGCGGTCGTCGCCGCCGGGGTGAGCTACCTCGTTGCCCACCGGATCGTCGTGGCGTACGAGCGCCGTGAGGTCGGCGTCGTCGACGCGGTGACGGGCGTCGTCGGCGCCGAAGAGGACGGCTCGGACGGATCCGCCCACGCTGAATCTGACGAGGGCAACGCGAGAGACGCCGGCGACCCGCCGGCGACCGATCCAGCCGAGTGACGCGGCCGCCCGGGTCGAACACGCTTATACGGTTCCCGCCCCGATTTACGGTATGAACGTAGTACCGGACACCAGTGCGGTCGTTGACGGCCGCGTGTCCGAACGCGTCGAGGACGGGACCTACGAGGCGGCGACGGTCCTTGTCCCGGAGGCGGTCGTCGGCGAGCTGGAGTCGCAGGCCAACGACGGACTCGAATCGGGCTGGGACGGGCTCAGCGAACTCAAGCGGCTCGCCGACGACGCCGACGAGGGGACGATCGAGCTGGAGTACGTCGGCGAGCGCGCCGACGGCGACGCCCGCTCTCGCGCCCACGAGGGCGACGTGGACGCGCTGATCCGCGAGGTCGCCGACGACCGCGACGCCACGCTCCTCTCGAGCGACATCGTCCAGGCCGAGGTCGCCCGCGCGAAGGGGATCGACGTCGAGTACGTCGAGCCGGTCGCCCGCGGCGTCGTCGACGAGCTGCCGATTCAGGACTTTTTCACCGACGAGACGATGTCGGTCCACCTCAAGACGGGCACGAAGCCGAAGGCGAAGCGCGGGTCGCTCGGCGAGATGCGCTACGTCGTCATCGAGGAGGAAGAGACGAGCGAGGCCCAGATGGACGAGTGGGCGACCGCCATCGTCGATCTGGCCCGCCAGTCCACCGACGGGTTCATCGAGCTCTCCGACGACGGGATGGACATCGTCCAGTTCCGCAACTACCGGATCGCGGTCGCGCGACCCCCGTTCGCGGACGGGATCGAGGTCACGGCCGTCAGACCGATCGCGAAGACGACGCTCGACGACTACGAGTTCGCCGACGAGCTCCGCGAGCGGTTCCTCGAACAGAAACGCGGCGTGCTCATCTCCGGATCGCCGGGCGCCGGGAAGTCGACGTTCGCGCAGGCGGTCGCGGAGTTCCTGAACGACAACGATTACGCGGTCAAGACGATGGAGAAGCCGCGGGACCTCCAGGTCGGTCCGGAGATCACCCAGTACGGCGCGCTGGGCGGCGAGATGGAGAACACGGCCGACTCCCTCCTCTTGGTCCGCCCCGACTACACCATCTACGACGAAGTCCGGAAGACGAACGACTTCGAGGTGTTCTCGGACATGCGGATGGCCGGCGTCGGGATGGTCGGTGTCGTCCACGCCTCCCGCGCCATCGACGCGCTTCAGCGGCTCGTCGGTCGGGTCGAACTCGGGATGATCCCCCAGATCGTCGACACGGTCGTGTACATCGAGGCCGGTGAGGTCCACACCGTCTACGACGTGACCACGGAGGTGAAAGTGCCCGCGGGGCTCACCGCCGAGGACCTCGCGCGCCCGGTCATCCAGGTGTCGAACTTCGAGACGGGCCGGCCGGAGTACGAGATATACACGTTCAACCGGCAGGTCGTCACGGTCCCGCTAAACGAGGACGGCGGCGAGGCCGAAACCGAGACCGGCGTCGGTCGGATCGCGAAACAGGAGATCGAACGCGAGATCAAGTCGGTCGCGCACGGCCACGTCGACGTCGAGCTCAAGGGGAACGACGAGGCGGTGGTGTACGTCTCCGAGGGCGACATCGGCACCGTCATCGGCAAGGGCGGCGGTCGCATCAGTGACATCGAGAACCGCCTCGGGATCGAGATCGACGTCCGCACGCACGACGAGAAGCCCGGAGGAGGCGGTTCGGGCGGCGACGGGCGCGGTGCGAACGGGCAGGGGGGCAGTCGGAGCGGACAGGTCGGCGAGGAGCGCGGCACCGTCGTGGCTCCCGAGATCACCTCCCGACACGTCGTCATCGACGTCGACGCCGGCGTCGGTGAGACGGTGGAAGTGCGCGCGGACGGCGAGTACCTGTTTACCGCCACCGTCGGCCGCGGCGGCGAGGTGCAGGTGTCTCGCGGCTCCGCGATCGCCGAGGAGCTGGAGGACGCGATCGATCGGAATCGCACCGTGACGGTCGTCCCCGCTCGCTGATCGTCGCGTTTCTGCGCTCGTTTCGGGGGTGATCGACGTGCTTCGCTGCTGGAGATCGCGAAAACCGACCGACAGCGAAGCCGACATCCGACGCGAGACATTTCGACGATCGTCGTGGGTATTCCTCCTGAAAGATAACGCTTTTTTGCTGGTGGTCGGAAGGGGGTTGCATGTCAGACGAGTTAAAGCGCGGGCTCGAAGGCGTCCTCGTCGCGGAGTCGGATCTGAGCTACGTCGACGGCGAGGCCGGTACGCTCGTGTACCGTGGCTACGACATCGAGGACCTCGCCCGCGGCGCGAGCTACGAGGAGGTGCTGTACCTCCTGTGGCACGGCTCGCTGCCGACGCGCGAGGCGCTCGACGACTTCGCCGCGGATCTGGCCGCCGAACGCGCCGTCGACGACGGCGTGCTGGATACCGTCCGGACGCTCGCCGACGCGGGCGAGCGCCCGATGGCCGCCCTGCGAACCGCGGCCTCCATGCTGTCGGCGTACGAGCCCGAGGCCGACGCGGACCCCGAGGACCTCGAGGCGACGCTTCGGCAGGGCCGTCGAATCACGGCGAAGGTCCCGACGGTCCTCGCGGCCTTCGAGCGCGCCCGGCAAGGGAAAGACCCGGTCGCGCCCGACCCCGACCTCTCGCACGCCGCGAACTTCCTCTACATGCTCACCGGGACCGAGCCCGACGACGTGAGCGCGGAGACGTTCGACATGGCGCTGACGCTGCACGCCGACCACGGACTCAACGCCTCGACGTTTACCGCGATGGTGATCGGCTCGACGATGGCCGACGTGTACTCCGGCGTCACCGGCGGGATCGGCGCGCTCTCCGGGGCGCTCCACGGCGGGGCGAACCAAGACGTGATGGAGGTACTCCAGGAGGTCGACGCCTCCGGTAAAGACCCCGTGCAGTGGGTGAAAGACGCGCGCGAGGAAGGCCGACGCATCCCCGGCTTCGGACACCGCGTTTATAAGGTCACAGACCCCCGCGCGAATATCCTCAAAGAGAAGCTTCGGGACCTCGCGGAGTCGTCCGGCGACACGAAGTGGCTCGACTACACCACCGCGATCGAGCAGTATCTCACCGAACAAGGGCTGCTCGAGAAGGGGATCGCCCCCAACGTCGACTTCTACTCCGGCTCCGTCTACGACTCGCTGGGGATCCCGGTGGACATGTACACGCCCATCTTCGCGATGAGCCGCGCCGGCGGCTGGATCGCCCACATGGTCGAGTATCAGGAGGACAACCGCCTCATCCGCCCGCGGGCCCGATACACCGGCCCCGAGGCCTCGGAGTTCGTTCCCGTCGACGAGCGGTAAGCCCTTGAGGGCGGTCCGGGGTCGCGGGCCGACGCCCGTTCTCTTTTATAAAGTGTAGTCGTGTTCGCCGGTTTCTGACTCTAAAAAGGCCGTCAGCAGGTCGATCGTCGCGGCCACGTCGTCGCCGTCGGCGGTCTCGGTGACGGTGTGGAGGTACCGCGTCGGGATCGAGATGGCGCCGACGGGCTTCGCGCCAGCGGTGTTCTGGAACCCGGCTGTGTCGGTGCCGCCCGCGGGCAACACCTCGTGTTGGTGGTCGATTCCCTCCTCCTCGGCGACCGCGGTGAGCCGCTTGTGAACTTTCGGGCTGGTGATCACCGAGGAGTCTTTCAGCTTGATCGCCGTCCCCTCGCCCAGTTCGGTCACGGCGTCGGCCGCGTCGCCGATCTGGGGCACGTCGTTCGCGACGGTGACGTCTAAGGCGATCGCGAGGTCGGGGTCGATGTCGACGCCGAGCGCGGTCGCGCCGCGGATCCCGACCTCCTCTTGGACCGTCGCCGCGAAGTGAATCGTCGCGTCGGGGTCGTCGATCCGCGCTGCGGCTTCGAGCGTCGCGAACAGGCAGATCCGGTCGTCGAGCGCCTTCCCCGTGATCCGGTCGCCCATGCGGGTCGTCGTCTGGTCGAGGGTGACCAGGTCGCCGACGCCGACGAGCTCCTCGACCGCCTCGGCGTCGCGACCGAGGTCGATGAACACGTCCGACACCTCATCGTCTGTCTCTTTCTGCTCGTCGGTGAGCGTGTGCGGCGGGACGGAGCCGATGACGCCGGTGATCTCTTCCTCGCCGTGGACGGTGACGCGCTGCGCGCGCAGCACACGAGCGTCGAACCCGCCGAGCGGGTCCACCTGGACGAACCCCTCGTCGGTGACGTGTCGGACCATGAAGCCGATCTCGTCCATGTGGGCCGCGACGGCGACCGAGTAGTCCGAGTTGCCCTCGATCGTGGCGACGACGTTGCCCATCGCATCGGTGCGGACTCGGTCGGCGCGGTCGGCGAACTCGCGACGGACGATCTCGCGGACCTCGTCTTCGTACCCAGGGACCCCTCGGGCCTCGGTCAACTCACGAAGCAGGTCGTACTCGAACTCGAACGACATGGGTCTCCCTCGCGACCCCATCGACAAAGTTCCGCAGGTTCCGGAACGCGCGCCCGGTTTCCGTAGATCCACTTATAAACTCACAATACATTTAGCGTTGTTCCGCAACGCTTTTGCGGTCCCTCCCGGGAAGTGAGTGTATGACAGACGTGAAAGCGGAACTCCGCGAACAGTTCTTAGAAGCCTTCGGCGGCGCCGACTTCCCGGTCGAGAACCAGATGGACCTCGTCCCCGCCCTCCCGAACGGGCCGGGCACGAAGTTCGAGGCCGGCGACGTGAGCCTCACCGCGATGGAGCTGGCCGCGAAGCTCGGCAACGAACAGGAGTTCCCCTACGACACGCCCGAAGCCCTCGTCGACGACCTCATGGACGGGCTCGAAGCGAAGGAGATGATCTGACGCTCCGGTACGAGGTCGCTTTTTATACCGCCTGCTGAGCCCGCCGAGAGGTTGATACGCTCGGAGCCACAACGGGTGGCGTGGTCGTCGAGCTCATCCGTCTCCTGCCGCCGTGGGTCGCGTTAGGGCTCGCGCTCGGCATCGTCGCGTCCGGGCTCGTCGCGCTCGCGTTCTACCTCGGAGACCGCTACGTGGGCCCGGTCCCGAGCGACGGCCCCGGAGGACGAGACGGGGCCGGTTCCGCTGGCACCGCCGCCAGTGGCACCTCCGGAACCCCGAGCGACGAGCGACGACGCCGGGAGATCCGCGAATACCTACGCGCGATCGGCGAGGGGTTCGACGAGGACCACGCGCTCGACGACGTGGCCGTTCCCTTTTACCTCCCGGAGCGCGAGGTCGCGATCACGTTCGACGCGCACGACTACTTCAGGCTAGAGGGAGAGGGTGTCTACACCGTCCTCTGTGAACACGAGATGCCCGGCCGCGGGCTCGGCCGTCGGCTTCCCTTCGACGTGGCCGAACCCGACTGGGCGACCGGCAGCCAGACCGGACGAGCCGGCCGTCGCGTCGGCGGCGCCGGTCGCACCGCTAACGGGGTCGGGCGGGCCGCCGGCGTGGGTGGCCACCGGCCCGTGGCGGCCGCCTTCGACGAACTCGACCTGGCGACCGACGCGGACGCCGACGAGGTGAAACGCGCCTACCGCGAGCGCGTCAAGGAGACCCATCCCGATCAGGGCGGCGACGAGGAGTCGTTCCGGCGGGTCCGAGACGCGTACGCGACCGCGCGCAACCACGTCGGCGAGGGGGACCGCGGCGTTCGTGAGCCCGCTTCGCGGTGAACGTTTATTTTCCGCCCCCGTGATATGTGATCGCACATGCAAGCAGCCAGACTCCACGAGTACACCGACGACATGAGCGAGGGGCTCGCGATCGACGATGTCGACCGACCGCACGCGACGGGAGCGAGCGACGTGATCGTCGAGGTAGAGGGCGCGGGATGGTGCCAGACGGACAACCACATCATCGAGGGAATGTGGGAGCAGTACGTCCCCCAGGAGCTCCCGATGACGCTCGGTCACGAGAACGCGGGAACCGTCGTCGAGACGGGCGCGGACGTCGACCTCGTCTCCGAGGGCGACCCCGTGATCTGTCACCCGGTCCAGACCTGCGGGACCTGCCGCCCCTGTCGGCTCGGCGAGACGATGTACTGCGAGAACGACGCGTTCAACGGGCTCACCACCGACGGCGGCTTCGCCGAGTACCTCCACACCAGCGAGCGCTCGGTGATCCCGCTGCCGTCCGGCGTCGAGCCGATCGACATCGCGCCTCACGCCGACGCCGGCATCACGGCGTACCACGCGGCCAAGAAGGCGGTCGGCGAGCTCAACCCCGGCGACCACGCGGTCGTCATCGGCGTCGGCGGGCTGGGCCACATCGGCCTGCAGTGTCTCGACGCGATGAGTTCGGCCCGGATCACCGCGGTCGATTTAAAAGAGTCCGCGCTCGACCTCGCCGAGGGGTACGGCGCCGATCATCTGGTTAACCCGGGCGAGGCGGACGTCCGCGAGGAGATCGACGGGATCACTGACGGGACGGGGGCCACACAGGTGCTCGACTTCGTCGGCGAGGACGTCACCACCGGGTACGCGCCCGATATCACCGCCGCCGGCGGCGACCACCACATCATCGGCTACGGCGGCCACATCCACGAGCCCGCGCAGGCGCTGGTGAACGGCGAGTTCTCGTTCGTCGGCAACATCGTCGGCCGGTACGCGGAGCTGCAGGAGCTCGTCGCGCTCGTCGAGCAGGGCGACGTGGATCTCCACACCAGCCGGTACGACCTCGGCGAGATCAACGCGGTCGCGGAGAAGCTCGAACACGGCGAGATCGACGGGCGGGCCGTGATCACGCCCTGAGTCGGGAGACTCAAATCGGCGTTTCATCCACGGGAAGGTCTTTCCCTTGCGTTACCGATCTCCGCATATGGATGACTCCCTCCTCGCCGAGTCGGGGCTCTTGTCGCCGCAGCAGTGGGCGCTTCTCGCCGGCGGTTACGCGTTCGGCTGTGCCGTCCTCACCGCGTTTTTGCTCTCGGATATGCTCGGACTCTTCGCGGAGGTGATCGGGCTTCCGGCCGCGTTCGCGATGCTGCTTCTCGCGACGCCGGCGCTCGTCGCCGGCGCGGGCAGCTGGTGGTTGCTCGTCGAACGACGGGGGACCGTCACGTATCTCCGCGGGGCCGCGTTCGGACTCCTCACCGCACTGGTTACCGGCGCCCTCTGGACAGTCCGGTTCGCGTTCGTCTGGGGGCCGGAGATGCTCGCGGCTGGCCCCGTGCAGCTGCTCGTCGGGGTCGTGTTCGGCGCGGTCTCCGTTGCGGGCGTCCTCGTCGGCCTCCCGATCACCTTCGCTCGGCGCCGGCTCTGAGAGCGGTCGGACGCCGCCGCGACCGCTACCTCCTTGTGATTGTGGAACACACAGGCGGTATGGATGAGAACGGCGCCGACACCCCCGGCTCCTCCGATTCGCCCGCCGGCTCCCCCAGTTCTGCGACCGATCCCCTCGCCGAGGAGGACTGCTATCGCGTGCTCGGGCCCGACGGCACCCCTCTACCGGACGCGACGGTCCCGGACCTGTCGGACGAGCGGTTCCGCGCCATCTACCGCGATCTGGTGACCACGCGCCGGTTCGACGAGCGCGCGGTGAGCCTCCAGCGGCAAGGGCGGATCGGGACGTACGCGCCCTGTGCCGGACAGGAGGGATCGGCGGTCGGGTCGACCCACGCGCTCGCGGACCGGGACCTGATCAGCTACCAGTACCGCGAACACGGCGCGGTCGTGGTCCGCGATCTCCTCTCGGAGTACCTCCCGTACTGGATGGGCCACGAGTCGGGAACCGAGGCGATCGCCGACGGCAACGTCTTCCCGCTGAACATCGGGATCGCGGCACATCTCCCGCACGCGGTCGGGGCGTCGTGGGCGTTCGACTACCGCGACGAGGACCGAGTCGTCGCCGTCCACTTCGGCGACGGCGCGACCAGCGAGGGCGACTTCCACGAGGCGATGAACTTCGCGGGCGTCTTCGACACGCCGACGCTCTTCTGTTGTCACAACAACGGCTGGGCGATCTCGATCCCCGAGTCGCGCCAGACCGCGAGCGACTCCTTCGCGCAGAAGGCGACCGCCTACGGCTTCGACGGTATCCGCGTTGACGGGATGGACCCGCTCGCGAGCTACGCGGTCACGCGAGAGGCGGCCGAGCGGGCTCGGGGGACCAGAGAGGACTCGGACGGCGGCAGCCCCCGCCCGGTCCTCGTCGAGTTCGTCGAGTACCGATTCGGCGCGCACACGACCGCCGACGACCCGACCGCCTACCGCGACCCCGACGACGTGGCCCCGTGGCACGCGCTCGACCCGATCGACCGGATGGAGACGTTCCTCCGGGAGACCGGGCGAATCGACGACGAGGGCGTCGCGGCGATCCACGACGAGGCCGACGCGGTCGTCGCCGACGCGATCGACGCCGCGGAGTCGGTCGAGGCCGACCCGAGCGACATGTTCGACGACGCGTACGCCGACTTACCGCCGGAGATCCGCCGCCAGCGCGACGAGCTGCTCGCGGCTGTCGACGAGCACGGTGAGGGGGCGTTTCTGCGGGAAAAGTAAGAAACAAATTTGTAAGTAAGGAGAGTGGATGTTGTGTAAGAATGAGTGTTTCAGAAGACGCAACGGTAACGAGTAAGGGACAGGTGACGATTCCGAAACGGATTCGAGACGCGCTCGATATCAACGCGGGCACCGAAGTCGAATTCGTTCTCGAAGGGGACGGGACGATCAGTGTTCGCCCGAAGCGGCCACCAATGGACCGACTACGTGACATAAAAGAGCGGCTCGCGGGACGTGATATTGATGTCGATCGAATGCGGCACGAGTCGAAGGATGCGTGGGAATCCGCGTACGATGGGGACGGTGAGTGATTTTTCTCGATTCGTGGATCTGGCTCGAGTACGTCTTCAGCGGCGACAAAGACGATCAGGCAGAGGCCGCAATCAAGCGCGCCAATTCGCCTGACTGCGGAGGGATCGTCGCACCGACAGTTCTAACGGAAGTCTCGTACCGAGTCCGTGTCGTCGAAGACGACGAGGGCGCACGTGAGATCATCGGTGTGATTCGCGACTACGAACACATCGAAAGCGTTCCACTAGTCGATGAGATCGCCGAGTACGCCGCAGAGCTTCGGTTTAAATACTACGAGCCAGGAGAGCGGGAACTCTCTTACGCCGACGCGATTCATCTCGCGAGCGCTGTTGCCCACGACGACTGTGACACGCTCTATTCGGGCGATCCCGGCTTCGAGGATCTTGACGAGATCGAGACCGTTGTTTTATAAATACTCGTCCGCCGCCGCGGCAGCCTCCTGTCCGCTCTCTAAGGCGCCCTGGATCGACGACCACTCGGTGTAGTCGCCCGCGAGGACGACCGGCCCCTCGGGGTCGTCCGGGGCCGGGAGGTCGGCGTGGATCCCCGGCGGCTGGGCGAACTGCGCGAACCGGATCCGGTGGACGTCGAGCGTTTCTAGTCCGGCGAAGTCGCGGTCTGGGTACCACGCCGCCAGCGCGTCGCGGACATCGTTGCGTAGGTCGGCGGCGGGGCGTTCGAGGGAGTCCTCTCCGAGGAACGTCGCCGCGAGCAGCGCGCGGTCGTCCGGGGCGTACTCGGGCGCGACCTCCGACATCGGGATTACCGCGTTCGGCGATTCCTCGGCGGCGTTCAGCAGGATCCGTTTGCCCGTCTCGAACGATTCGCCGGCGGGGAGCGTGTACCAGCCGGTCACGTTCGGGACGCCCTCGGTGGGGACCGACTTGACTCCGGTGAGGCGCCGGGCCTCCGGCGGGGTCGTCGCGACGACGACGGCGTCGGTCTCGTGCGTCGAGCCGTCCGCGAGTTCGACGGTCGCGCCGTCGTCGTTCGCCTTTCCGGTCCGGAACGGGATCCGACCCTGGCCCGCGGTTCGGATCGACTCCACGTCCTCGCCCGTCTCGATCGTTACGCCGGCCCCGCGGGCACGGGCGGCGAGCGCCTCGGGAATCGCGTGTATTCCCTCGGCCGGGACGCCGATCGCGCCGCGGCCCATCGCGCGGAACGTGTACTCGAACACCTGCTTCGAGGTCGAGAGGCTCCGGTCGAGGGTGATCCCGCCGTAGAAGGGCTCGACGAAGTTCTCGACGTAGTCGTCGGCGAACCCCCACCTGTGGAGGTACTCGCGGATGGATCTGTCCGGACCGCTGAAGAAGTCCTCTTCGTCCCGCTTCGCGAGGTCGTACCGGAGCGCGAGCGTCCGGAGCTTGTCCGAGAAGGAGACCTCGTCGTTCAACAGCGAGGGGATCGCGCCACGGGGGTCCCGCAGCGGGTCGGAGAGGGTCGATCGCGATCCCGGCCGGCAGATCGTCGCGCCGGGCGCGAATCGGCGGATGTCGAGGGTGTCGGCGTCGAGTTCGTCAGCGACCGTCGGGTAGCTGGTGAACAGTACCTGAAAGCCGCGGTCGAGGGTGAACCCGTCGACGGTCTCGGTCCGCACGCGCCCGCCGACCGCGGGGCGTCGCTCGTACAGCGTCACGTCTGCGCCCGCCTCGGCGAGTCGGGTCGCCGCGACGAGCCCCGCGAGCCCGCCGCCGACGACGGTGACGTCTTTACTCATACGTGCGTTTTCGGGTCGCGGGTTTATAAGTCGTTGACGGCGGAGCGAGGGTGGACACCTCCAAAACCTCAGTCGACCATTTATAAGCAATTGCCGACGGATCGACGGTGAACACCCACAAAGCCCCAGCCGTGAGGAGCGCGCACGCTCGCTGCGCTCCTCGGTCGCCCACTCCGTTCGCTCCCCGCGGTGCTAGCGTCGCCTCCGCGCTCCTCACGGCTGCCCCTTTGAGTCCCACCCGACCGCACCGCCCCGCAGCCTCACACCTCCCCAACCTCGTCGCTGGCGGCGGGAGCCGCCAGCGACTCCCTCGCGCGGTGCTGCTCGGCCGCGAAGCGGCCTCGCAGGCACGCGCCACTGCACGACTGGGGTGTCAATTCGATACCGTTCCACCGGCGAGAGGGAAGCGATTAGTCGCCGCCGCCGCAAGAGTCTGTATGGAGCTGACGGAGACGACGACGGCGTTCCGCGGGCTGGAGAGTCGCGCGTCGGGTCGCGTTCACGAGACGGCCGACCCGACGACCGTGCCGGCCGACGAGCAGGCGCGGGGGCTCGACCCCGCCTACGACTACGACGCGGTCGACCCGGAGACGCTCTTGGGCGCTCCGCAGGACGGCCCGGCCGGGACGGGACGCGGCCACTGGCGCTTCGACGCGCTGCTCCCGTTCCCCGCTGACGACGCGATCTCGGCCGGAGAGGGCGCCACGCCTCTCGTCCCGACGGAACGGCTCGCCGACGAACTCGACGTCGACGCGGTGTACGTGAAAGACGAGGGGCGAAATCCGACCGGAACCGTCCTCGACCGCGGCCTCTCGGTCGCGCTCACTGGGGTCGCGGCGCGGGCGGCTGCGGGGCAGGACGTGGAGCCGCTCGCGTGCGCGAGTCCGGGTAACGCCGGGCAGTCGATGGCGGCGTACGCGGGCCGGGCCGACCTGCGCTCGTACTCCTTCGTCCCCTCGCGCTGCGCGTTCTCGAACAAGGCGATGACGAACGTCCACGGCGGCGACATGCGCGTGGTAGGCGGACGGTTCCCGGACGCCGCCGACGCGGTCGACGAGCAGCTGGAGACGGCGTACACCGACCTCGCCGAGTTCGCGACGCCGTACCGCCACGACGGGGTGAAGACGCTCGCGTTCGAACTGGTCGCCGACCTCGACGCGGCGCCCGACGTCGTCGTCGTGCCCACGGGCTCCGGCGAGGTCGTCGCCGGGATTTATAAGGGGTTCGCGGAACTGGAGCGGATCGGCGCGATCGACGCCGTCCCGAAGGTCGTCGTCGCGCAGGCTGCGGGCTGTGCGCCGATCGCGGCCGCGATCGAACGCGACCTCGACGAGCCGGAGCCGTGGTCGACGCCGGACACGATCTGCGGGGAGCTTGAGATCGCCGACCCCGCGGGCGGCGCCGCCGCGGTCGAGGCGGTCCGCGAGAGCGACGGGACGGCGGTCGGCGTCGAAGACGAGGACATCCTCGCGAGCGCGGTCGCGGTCGCACAGAACGAGGTGATGGAGATGGGCGCCACCGGCGGCGCCGCTCCGGCCGGCGCGTGGGCGCTCAAAGAGGCGGGCTTCTTCGACGGCGACGAGACGGTCGTCCTGGTCAACAGCGACGCCGGGCTCAAGACGCCGGACGTGCTGCGCAGCCACCTGATGGGACAGGGTATTTAAATAGCAGTCGACGTCGGCGCCCGCGGGGAACCGTTTTTACGTCGGCACGCGTAGGTGTATTCATGTACGTCCGCGACGCTAAAAACCGTGACGAGGCGTGGTTACTGGACGCGATCGAGCAACTGGGGCTCGACGACGTCGCCTTCCGGTCACGGGACTACGTGATCGCGGTCGACGAAGAGTCGGGCGACCGGGCGGGATTCGGTCGGCTCCGGCTCCACCGCGGCGACGGGGGAGAAGACAACCGGATCGAGCTCACCGGCATCGGCGTGCTCCCCGAGTGGCGCGGTCGGGGCGTCGGGGCACACGTGGTCGAACGCCTCGTCGACACCGCGGCCGCAGACGGGTTCGAGACGGTGTACGTGCTCACCGATCAGCCGGAGTACCTGACGCAGTTCGGCTTTGCGGAGGTCGACACCGAGGACCTCCCGGAGGCGCTCTCGGACCGGCTCGACGAGAAGCGCGAGTTCCTCGGCGGCGGCGTGGTCGGGCTGCAACTGGCCACCGACGACTTCGAGATGCCCGACCGGTTCCGCGAGGCGTTCAAGGCCGCCGAGCTGGCGGACGCCGGCGACGACACGACCGAGTCGCCGGAGGACTTCGGGATCGACCCCGAGTCGGCGACGTACAAGTACGACACGGGGCGTTGACACCGCGTTCGGCTCGTCGTCGACTGCGATCCGACCGCTTAACGCCCCGCCGACCGACGCCCCGATATGGACCTCATCGAGGCCGCGCGCGACGCGCTCGCCGACGCGCACGTCCCGTACTCCGAGTACCGCGTCGGTGCCGCGCTCCGGACCGCCGACGGCACCGTGTACACCGGCTGTAACATCGAGAACGCCAACTACTCCAACAGCCTCCACGCCGAGGAGGTCGCGCTCGCGGAGGCGGTGAAAAACGGTCACCGCGAGTTCGACCGAATCGCCGTCACCTCGGGCGTTCGCGACGGCGTCACCCCCTGCGGGATGTGCCGGCAGTCGCTCGCGGAGTTCGCGGCCGACGACCTCGTCGTCGTCTGCGACGAGGGCGACGGCGAGACCAGCGCGTACACGCTCGGCGAACTGCTCCCGAACACTATCTCGGAGGGGACGCTCGACGACGCGCGGACGGACTGAGGGCGCGACGCGGCCGCCGACCGATCGAGACGGAACTCCTTTTAAACCGCTCGCCGAAGAACGGAGACATGACCGGCAAGAGCGACAGAAGCGAGGATCCCAACGACGAGGTCGGGTACCACGTCGAAGTGGGGGCGGACGACGTCGCGGACGCCGCGCTCCTCCCCGGCAACCCCGAGCGCGTGGACAAGATCACGGCGCTGTGGGACGGCCACGAGGAGGTCGCGCACCACCGCGAGTACCGCACCGCGACCGGCACCTACGAGGACGCGCCGATCTCCGTGACATCGACCGGGATCGGCTCGCCGTCGGCCGCCATCGCGGTCGAAGAACTCGCCAGAGTCGGCGTCGACACGTTCATTCGGGTCGGCTCCTGCGGCGCGATCCAGCCGGAGATGGACGTGGGCGACCTGGTGATCACGACCGGCGCGGTTCGGCAGGAGGGGACCAGCGACGAGTACGTCCGCGAGGACTACCCGGCGACCGCCGACGGCGAGGTCGTCTCGGCGCTCGTCGCCGCCGCGGAGCGGCTCGGATACGACTACCACACCGGCGTGACGATGAGCGCCGACTCCTTCTACGCCGGACAGGGCCGCCCCGGCTTCGAGGGGTTCGAGGCGGCCGGCTCCGACGAGCTGGTCGCGGAGCTTCAAGATGCGAACGTGAAGAACATCGAGATGGAGGCGTCGGCAATCCTCACGATCGCGACCGTGTACGGGCTCCGAGCGGGCGCGATCTGCTCGGTGTACGCGAACCGGATCACCGGCGAGTTCCGCACGGAGGGCGAGTCGCGGGCGGCCGAGACTGCCAGTCTCGCCGTGAAGCTCCTCGCGCGGATGGACGAGGTCAAGCGGGACGCGGGCGCCGATCGCTGGCATGCCGGGCTCTCGTTGTAAGGCGATGAGAGCCTGCTGACCGCCGGCGGTGTTGCGGGCGTTCCAAAGCGACTTTATCCTCGGACTGTAGAAATTTACGTATGACTACACAGGTCGTCGTCGTCGGTTCCGGCTATGCCGGCGCAGGGGCAGTGGAGGCGTTCGAGGACGAAGTCGGCGACGGCGAGGCCGAACTCACGTGGATCTCGGAGCACGACTACCACCTCGTTCTTCACGAGGTCCACCGCGCGATCCGCAACCCCGCGGTCGCCGAGAAGATCACTATCCCGGTCGACGAGATCAAATCGCCCGAGTCCGAGTTCGTACAGGGCCGCGTCGTCGACGTCGACACCGACGAGCGCGTCGTCGAGACCGACGACGGGACGACCGTCGATTACGACTACCTCCTCTTAGGAGTCGGGTCCACGACCGCCTTCTTCGGCATCGAGGGCCTCAAGGAGAACGCACACCAGCTCAAGAGCCTCGACGACGCCAAGGCGATCCACGAGGACATCCGATCGGCCGCCGCGGAGGCGACCCGCTCGGACCCCGTTGAGGTCATCGTCGGCGGCGCCGGGCTCTCCGGTATCCAGACCGCGGGGGAGGTCGCGGAGTACCGCGACAAACACCGCGCGCCCATCGAGATCACACTCGTCGAGGGCCTCGACGAGGTCTTCCCTGGCAACGACCCCCAGCTTCAGGGCGCGCTCCGCCAGCGGCTGGAGGAGGCCGACGTAGAGATTCTCACCGGCGACTTCATCTCGAAGGCCGACGAGGACGCGGTCTACATCGGCGGCGGCGAGGACGAGGAGCCCGAGGAACTCACCCACGACGTGTTGGTCTGGACCGGCGGTATCACGGGCCAGCCGGAACTAGAGAACGTCGAGGTCGACAAAGACGAGCGCTCCAACCGCGTCCACGCCGGCTCCGACTTCGCCACCAGCGACGACCGCGTCTTCGCCATCGGCGACACCGCGCTCATCGAGCAGGGCGACGACGACGTGGCGCCGCCGACCGCGCAGGCCGCCTGGCAGGCCGCAGAGGTCGCCGGCGAGAACCTCGCTCGGGCCGCCCGCGGCGCGCCTCTCCAATCGTGGGAGCACACGGACAAGGGGACCGTCATCTCGGTCGGCGAGGAAGCGGTCGCCCACGACGTGATGGGGATGCCGATCAAGACGTTCGGCGGCACTCCCGCGAAGCTGCTGAAGAAGTCCATTGCTGTGCGGTGGATCGCGAAGGTCTCCTCGGCCGGGCGCGCCGCGAGCGCGTTCGGCGACATGTAGCGTCGGCGACGGCGACAACCGGCCCGATAGACTTTTTCGGCGATCGACGGCTCGTGAGTCCGTGAGGCGTGGCGCTATCGGTCGCGGCGAGTTGGGATACCCAATCCGACCGGCCGTGCTCTGGCTACTGGCGGGTTCGGGGAGCGGACCGCAGAAGAACGTCGTCAGCGAGAGCGTTCAGTGTTCGGCGGGCTCGTCGGGCGCGCGCATGTCATCGATACGGAGGATGAGGATGTTCGCGGTGTCGTCTTTGCCGTCGACGGTCCCGTCGACGACGAGCTTCGAGAGCGGCGTCGGACCGACGGTGACGGAGTCACCCTCGTGGAAGTCTCGGACGGAGCCCTGCACGTGGATCTCAGCGCGACAGAGTTCGGGGTGGTGAACGCTGGAGAGGTCGATCCCGTCGACGTTCACGCCGTCGACCTCCTCGCCCTCGTGGAAGATGGGGACGTCGGCGGGTTCGTCCATGCGCTGGATGTCGAGCGCCTCGTACGCGTTCGAGGTCGGCTTGTAGCCGCCTTTCGGTCCCGGTACGCCCTCGACCAACTGGAGGGCTTTCAGGCTCTGCATCTGGTTGCGGATCGTGCCAGGATTGCGGTCGACCTCCTCGGCGATCGCCTCACCTTTGACGGCGTCTTCCTGCTCCCCGTACAGGTTAATGAGGGCCGTGAGGATGCTTTTCTGACTCGATGTGAGTTCGATCGATGACATAGACACGAATAGATTGCGACCCCGCTTAAAGGCGATGGAAGCTCTTTATAAACGATCGTGTGGTTCTCAGGACGTTCGGAGCCGACGGAGCCGGACGTACGCGATCGGACTGGAGAGGGCGACCACGGTGCCGACGCCGATCAGGGCCAGACCGAGATCGGCGGCGAAAAGGGCGACCACCGCACCGAGGAGTCCGACCACGGCGCCGGTGAACGCGACGGCGATCATGGCGCCGACCGGTTCGATGTCGGTCGGAGCGAAGTCGCCTCCTGAACCACTCATACCCGATCGTAGGCAGGCGGCCGTGAAAACCGTGTGCGATCGCGGCGCGACCGCGATGATGATTCCCACCATTCAAGCGTCCCCGAGCCGCTGTCTCTGCCATGACCACTGTCAGGATCATCGGCGCGCCGACCGACTACGGGGCGAACCGACGCGGCGTCGACATGGGACCGTCAGCGATCCGCTACGGCGGGCTGGCCGACCAGCTCGCGGGCGCGGGCGTTGAGACGGTCGACACGGGAGATCTCGCGGTCCCCCGTGCCGAGGAACGCGATCCGGACGCGGAGGCGCCGCGCGACGGGGACGCGAAGTTCCTCCGGGAGACGGCCGACGTCTCTCGTCGGCTCGCGGACGAGGTCGGCGAGACGCTCGCGGAGGGAAACGTGCCGCTCGCGCTCGGCGGGGATCACTCGATCGCTATCGGCTCGCTCGTCGGCTCCGCGCGCGACGCGGAGATCGGCGCGGTGTGGTTCGACGCCCACGCCGACCTCAACACGCCCGCGACGACGCCCTCCGGAAACGTCCACGGGATGCCGCTCGCGGCCGCGCTCGGACTCGGCGAGTTCGCGGACTCGGACTGGGCGACCGCACCGGGGCTCAATCCGGACAACGTCGCGCTCGTCGGGCTTCGATCCGTCGACGACGCGGAGGTCGAGGTGATTCGCGACCACGGGTTCGCGGCGTACACGATGTCCGACATCGACGACCGCGGGATCACGGACGTGACGGAGGAGGCGATGGCCGAGGCGTCTGCCGGCGTCGACGGCGTCCACGTCAGCCTCGACCTCGACTGGCTCGACCCCAAGGAGGCGCCCGGCGTCGGGACTCCCGTTCGCGGGGGCGTCACCTACCGAGAGGCGCACAGAGCGATGGAGTCCGTCGCCGAGACCGACTCCGTCAGGTCGATGGAACTCGTCGAGGTGAATCCGACGCTGGACCAGCACAACGAGACCGCGGAGCTGGCAACGGAGCTTGCCGCGAGCGCGTTCGGAAAGCGGGTGCTCTGAGCCGGGGAGTCCCCCTTACGGACTCCGGTCCAGCTGATCGACGACTCGCTGGAGGTCCGCTTCGCGCTCGATCTCGCGTTTGATCTCCTCGCGGCGGCGGACCGCCGCGGAGTCGGCGTCGTACGCGCGCACGAACTCGGCGCGGGTGTGCTCGTCGAACGCGTGCCGGATCGCGAAGTAGCCGTCCGGGACGATCGTCCCGCACACCTTACACTCGTGGCGCTGGTGGCCGTTCGTCTGGTGGACGATGGCCGACTCCACGTCGTCGAAGCCGGCGTCGCAGCCGTCAATTCCGCACGTCCAACGGGGCATGTCATCTCGTCCCTGCCGCGAGGGATTAACGGTTTCCCCCGGCGGCCGCCCTTCGAGGTCCAGCTGATACCCTCACACCGGTGAGACCGAGCGCGACTCGCCGTCGAACGATACGCCTTTGCTCGACCGCGAAGAATGGCCGTCCGTGACTCGATCGAGAACGCGCGTCGACGCCCACGTGAAGGTGCTCGACGACGACGTCGTGGCCCTCGCGAAGGAACGAGGGATCGACGCGCTCGTGTACGCCCCGCATTTCACTCGTCTGCCGACGATCCGGGAACGCGCGGGTCGGTTCTCCGACGACGACCTGACCGTGGTTCCCGCCCGCGAGGTGTTCACCGGTGACTGGGGAAACCGTCGACACATCCTCGTGCTCGGCTTAGACGAGCCCGTTCCCGACTACATCACGTTCGAGGCGGCGATGGCGGAGGCGGACCGACAGGACGCGGCCGTGCTCGCGCCGCACCCGAGCTTTGCGACCATCTCGCTCACTCGCCCGGAGATCGCGGCCCACGGTGCTCGGATCGAAGCGGTCGAGACGTACAACACCAAGCTTCTCCCGCACCAGAACGCCCGGATGCGCCGGATCGCCGAGGCCACCGACCAGCCGGGGTTCGGCTCGTCGTACGCCCACCTCCCCGGTACTGTCGGCGAGGCGTGGACCGAGTTCGACGGCGACCTCGACGGCGTCGATGCGGTCGTCGACGCCTTCCGCGAGGCGCGCCCGAGAACCGTGGTCCACCGCGGCGGGGCGGGCCATCAGCTCCGTGGACTCGTGGAGTTCGCTCACCTCGCGTACGAGAACACGTGGGAAAAGCTCGACCGGCAGTTCCTCTCGGGCGACGAGCCGACGCTCCCGAGCAACGTCGCCTACGAAGGCCGTTTCAACGACGTGATCGTCTACTCCGGAACGCTCTCCGATTATCGCCCGGACTAGATCCAGTTTCGTCTCGGTCCCGACGCCTCAGATCCCCAGCCCGGCGGCCGCCTCTGACGCGACCGCGGAGACGTCGAGATCGAGGTTCACGATGTAGGTGTGGAACGCCCAGAAGGCCGCGAGCTCCAGCGCCGTGATGATGACGGTGACGAGGTCGGCGTACTTGCTGCTCGTCGTCACGCCGGTTGGCATCCCGTACTCCGTGTCTGACAGCGGGTGGAACAGCGCGATGCCGCGGCGGCTCCCGACCACGTCGAGGACGTAGTGAGTCAACACGCCGATCCAGACGTACTGGAGATTTCCGAACACGATCGGGTACGCGAGGAAAATTCCGAGCACCGGGAGGCTGTGGAGCGTTTTCCGGTGGCGTCCGAAGGCGGTGTCGACGTCGGGGAACAGCGCGCCCAACACGATCGGGACGGTGATCTCGGCGACGGTCCGTGCGGTGGCCGCGTCGAGCCCGGGCTCGATGACGAAGCCGAGCCCGAGCGCTAACAGTAAGCCGTTGAGAACGTGACCCCGTTTGTTCATACCTCCGGGTGGCCGGGGCCGTAAGTGAAACCACCGGATCCGGACCCCTCGAGTGCGCCGTCGACGGCGCCCCGTCGCCGCGGTCGAAAGAGCCAGGGCGCCCGCCGCCGAGCGACCGGTATGGAGTACGAGGAGCCGAAGTTCTTCCACGTGATGCAGTACGCGGCCGCGGCCGACGGAGACGTCATCGACATGGTGAGCGGGAACCCCGACTGGGAGCCGCCGGCCGCCCTCCGGGAGGCGCTCGGCGAGTACGCCGACCTCCCCTCCGGGAAGTTCCAGTATCCGCCGAGCGAGGGACTGCTGGAGCTCCGCGAGGCGATCGCCGGACGGCGGAACGTCGACCCCGACCAGATCGTCGTCACGAACGGGACCGGCGAGGCGAACTACCTCGCGATGGCGCGTGCCTTCGAGCGCGACGCCGGCGACGAAGCGTTGTTGATGGACCCCGTCTACCCGTACTACCCCGGGAAGGTGGACATGCTCGGCGGGGAGTCGACGCTCGTTCCGACCGAGCGCGACGGAAGCCTCGATGTCGACGCGATCCGAGAGGCCGCAGGCGCGGACACCGCCCTCATCGTCTTGAACACGCCGAACAACCCGACCGGGGCCGTCTACGACCTCGACGCGGTTCGCGAGGTCGTCGCGGTCGCCGAGGCGGTCGATGCCCTCGTCGTGGTCGACGAGGTGTACGACCACTTCGATCTGACCGGCGACTTCGAGTCGGCGCTGACGCTGAACTCCGATCGCGTGATCGTCACCAGCGGCTTTTCGAAGTCGATGGCGATCACCGGGTTCCGGGTGGGATACGGGGTGTTCCCCGAGGCGCACGTCGGCGACGCCAAGACGCGGCACATGCTCGTGAACGTCACCGGCGCGCGCCCCTCCCAGTACGCGGTCAATCACGCGCTCGCGGAGACGCCGACGGATTACTACGCGGAGGCCCGCGACCTACTCGCCGAGCGGGTCGACACCTTCACCGACGCGCTCGACGCGGCCGGGGCCGAGTACAGCCGCCCGGAGGGTGCGTTCTACGTACTTGCGCGCTTCGACGACTTCCCCGGCACGATGGCGAACGTGAAGCGGCTGGTCGACGAGGCGGGCGTCGCCGGGATGCCGGGCGAGGCGTTCGGCACCGCGCGCGACGAGTGGATCCGGTTCGCCCTCGTGACGCCCCGGACCGCCGAGGCCGCGGCGCGACTAGCCGATTACTTTGCCGATTGAGCGCCCGGAGGCTGGGCCCTCCGATCTCCCCGAAATCGACGAACCGATCGCGGTGGCGCGCGCCGGTGAGCGCCCGGCAGGGCGCGAACCGCACCGTGCGAGGGACGCGGCGACCGAAGCGAAGCGAGGGAGCCGCGAGGCTGGGGAGGCGTGAGGCTGCGGCCGTGGTGATGAGCGGTTGTGGTTGGGTGGGACTCAAAGGGGCAGTCGCGAGGACGGCGCAGGCGACACAAGCACCGCAGCGAAGGAGCTAGCGACTGAGCGAGGAGCGCAGCGAGCGTGCGCCGTCCTCGCGACTGGGGCTTTGGAGATGTTCGCTGTCGGTCTGGTGCCAACGAGTTATAAGTAAGCGGCTGGGACTTTGGAGGTGTTTACAACCGATCCACGACCACTCATTTATAAAGAATAAACCGAAGCGTCCCGAACCGCGTCTAGCCGAAGTTCTCGACCTTCGCGGCGTCGGCGTCGCCGCCGGCGGCCTCGATCGCGGCCCGCGCGTCGGCCACCAGATCGGCAAACCCGTACACGAAGACGGTCTCGCCCTCGCTCCCTGTCAGTGCCTCGCCGACCGCCTCGTCGAGCGCCTCGTCCGCATCGAGTACGTGAACCGCGGCACCCCGCTCCGTCAACGCGTCGAGCCGGTCCGCGTGCGACACGTCGGCGTCGCGGTAGACGACCGCGGCCTCGGCGTCGTCGTCAAGCGCGCGTTCCGCGATGGCGACCGCCGGCCCGACGCCGGGCCCGCCCGCGATGACCACCGCGCGCGGCTCGCCGTCGTAGTGCTGGTCGCCGAACGGGCCGGCGAGCGTCATCTCCGTACCCGCCTCGGCGCCGGCGAGGAACGCGGAGAAGTCGCCGCCCTCATCGGGGTCGATGCCGACCGTTACCTCGAAACTGTCGCCGACGGTCGGCGACGAGAGGGTATAAAAACGGGAGACCGATTCGCCGTCGATATCGGTGCCGAGCTTCACGAACTGGCCGGGCTCTGCGGCGAACCCCTCGGGCGCGTCGAACCGGAGGGCGTACGTGTCGCGACCGACCGTCTTGACCGCGTTGACCGTCGCTGTCGTGTCCATACATCGGATCCGGCCGGGAGACACAAACGTGTTCCCGTCGGCGTCGGTACCGTCCGTGCCAAAACCGGGTCGAGCGTGTTCGGTCGCGCGTGTCCGGTCGCGCGTCTTCGGTAGCGTGTCCTCGATCGACGCGTGAGCCGTCCCGCTCACTCGCTCCGTACCGCGACGCTACTCCGGCCGCCGTCGGTTCGACGACCGTCGAAACACCGCCCGACGATATGGGTCGATCGTGAGAGATCTGATAAACGTTTGTCCACTCAGTCGGCTGTATAGCCGATATCCGGCGCTATATAGTGACAACATTCGCGAAAAATAAGACATATATTCAGAAATATGTCCATGGCTCCTTCCAGAAGTCTTTTGATGAGTCCGGCGAAAGCCCCGGTATAGCATGGCTGCGGACTTCAACTGGGCCGTCGGCGGAGAGGCCGGTGACGGCATCGACTCGACCGGGAAGATCTTCGCGCAAGCGCTCTCTCGGGCGGGTCGACACGTGTTCACGTCGAAGGACTTCGCCTCCCGGATCCGAGGCGGCTACACCGCCTACAAGGTGCGAACTTCCGTCGACAAGGTACAGAGCGTCGTCGACCGGCTGGACGTGCTCATCGCGTTGACTCCCCGGACCATCGAGGAGAACCTCGACGAGCTCCACGAGGGGTCGGTGATCATCTACGACGGCGAGCGAACCACGATGCAGGACGTGGTAATTCCCGACGAGATGATCGGGATCGACGTTCCCCTCAAGCGGCTCGCCGAGGAGGCGGGCGGAGCGATCATGCGGAACGTCGTCGCGCTCGGCGCGGCCTGCGAGGTCGCCGAGTTCCCCATCGAGAACCTCGACAGCGCGCTCGAAAAGCGCTTCGCGGACAAGGGCCAGAAGCTCGTCGACAACAACAAGGAGGCGGCCCGCGCGGGCCAGTCGTACGTCGACGAGGAGTACGACCACGAGTTCGACTACGACCTCGAGACCACCGACGAGGACTACGTCCTTCTCAACGGCGACGAGGCCATCGGGATGGGCGCCATCGCGGCCGGCTGCCGCTTTTACGCCGGCTACCCGATCACGCCCGCGACCGACGTGATGACGTACCTCACGGGTCGGATCGAGCAGTACGGCGGCCACGTCGTGCAGGCGGAAGACGAGCTGTCCGCGATCAACATGGCGCTTGGCGCCGCCCGCGGGGGCGCGCGGTCGATGACCGCCACGTCCGGGCCCGGGATCGACCTGATGACCGAGACGTTCGGACTCATCGCGACCTCGGAGACGCCGCTGGTCATCTGTAACGTGATGCGCTCCGGCCCCTCGACCGGGATGCCGACGAAACAGGAGCAGGGTGACTTAAACCACATGCTGTACGGCGGCCACGGCGAGATCCCCCGGTTCGTCCTCGCGCCGACGACGATCGCGGAGTGCTTCTGGAAGACGGTCGAGGCGTTCAACCTCGCCGAGAAGTACCAGCTCCCCGTCTACCTCACCGCCGACCTCTCGATGGCGGTCACCGAGGAGACGTTCTCCCCGGAGACCTTCGACATGGACGAAGTCGAGATCGACCGCGGCAACGTCGTCGACGAGACCGACATCGACGACCACATGAGCGAGTCGGGCGGCTTCCAGCCCCACGAGATCACAGACGACGGGATCTCGCCGCGCGCGTTCCCCGGCACCGCCGACGGCGCGCACATGTCCACCGGCCTCGAACACGACGAGCAGGGACGCCGGACCGAGGACACGGAGATGCGCGTCGAGCAGGTCGACAAACGCAACCGGAAGGTCGAGACGGCTCGGGAACGGGAAGACTGGAGCCCGCGCGAGTTCGGCGACGCGGACGCCGACGCGCTCGTGATCTCCTGGGGTTCGAACGAGGGCGCGCTCGCCGAGGCGGTCGAGTTCCTCGCGGACGACGGAATCGACGTGCGAGTCCTCTCGGTCCCGTACATCTTCCCGCGTCCGGACCTCTCCGAGGACATCGAGGCGGCGGAGACCGTCATCGTCGTGGAGTGCAACGAGAAGGGACAGTTCGCGGACCTCGTCGAACACGACGTGTTAGAGCGCGTCGACCGGATAAACAAGTACACTGGCGTGCGGTTCAAGGCGGACGAACTCGCAGACGACATCAAGGAGACCCTCGCGGCGGGGGTGGAGGCGTAACCAATGAGCTCAGACATTCGATTCACCGACTTCAAGTCCGACAAGCAGCCGACGTGGTGCCCGGGATGCGGCGACTTCGGCACCATGAACGGGATGATGAAGGCCCTCGCCGAGACGGGCAACGACCCCGACAACACCTTCGTCGTCGCCGGCATCGGCTGTTCCGGCAAGATCGGCACGTACATGCACAGCTACGCGCTCCACGGCGTTCACGGACGCGCGCTCCCGGTCGGGACCGGCGTCAAGATGGCGCGTCCCGACATCGAAGTGATGGTCGCCGGCGGCGACGGCGACGGCTACTCCATCGGCGCGGGCCACTTCGTCCACGCCGTCCGACGCAACGTCGACATGACGTACGTCGTGATGGACAACCGCATCTACGGGCTGACGAAGGGGCAGGCCTCGCCCACCTCCCGTGAGGACTTCGAGACGTCGACGAGCCCCGAGGGCCCCAAACAGCCCCCGGTCAACCCGCACGCGCTGGCGCTGGCGTCGGGCGCGACGTTCATCGCGCAGTCGTTCTCCTCTGACGCGCTCCGTCATCAGGAGATCATCCAGAAGGCGGTCGAACACGACGGGTTCGGCTTCGTGAACGTCTACTCGCCCTGTGTCACGTTCAACGACGTGGACACGTACGATTACTTCCGCGACTCGCTGGTCGATCTGAAGGAGACGGACCACGACCCCAGCGACAAAGACGCCGCCAAAGACGTCATCTTCGACTCCGACACGGAGCATCAGGGTATCATCTACCAGGACGACGAGTCGGTCCCGTACCACGAGCGTCACGGCGTCGACGAGAACATGTCCGTCATCCCGGACGGCGCGCCCGAGGGTGCGACCGACCTCGTCCGCGAGTTCTACTGAGCCGTCGCCGGCACCGCAAGCGGTACGATTTCCCGCATTTCGCCCCCGACTGATTTTATCACCGATTGGGAGCGACGACTCCCCGGTATTCCGACCTTAGCGGATCGCCAAATTCCGGCGAGCGAGGCGGTTCACGGCGGGTTTGCGACCGGTTTCAGCAAGCCTAATTACGTGGGTCCGTATTCACAGGTATATGGTTGATCGCTACGACGTCGTGGTCGCGGGTGCCGGACCGGCGGGCGCCCAGTGCGCTCGCGACCTGGCGACGCGAGACTACGACGTCGTCGTTCTCGAAACGGAGCCGGAAGACGAGTTCCCCCGACAGAGCAACAAGTCGACCGCCGGGACGTTCCCGTCGATGATGTCCTCCTTCGGGATTCCCGACGACGTGGTGATGTCGTACACGGACGACGTGGTGTTGGAGTCGCCCAACGACCACTACAAGAGCTACCAGCCCGGCGCGGTGTTGGAGTTCGCCGAGTTCAAGCGATTCCTCGTGGCGGACGGCCGCGAGAACGGCGCCGAGTACCGGTTCGACTCGCGCGTTTCCCGGCCGATCCTCGACGACGACGGCGTCATCGAGGGCGTCCGATACAACGGCGACGAGGAGGTGTACGCCGAGGTGGTCGTCGACGCCACCGGTCCGGCAGCGCCGATAGCGAGCGCGCTCGACGTGGTCGACCTCGAACGCGAGAACCAGGCGATCGGTATCGAGTACGAGATGGAGGGCGTCGAGATGAACCACCCGGAGTACGCCGACCTGCGGCGGGCGATGATGCTCCGGCTCGACCACGACATCGCGCCCGGCGGCTACTCGTGGATCTTCGCTACCGGCGAGGACACCGCGAAGGTCGGGATCTGTTACATCCAGAACGACCGCCACCGGGAGTTCGCACAGGAGGGCCAGACCGTCGACGGCTACCTCGACGCGTGGGTCGACCGCGATCCTCGCTTCGCGGAGGCGACGAAGCTCGACGGGAAGATCCACCGCGGCTCCGCGCACATCCAGATGCCCGACCAGATGCACACCGACCGCTTCCTCGCGATCGGCGATACGGTCCCCTCCATCGACCCGCTGTGGGGTGAGGGCATTCATACGGGCATGAAGTCGGCCCGCGCCGCGGCGGCTACCGTCGACCGGTGTCTCACCGACTCGAAGCGTCGGCTCGACGCGGAGAGCCTCGCCGTTTATAAGCGGCTCTGGCATCGCGACGTGGCCCCGCGGATGAAGTCGCGGTTGATGCTCACGCGGCTGCTGTATCTCGCCCCTAACGAGCGGTACGACCGGTTTATGCGCGATCTCGGGAAAACCGAAGAGAACACGCTGGAGAAGGCGAACCAGGGAGAGAAGGCGTCGATGGCGAAGCTGCTCCACCTCTCCGATATCCCGCTACTGGCGAAGTTCGCCCGCGAGCAGTTGGGTTCGTAAGACCCTCTCCGACCGACGACACCGGCTCAGTCGTGGCGGAAACAGCGCGAGCCCGTAAACGCCATCGCCATGTCGTGTTCGTCGGCCGCGGCGATCACGTCCTCGTCGTTGACGGAGCCGCCGGGCTGGATCACGGCCTCGATCCCGGCTTCGGCCGCCTCCTCGATCGCGTCCGGGAAGGGGAAGAAGGCGTCCGAGGCCATCACCGCGCCCTCAGCGGATTTCCCGTCGGCGTCTTTCTCCGCTTTCATCGCCGCGAGTGTGACGGCGTCGACGCGGGACACCTGTCCCATCCCGACGCCCACCGTCTCCGTGCCGGTCGCGAATAAGATTCCGTTCGATTTCACGTGTTTAAGCGTCTTCCACGCGAACGTCATCGTCTCCAGCTGCTCGTCTGTGGGCTCGCGCTCGGTGACCACGTCGAGGTCGGCGGCGCCCGGCGACTGGCGGTCGCGCTCCTGGACGAGCCGCCCGCCGACGACCGGCTTCTCGGTGAACCGCTCTGAGAAGCGCTCGTCGCCCTCGCCGAGGGGGCCGACGTCGAGCACGCGGAGGTTCTTCTTCTCCCGGAGCACGTCGAGCGCGCTGTCGGTGTAGCCGGGCGCGACGACGACCTCTTTAAACGAGTCGACGATCGCGTCGGCGGTGTCGGCGTCGCACTCGCGGTTCAGGGCGACGATGCCGCCGAACGCGGACTTCGCGTCGGTACGGAGCGCCCGGTCGTACGCGTCCGCGATCGTATCGCTCGTCGCGCAGCCGGCCGGGTTCGTGTGCTTGATCACGGCGGCGGCGGGCTCGTCGAACTCCTTGACGAGGTTCAGCGCGCCGTCGGCGTCGTTGTAGTTGTTGTACCCCATCCCCTTCGCACCGGGGTTCAGCTGGGGAGCGTCGACGACGCTCGCCTCCTCGCAGCCGTCGTCGACGTAGAGCGCGGCGTCTTGATGTGGGTTCTCGCCGTACCGCAGCGTGTCGGCGCGCTCTTCCGAGACGAACCGACGCTCGGGAAAGTCACCGCCGGTGTCGCCGTCGACGGTCACGTTCACGGGAGTCCCGTCGCCGTCGCGCTCGATCGTCACTCGACCCTCCGCGAACCACCGCACCGCCCGCGGGTACGCCGTGAACTCCGCGTCGTGAAGCACGCGGTCCTTCAGCGCGTCGGCGTCGTCGCCCTCGTAAACGGGCACCGGCTCCTGCGTGACGATCGGGCCGGCGTCGACCTCCTCGGTGACGACGTGGACGGTGCAGCCGGTGGTGCGGACGCCGGCGTCGAGCACCTGCTCGTGGGCGTCCATGCCGGGGAACGCGGGCAGGAGCGACGGGTGGACGTTCAGCGTCGCGGGCGCCGCGTCGAGGAACTCGTCGGTGAGCACGCGCATGTACCCGTCAAGACAGACGAGATCGAAGTCGTACCCCGCCAGTCGGTCTACGATTCGTCGCTCGTGCGACTCACGCGACTCCCCCTCCCCGCGCTCGACGACCTCGGTGGGAATTCGTCGCTCCGTCGCGGCCTCTAGCACGGGCGCCTGTTCGCGGTTGGTCAGGACGACGGACAGCTCCGCGTCCCCCGGCGCGGCGTCGGCGATGTGTCTGAGGTTCCGTCCCCGGTTGCTCGCGAGTCCGGCGATCTTCATACAGAAAAGGTCCGACCGATCGCGTATATCGATTGCGGTCCGTCGCAGAAGATGATCCACGTTTGCGGACACATATTGCCCGAGACGGCGGCACAGATCCACAACGGATCCACGTCCGTGCGACTCCCCATCGACACGCTTTTGCTGGCTCCGGCGGCAGTCGCGGACATGACCGACGCCGACGACACGCCGGCCGACGAACCGATCCCCGGGCTGTCGCGTTCGGACCCGCTCGCGGCGGTGTCCCCGCTCGACGGGCGATACGCCTCCCGGACCGCGCCGCTGTCGCCGTACGCGAGCGAGGCCGCGCTCATGCGCGCCCGGACCCGCGTCGAGGCCGAGTACCTGATCGAACTCGCGGCCCTCGACGCGACGCCCATCGCGCTCGACGACGACGCCGAGGCGGCGCTTCGGGCGGTCTACGAGAACTTTTCCGCCGAGGACGCCCGCCTGATAAAGGCGCTTGAGATCGAGGGCGCCGAGGGGTACAGCGCGACCAACCACGACGTGAAGGCGGTCGAGTACTTCCTGCGGGTCCGGCTGGACGGATTAGATGATTCCGGGGCGATTGCCGACAGCGAGGCGCTGTACCCGTGGATCCACTTCGGACTCACGAGCGAGGACGCGAACAACCTCGCGCACCGCCTTTTAGTCAAGCAGGCCGTGAGCGAGGTGGTCGTCCCCGCGATCCGCGAGGTCCGGGACGCGCTCGTCGATCTGGCACAGGAACACCGCGAGACGCCCATGCTGGCGCGCACCCACGGCCAGCCCGCGACGCCGACGACGTTCGGCAAGGAGATGGCCGTGTACGCCTCCCGGCTCGGCCGCGCGCTCGGGCGGGTCGTCGTCGCGAACGGCGACCTCTCCGGCAAGCTCGCGGGCGCCTCCGGCACCTACGCCGCCCACGACGCGGCCTACCCGGAGGTCGACTGGCGGGCGTTCGCCGAGTCGTTCGTGCGCGGGCTCGACCTCGAACACACGCCGCTCGCGACGCAGGTGAACCCCTGTGACGACCTGGCGGCGCTGTTCGACGCGCTGCGAGGCGTCAACAACGTCCTCCTCGATCTGGATCTGGACGCGTGGCTGTACGTCTCCGACCGCTACCTCGGTCAGCGGACCGTCGAGGGCGAGACCGGCTCCTCGACCATGCCGCACAAGGTGAACCCGATCGACTTCGAGAACAGCGAGGGGAACCTCTCGAAGGCGAACTCGGATCTGGCGTTCCTCGCCGACTACGTGACGACCTCGCGGCTCCAGCGCGACCTCTCCGATTCGACCGTCAAGCGCAACGTCGGCGCCGCGCTCGCACACTGCCTGATCGGGTACTCGAAGGCTGGCGACGGGCTCGCGACGGTCGTCCCGAACGAGACCGTCATGCGCGAGGAGCTGGCGGCGACGCCCGAGGTGATCGGCGAGGCGGTGCAGACGATCCTCCGACGCGAGGGCGACACCGGCGCCTACGAGCGCGTGAAGGATCTGACCCGGGGAGAACGCGTCACCCTCGACGACTTCCGCGACCTCTTCGACGACCTCGACGTGGACGAGGGCGTCCGCGAGGAGCTGAAGGCGCTGACGCCGGCCGGCTACGTCGGCGTCGCCGACGAGCTGGTCGACGAGATCGACGAGTAGGGCCACAAGAGGTTTACTCGTCGCGAGAGCAGGTGACACCGATGCCCTCCGACAACGACCAGCAGACCGAGTACTCCGTCTTCGACGACGAACCGAGCAACGAGCGGGCCGACACGGGAACCGGCGGTCGCGCCGACTCCGATTCGGCTCGAACGGGAGAACGGCCCGAGTCGCTGGCGGCCGGAGACGACGACGGCTGCCCGAAGTGCGGACACGAGGAGACGGAGACCGACGAGATTGCGACGAGCGGCACCGGACTCACGAAGCTGTTCGACGTGCAGAACCGCACGTTCGTCGTCGTTTCGTGTGCCGACTGCGGCTACTCCGAGCTTTATAAGGGACAGTCGACCGGAACCGCGATCGACTTTTTCATCGGCTGACGCGGTCGATACTGTTCCCGGTCCGGGGATCCGCTGGACGCCCCGCCGACGGCGACCGATTTATGTCGACAGGACAACTCGTACCGACCGCGCATGGTCTCCATCCGTTCACCCTCATCCCTCCCGGTCGTCGGCCTCCTCGTCGACGGCAGAACGTACCGACACCTGTTGTACCTCTTGCTCGCGATCCCGCTCGGCTTCGTCTACTCGGCGCTGTTCTCGTTCGGGTTCGCGTTCGGGGTCGTGTTGTCCGTGGTGCTCGTCGGGTTCGTTATTCTGCTGGCGACGCTGCTCGGCGCCCGGATTGCCGCCGGCTTCGAGCGCTGGCTCACCAACCGGTTGTTGGGCACAGACCTCCGCCGGTACGACGACGTCGACGACGTGTCCGACGACGCTGACGGCGCGCTTGCAGGCATCAGGAAGTACGTCGACGCGGCGTCGACGTGGCGCGGCGTCGGCTTCCTCTCCGTGAAGTTCTTCGTCACCGTCCTCGCGTTCATTCCCCTGTTCGCGCTCGCAAACGGGGTTCCGCTGATCCTCGCTCCGCTGCGGTACCCCTACGTGGCCCAGTTCGGCGAGTCCAACGGGGAGCCGGTGACGTGGGCGATCGGCACGCTCCCGGAGGCGCTGTTGGCGGTCGCGGTCGGAATCGTCGCGGTGCTCGTGGGGCTTCACGTCACGAACCTCGTCGCATACGTCTGCCGGCAGATGGCGACCGCGCTGCTCGGAGAGCCGCGGACGGACGAGGGGGCGGCGGTCGACGATTCGGAGAAGGTTGACGACCGCGAGCCGGCGAGGAGCGACGACGGGTTCATTCCGGCTGACACCGTCGAGCCGGGATCGGACGACAACCCGTCCCAGAACGGCGGCAGTTTCTGATCCGCCGCCGGGATTCACGACGACGTCCGCCCCGGAGCGCTTATTCTCGTGCGACCGTCAGGACCGGTATGGCCCCGACGCTCGTTGCCGCTGCCGTCGGTGCGCTGCTGGCGGCGGCCCTGCTTGGTGCCGCGCTCGACCGCCGCGCGGTTGCTGTCGTCGTCGCGGCCGCGATCGCCCCCGACCTCGACGCGGTCGCGAGTCTCGTGGTCCCGGGTGCGACGAACGCGCTCTTCCACGCCCTCTGGCTCCCGCTGTTCGCGGCTGGCGCGCTCTACTGGGACACCGTCGTCAGCGAGCGGTCCCACCTCCGCGCCCGGTTCGGGTGGCGTGGCGTGCGAGTCGCGTGGGTGGCGCTCGCGGCGTTCCTTGTCGCCGGCGTCGGGACGGACCTGTTCGGGTCGGCGGGGGCGAACCTGCTGTACCCGATTCACGACGCCTACTACCGGATCGACGGGCGGCTCGTGTTCTCGACACAGGAGGGAGTCGTCCAGACGTTCGTCGCGCTCGGTGCGGAGGGACCCGGGATCCTCCCGCTTGAGAGTCCGGGAACGACCGCTTCGCGCGCGATTCCGACGTTCGTGAACCCCGACGGCCGACCGGGGCTCGCGCTCGGCGCGGACCGGACGCTGTCCCTCGTCCGGGACGGGTGGCAGCTGGTCGTCGTCGCGGCCGCGGTCGCGACGCTCGCGGTACGCTTCGCTCGGATGCGCCGCTCGCCCGAGTCCATCGCCGAGGGCGAGACCGGGACCGAAGACGAAACCGGATCCGAGGTCGCGACCGGGTCCGACGCTGAGAGCGACCGAACGGAGGTGACCGGATAATGGTCTCGACGGTCGTCCACGCGGGGTTCGCGCTCGCGATCGCGGCCGGGCTACTCGGCGACTACTACGATAGACGGGCGCTCGCGGTCGTCCTTGCGATTGTCGTCCTGCCGGAGATCGACAGCTTCCTCGGCCCGATCATGCCGGGGGCCCACCGGACGGTCGGTCACAACCTCGTGTTTCCCGCAGCAGTCACGGCGCTGCTCTACTACGACACGCGTCTGCGAGACCGGTCGGTCCTCCGCGATCGACTCGCCGACCGGTTCTCGGAGCGCAGCGCCGAGCGGTGGATCGCGGTCGCGTGGGTCGGCCTGTTCGTCCACGTGTTCGCGCACGTCGCACTCGACTGGGTCCACCTCGACGGAGTGAACGTGTTCTGGCCGCTCCGAGACCGCTTTTACGACTTGAGCGGAGAGGTGTTGCTCTCGTCGACGGACGGGTTCGTACAGACGTTCGTCGACGTTCAACTCGATCCGGAGACCGGGACCCGCCGGCTCGACGCGGGCGGAGGGGGAACAACTGACACGGTACACGTGAACAATCCCGTCGAGCCGCGCGATCCCAAAGCGGTCACGGACGAGCCGGTCGACAGGCGGTTCCCGATCGCGAACGCCGGCTGGCGACTGTACCTGATCGGACTCGGGCTGTTCACGCTCGTCGCTCGTCGGCTGCAAAGCGCGGATCCGCGTCGGTAGACGCGACCCGTCCCGAGAGACGCGCGGATTCCCGGCGGCGACGTCGACAGGCTCGACTCACGCCTCGGCGGTTTTCTCCCGACCGTTCGCCTCCTCGACCGCGGCTTGCACTGCGACCCAGTGGGTGATCGTTCCGTCGTCACCTCGGAGCGGTCGGAGCGAGACGCGGTTCAGAAAGGCCGTCCCGTCCCGCCGATGGTTCCACACGTCGACGGTGACGGGCTCCCAGATCGACACCGCCTCGCGCAGCTTCGCGACGGCTTCCGGTTCCGTGCGGGGACCCTGTAGCAGCCGCGGGTTGCGCCCACGGAGGACGTCGAGCGAGTAGCCGGTGAGTTCGCGGAACGTCCGGTTCACGTACAGGATCGGCGTGTCGCGGTACGCCGGCCCGCACAGCGTGACGCCGACCGGAGCGGTATCGAGGAGCCGAACTCGGTCGATGCGGCGTCGATCGCGCTCGGTGAGCGCCGGAAGGTCGTCTCGATCCGCGCCGTCGGGATCGGCGGCCGACTCGGCGTTTGTCCGTCCCCGCTCCGGCTCAATGTCGTGGCGCGCTGCCAACTCGTTGAACCGCCCGCGAACGGCGTCGCTGTCGCAGGCGAGGAACTCAAGCACGTCTTCCCTGAGACCCATCTGACGACCGATCGAAGGGCGCGACGAGGCAAGTGGCTTGTCGTCTGCGCTCGATAATCGGAAGCCCATAGATCTCACAGTAGAGGGATCGAGGACCGTCTCTGCAGACGCAGTCGTCGGCTCTCACCGCTTCGAGAATCCACCGACTGCGGCGACCCGTTTTCGGATCTCGACGGTAACTGAAGCTCTCGTGGATACCAGAGAATCGTGATTCTCGTAATAACACACGGTATGGCGCTTTTACGGTCTTTTAAGCATGACTGAGGAAGCGACTGAACGAACGAAGTGAGAGGAGTGGACTCGCGGGGATTTGAACCCCGGGCCTTCCCCGTGCCAGGGGGATGATCTACCACTGATCTACGAGCCCTCGTACGCATCCAATCGTTCCCCGCTGGATATATTAAGGCCTTCGACTCGGCGACACCGGCGGCACCGACTCGCACGCGCGTTCAGATCCGTGCGGAATCGACGTACACGTCCAAGTCGACGTCGCGCGTCGAGTCCTCCAAGTCGCGAACGGCGCGTTCGACGACGCGCTCGGCCTCGCCCCTGATCAGTGGGATCGCCTTCTTCAGCACCCAGTCGAACGAGACGAGCGTCGGGAGGTTGAGCGCATCCGGGCTGGCCGACCCCGGATCAAACTCGACTTCGAGCGCGACTTCGCACGGGTGGTCGACCGAGGCAGAAGCGGTGTCGGCTGTCGGGTCGTCGACGTCGTCCTCGGCAGACTCTCTCGGCGTCACCCGCCAACACCCCCCGGCATCGATGTCTTTCGTGATCTCCCAGTCGATCCGTTCGGGCGGTTCGACGCCGGTCACGCGCGAGTGGGCCGTGTAGGTGATCTTCCACCACGCGAACGTCAGCGCGTAACGGGTACCCGGTCCGCCGTCCCCCTGTATCGTTCGTACCTCTCGGAGGTACTTCGAGTAGTCGGCGTACCGCGGGAAGTCAAGCAGGAACGCGTACACGTCCTCGGGGTCGGCGTACACCTCCGTGCTCACGACGAGTTCGTCCACGCAGGAACGTTTGACCGGTGCGTATTAAGCGGTCCGACGATCGAATGCATGAGCGGTGGTGTGGGTGATCATCGTCTCGTTGCCGGCGAACGCCACTAGCACCTCGGCACCGGCGGCAAAGCCGCGGACGACGCCGACCGCACGTCATTTATAAGCGACCCTCGAGAGCGAGACGCCGGCCGGGTGACCGGGTAGAAACGGGGGGAGTCGACTCAGTCGTCGCTCGATGCCTGCTCGGTCGCGTCGGACGCGGTACCGGGAATCGCCGCAGCCGGCTCGGGGGGCTCCTCGCGCACGTCGGCGCCCGTGCCCTCGGCGATGACCTCGGCGTACGCGTCGGGGAAGACGCGAACGAAGTCGCCGAGCGTGGTCGCCCAGTCGTCGAGCAGTTCGGCCGCACGATCGCTGTCGGTGTACGCGCGGTGATTCTCGATGAGCCGCCGAAGCATGCGCTCGTCGGACTCGTCGAGGGCCTCAGAGACCGACACCATCCCGCGGTTCACGCGGTCGGCGAGCCGGTCGTCGGGGTCGTACACGTACGCGACGCCGCCGGACATCCCGGCCGCGAAGTTCCGCCCGGTGTCGCCGAGCACGGCGACGACGCCGCCGGTCATATATTCACAGCCGTGGTCGCCGACGCCCTCGACGACCGCCTTCACGCCGGAGTTGCGGACGCCGAACCGTTCGCCGGCGACGCCGTTAACGTACACCTCGCCCGCGGTCGCCCCGTACAGCCCGACGTTGCCGGCGACGACGTTCTCGGCGGGGTCGTAGCCGGCCTCGTCGGGGGTATTTATAACGATACGACCGCCGGAGAGCCCCTTGCCGACGTAGTCGTTGGCCGCGCCGGACAGCTCCATGGTGATTCCGGACGCGAGGAACGCGCCGAAGCTCTGCCCCGCATAGCCGTCGAACCGGCAGGTGACGGTGTCGTCCGGGAGCCCGTCGCCGCCGTGTTCGGAGACGATACGGTTCGAGAGGGTCGCGCCGACCGCGCGGTCGACGTTCTCCACGTCGCGGGTGAGCGCGACGGGCGAGCCGTCCTCGATGGCCGGGCTCGCCTCATCGATGAGGTCCCAGTCGAGTAGCTCGTCGATCCCGGAGTGTTCCTGCTCGCGGGTCTTCGTGCGGGCGTCGCCCGCGGGCTCGGCGATGACCGCAGACAGGTCGAGGTGTTTGGCCTTCTCGTGGTCCGTCTCGCGCTGGGAGAGGAGCTCAGGCCGGCCGATGAACTCCTCGACTTCGGTGTAGCCGAGTTCGGCCATGAGTTCGCGGAGCTCCTGCGCGATGAACGTCATGTAGCTGATAACGTGGTCCGGCTGGCCGGGGAAGCGCTGGCGGAGGTCCTCGCGCTGGGTGGCGACGCCGACCGGGCAGGTGTTCTCGTGGCACTGGCGCGCCATCACGCAGCCAGCGGTGACGAGCGAGGCGGTACCGAACACGTACTCCTCGGCGCCGAGCGCGGCGGCGACCGCCACGTCGCGTCCGGTCTTCAAGCCGCCGTCGGCCGTCACGCGGATGCGGTCGCGCAGGCCGGTCGCGCGGAGCATCTGATTCGCCTCGGCGAGCCCCAGCTCCCACGGGAGCCCCGCGTTCTTGATCGACGTCTTCGGCGACGCGCCGGTCCCGCCGTCGTGACCCGAGATGTGGACCACGTCGGCGTTCGCTTTCGCGACGCCGGCCGCGATGGTGCCGATTCCCGCCTCCGAGACCAGCTTCACGTTGACGTCGGCGTCGGGACTGGCGGCCTTCAGATCGAAGATCAGCTGCTTGAGGTCCTCGATCGAGTAGATGTCGTGTTGTGGCGGCGGCGAGATGAGCCCGACGCCGGGAGTCGAACACCGGACGTGCGCGATCATCTCGTTGACCTTCTTGCCGGGGAGGTGGCCGCCCTCGCCGGGCTTTGACCCCTGTGCCATCTTGATCTGGAGCTCGTCGGCGTTCGCGAGGTACTCGGAGGTGACGCCGAACCGCCCCGAGGCGACTTGCTTGACCGAGCATCCCTTTTCGGTGTTGAACCGCTCCGGGGGCTCGCCGCCCTCGCCCGTGTTCGACTTCGCGCCGATTCTGTTCATCGCGATCGCGTTGTTCTCGTGGGCCTCCGGCGAAATGCTCCCGAGGCTCATCGCGGCCGTCGAGAACCGTTCGACGATAGACTCGACCGGCTCGACGTCATCGATCGGCACGGCGTCGCGGTCGGATTCAAACTCTAAGAGGCCGCGCAGCGTCTGCAGCTTCTCGGACTGGTCGTTGACCAGCTCCGCGAACTCCTGGTACTGCTCGTAGTCGCCGCCGCGGACCGCCTGCTGGAGCGTGCCGACCGTCTGTGGGTTCCAGCCGTGTTTGATGCCGGACGAGCGGTGTTCGTACTCACCGGTGGTCTCAAGCTCGGGATCCGCGCCGAACGCCATCGCGTGCCGGGTCCGGAGGTCGTCTTCGATCTCCTCGGTGCCGATCCCCTCGGTGCGGATCTCGGTCCCCTCGAAGTACTCGGCGACGAACTCGGAGGCGAGCCCGACGGCCTCGAAGATCTGCGCGCCCTGGTACGACTCCATCGTCGAGATGCCCATCTTCGCCATCGTCTTGAGGAGGCCGTCCTCCAGCGCGTGCCGGTAGGCGGCCAGCGCCTCGTCCTCGTCGGCGCCGTCCGGCCCCGCGACGACGTCTGCGATGGAAGCGTACGCGAGGTACGGGTCGACTGCGTCCGCGCCGTACCCGACAAGCGTCGCGAGATGGTGGACCTCGTGCGGCTCACCGGACTCGACGACGAGCCCCGCCCGGTTCCGAAGCCCGTTCCGGACAAGGTGGTGATGGACCGCGCCGGTCGCGAGCAGGCTCGGCACCGCGAGCCGGTCCGGGCCGACCGCCCGATCCGAGAGGACGACGACGTCGGCGCCGTCTTCGATGGCGGTCGCGGACTCCTTGCGGATCCGAGTTATCGCGTCGACTAGCGATCCGTCGCGTTCGTACGTCATGTCGACGGTGACGGAGGTAAAAGACGACGCGTCCGCCTCCCCAGTGCCCCCATCGCCCGGAGCGCGTTCGCCCGGACCGGGGAGTTCGCGAAGCGCGGCCGTCTCCGCGTCGGTGAGGACGGGAGTCTCGGAGAGGATCTGCTCGGCGTGCTCGGGGGTCTCATCCAGCAGGTTGCGCTGGTTCCCGATGCGGGTCTCCAGCGAGGTGACGAGCTCTTCGCGGATGTAGTCGATCGGTGGGTTCGACACCTGCGCGAACAGCTGCTTGAAGTAGGTGAACAGCGGACGGTCGACGTCGGCCAGCACCGACAGCGGGGTGTCGTCGCCCATCGACCCAACCGGGTCCTTCCCGTCTTCCGCCATCGGCTCGACGAGGTGATTCAGCGAGTCGGTCGTGTAGCCGAAGGCGGCTTGGTGGGCGCGGACGGTGGGTCCTTCCGGGTCGTCGTCGGAGACGTCCTCAACCGGGTCGATCCCGGCTGCGACCCCATCTTCGTCGACGATGTCGGCGAGATCCGCCTGTCGCTCGGCGACCCACTCGCCGTACTTCTCGTCGGTGAGGTCGTCGAACACCTCGTCGTCGGGGACGATTCGTCCCTGCTCGGGGTCGGCGACGAAGATTTCGCCGGGCTGGAGCCGTCCGCGGCGCCGCACGTCCGCCGGCTCGGTCGGAAGCGCACCGACCTCGCTGCCGACGATCAGCCGATTGTCGTCGGTCACCTCGTACCGGCACGGTCGGAGCCCGTTTCGGTCGAGGACCCCGGCGACGCGGTCGCCGTCGAAGCCGATGACGAGCGCGGGACCGTCCCACGGCTCGACGAGGGAGGCGTGGTAGTCGTAGAACTCCGTGCGAGCCTGTTCCATCAGGTCGTCGTCGCGGAACGCCTCCGGGATTAACATCCGGAGGGTGTGCGGGAGGTCGCGACCCGCCTGCAGGAGGAGTTCGACCGCGTTGTCGACGCTCGCGGTGTCCGACTGGTTCGGGTCGTCGATCACCGGCTTGATCGTGTCGAGTTCCGCGCCGAACGCCGGGTGGTCGAGGTCGTTCTCGCGGGCGCGCATCCAGTTGACGTTCCCGCGGATCGTGTTGAACTCGCCGTTGTGAACGATGTTGCGATACGGATGCGCGAGGTGCCACGCGCCCAGCGTGTTGGTCGAGAACCGAGCGTGGACCAAGGCGACGTGGCTCGCAAAGCGTTCGTCGGTCAGGTCGGGGTAGTAGTCGGCGAGCTGTGAGCCCTTGAGCAGGCCCTTATACACGACGCGCTGGCGATCGAGCGAGCAGACGTAGAAGCGACCGGCGCCGTCGACGTCGGACACCGCGTTTTCAATCTCGCGGCGGGCGGCGTACAGCGCGCGGTCGAAGCCGAGGATATTCGGATCGGCGTCGGCGGGGCGGCTCTCCTCGCTGGTGAACCGCTCCGCGAGGCTAGCGCCTTCCACGGGTGCGGCGAACAGCTGAGCGATCTCCGGCTCCGAGTCGAGCGCAGTCGTACCCAGATCCGCGTTGTCGGTCGGGACGGACCGCCACTCCAAGACCTCCAGCCCGTAGACGGAGAACACCTCCGCGATGACGTCGTGGATCTCGGCCTGAACGCTCGGTTCGGTCGGCATGAACACGGAGCCGACAGCGTACTCCTCGGGCAGTTCGGCATCGACGACGTCGCGGAAAAAGCCGTCCGGGCGCGCGACCATGATACCGGCGCCGTCGCCGGTGTCCTCCTCGGCACCGGTCGTGCCGCGATGTTCGAGGTTCTCAAGCAGTTTGACGGCGTCCGTGACTGTTCCGTGGCTCGGATCGTTGTCGAGGTCGACGATGCCGCCGATCCCGCAGTTCGAACGCTCGTCCGTTACTGATGCAAGCCCCCCACCGCGGCCCGAGAGATCTCGCTCCGACACCTCTCGGGTGTTATTACGTGGCTCGGTCATGTTACACACTCAGGATCGGTCACTTAAAGGTATGACCCTGATAGGGGTAGGAACCATCGTACACACATTAGGGAATATAAGGTAATTATTCATCAGGGGTGAGTACTATTGACTCGATCGGTGTTCGATCAGAACATACCCAATTCTGAGTAAAGAAATGGTTCGGGATCGGGACTGGCCGAGACGTTAGCGGTTAAATCCGGAATACAATCTGGTGATTGTCAACTCATAGCTCTCGCTGCCTATCGTGAGACGGCGTTTGGTGTAGACGACGGCCGATTGAGGTGCTGTTTGGTGTAGACGACGGCCGATTGAGGTGCTGTGCGCGAAACCGATCACTTCCATAAGTGACAGAACGGACGCGCGAGTGACCGTCTCTATCCGCTAACTGCTCTCACTGCTCTCACTGCTCTCACTGCTCTTACTGCTCTTACTCGCTCAGCGGGGTGAACGTCCCGTTGATGTCCCACTCGTGGATGCAGTACACCTCGCCGGGTTCGCCGTCGATCCGCCACCCGTCGGCGTCGTCGTCCCACCGCTCTTCGCGGCCGCACAGTTCGCACTCGCGCTCCCGGGGCGGGGTGATAGTGACGCTCATACGCGGATGAAGGATGCGGTCCTGCAAAAGGATACCGCCGACCACGTAACGGACCCGCGCTCGATCGCAAACTAACGGCCTCGCCGTCTCCGAGTCGCGGCCAGAAGCGCCAGCGCGAGAGCCGTCAGCGACTGCAGCGGACCGAATCCGGGAACGTCTTCGGCAGTCGCTCGAATCGGCGCGTTCTCGTAATTCGGTGTTGCTCGCTCCGAGCCGCCGGTCTCGTCGCCAGCGGTCCTCGAACCGTCGCTTCCGTCGGTGGCAGCCTCGGCGTCGATCGACGGAGCGTCGGCTCCGGTCGTGTCGGTCCCACCGGACACTCCGGCCCCTCCGGTTCCCGTCGGGGGCGACACGGCGATCGGCCCGTGCAAGAGCGGCATTCGGCCCACAACGCTCGGACGGAAGCCGGACCTGACCCCCCAGGCAGGATGGACCCGATTGGGAGTCTCGTCTGGTCCCGCCGCGCCGCTCGCGTTCGCCTCATCCGGGCGGTTGCCCCCCGCGGGGCCAGACGGAGGGGCGCCACCCGCTGTGCCCTCTGTGCCCCCTGTGCCGCCGCCCCTTCCGGCGCTCTCGCCGCCGGTTCCGCTTCCACCTCCCACAGGGCCTCCGGAAGCGGTCCGGTCGCGGTCGTCGCCCGTCGACTCGTTCGCGTCGGCGGCGGCGAACGCCACCGTCGAGGTCACCCGGTGACCGTCCGGCGGGTCAGACGCGACCTCTCGGAGGCGGTCGTCGGTGACGCGGAACTCGGCGGTGAACTCCTCGCCGGGTTCCGGCTCCCTGTCGGTCGGGAGCGCATCGTCGCCGTCAGCGACCACGTAGAGCCCGGTCTCGTCGACGTGGACGGTCGAGTTGGGCGGCATCCCGCCGAGCGCGTCGCTCGCGGATTGTTCGTCTTCGCCCCCTGTTGATCGAACGCCGAACTCGAGGCCGTCGAGTCGATCGAGGCCGTCGCCGGTCTCCGTCGTCGCGCCCCGCGCCGTGGCCAGCCCGGTCAGTCCAGACGCGTTCACCGCGTACACCACGGTGTCGTTCGCGGTGACGCGTTCCGACTGTGAGAGCGTGCCGCTCTCGATGGCGCCCCGTACTGCCGTCGCGCTTCCGAGGTCGGACCGATCCGCTTCTGTTCCCGTGTAGGTGGTGAGTCCGTTCGTCGAGCGTCGCCCGAGCGTCACAGTCGTGTTGTCGCTCGTCGTTGCGACCCCTTGTTCCGAGTGGATCGATATCTCGTAGGCACCCGGTTGGAGTGTCCCGTTTCCTCCCGGTGTGGTGACCGACTCGATCGACGATCCCGGCCCCATCACGCTGAAACTCTCGTTGAGGGAGCCGTTCGCTGCCGCGTACGTATTGAACTTGACCGTCGTCTCGCCTTTATCAGGTGTTTCGAGCTCGACTGTGGCAGCAGTGGTGTTGGTGTCTGAATCCCTCAAGTTCATGATTGTATTATTATATGTCGAGGACATCTCAATGGAAAAGACCTGCCCTGAGGGAACTGGTTTAGCTGGCCCAGGAAGATCTGATATAAGATTTTTACTTTCCAAAACACTCACAGTTTTATTACTTACTTTGCCTGATTCAAGATGTTTGAATTCTACTTTGTAGTCTCCGCTGTTGGAAATATTTATTATTTTATCATTGCTATCAGGTCTCGTAGCAATATCTATTGTTTTAATTATATTTGATTTTTTATAAATATTGGCAGTAATATTTCTTTTTGTCTGAGTAGGTTCAAACCGAGCAACTATGTTCTCATCTACTGACGTTACTGGTGTATGTGGTGATAATGATGTATTGACGATCTGAATCTGGGTCTGATTGATTTCCGTTCCAGATTGAATTACATATTCTCCCTCTGATAGCACTGCTGTATTGACAATACTATTCCCACTGCTATTCTTGATTGGGTCCTGTTGTATATTCTGTTCTCCTGAAGACTGTGATATTGTAGCATTTTTACTTGTTTTTAGTCTGATAAATGAACCTTTTGATACAGTAATATTTGTCCTGCTTTCAATTGTGTGTCCAACTCGACGAGGTACATATTGCTTTTTAGAAAACAAACTCTTGTAGTGTCTTGATTCAAGATCCTTGTAGGTTACTTGAGTTATATACGGTGTTTTATTATCACTTACAGGTATTGTATGATTCAGTGGAATTTTAACTTGTTCCCCGTTAATTTCATACATTCCAGTATTACTATCTATATTAATTGTTTCTTTGGACCGATCAAAGTATTCTATGGAAATACTTCTATTTTCTGAACTTATCTCAGTGTTAAAAGAAATTGATAATTGTGATCTCGTGCTCCCAAGTGAAGAGCTATTGGTATAATGGATCGGACTGTGGACTGCTTCTATTAAGATTGGAAATTGAATAGATCGATTAGCTGCAGCGTATATAACATCTGTATTTGGCTCTGTTTTCGCTGGATGAATTGTTGCTGCAATCTCTGTTTCACCGCTTACGGATTCACCAGTAACATTTATTTCTTTGTTATATCCTTGAGAGCTACCGAGTTGTTGAGCTAACTGTCCGCTTTTGGACTTCTCCCAGATCACTACGTAATCTGTCTCATTGTTCAGTTCTAATTTTTCAAGAGATATTGTCTGTAGTTTATCATTATATGTGTTATTCTGAAAACTAACCTCAGCAGAAGATACTATACTAAATTGGGTATATCCCTCAGAAAATCCCTGTTCGATAGTATATTCAACTTCTGTACCCGATTCTGATAGTGTACTATTATACAGACTTACATTACTGGTGTCTATATCAGACATCCTCAGGTCAAATCCAGATCCATCTGGCACTGAGTTATTTACAACAATTGTGGCATTTTCCTCATTTTTGTTTTTTATATACACATCTGACTCGGACACGTCTTCCCGATTAGTTACGGTATATGACGAATTTGCCGAACTAAGTTCAGCTCCATTGTTAACCAGACCTCCAACTCGAATCTTGACATCCTCATCCCCACTACGAGTCTTGATATTGTTAATTGTTTGATTTTCATCAGTTCCTATTCCAATATTCTCTGCTTCTCCTACACTCCATATCGCTCCATTCACAGGCATCACTCCAATCCCAACTCCAACAACGGAGAGAACACCGACTGAAAGCACGAGGACACAGATCACCGCACAGCGGATCGTTGTTCTCTGGGTCATTATCGTGTCTACGGATGCGAGAGCAGCGGCTATCGGACTCTCAGACCGCAGATTGCGACGGTACGAGTCCGCATCGTACTCTCACAACGCGAGATAGTTGCACTCGGGGCGATTAGTTATAAGTGGGTTACGGACTGCAAAGCTTCCGTCCGCGGAAACATCTCCGTCGAAGACGGCGTCGTCGTGCGATCGCAGTCGCGATTCTCCGAGAGAAACCGGCTTTCACCGGACAACAGTCGGTATAAAACGGAACGCGAACCGACGATCAGTGTTCGACCTGTTCCATCAAGGATAACACCGACTCGGAGGCGTCGACTGCAGTGGGATGGACGCCGACGAGTACGATCACGTCCTCGTTGTGTTGAACCGTTCCCACGTACAAGTAGACCGGAACGTCTTCGACCGAGCCGCTCTGTCCGTCGCCGGTGTCGACCTCCGCGTCGATGGTCGTTTCGAGGATCGAGATCTCTGTCTCGCTGCCGAGGATGGTTCGCGTCTCCGTCCCTTTGGCTTCGAGGTCACTCGTATCGATGTCGATGCCGCCGCCGATTCCGCGCTGGTTGACTTGCTTTAACAGCCGCCGGATCAGCTTCGTGTTGTCCACGCCAACGAGCGGGTTGATCGGCTGGCCGCCCACCGTCGCGTTGGGTGTACTCGCCACTAACAGCGCTGAACCGTTGCCGGAGTTTTCGTAGCCGGCGACCCATGTTGTCGCGGACAGTCGCGCATCCACACCGGCGACGTCGAACTCCTGTTCGAAGGGAAACGACTGCGGCTCTTCACCCACGTACCCGGCTTCGGACGCGGCCGAAGGCGGAACGCTGGCCGGTTCCGCGTCGAACTCGTAGCTGCCGTTCTCGCCGCCGGCGCACCCGGCGACCGCGACGGATGTCGATGCGGCAATCGCTGCGAGGAGTCCGCGTCTGTACATGTTGACGATTACGCTTGCTACGACGGTTAAGCGTATCGCCCTGGATACTCTGATCTGATAACCAGGCTGTTCACGGGCGTTCCGCCTGGGTGCGACCGTTCAACTGACCGACTGCTTGCGCCGGGTCTGACGGATCTCTCGCGGTGCGATCGAAGGCACAAAGTTCACGGTGTGTCGCGCGCGAGGTGAGCCAAATGGAACGCCGAGGACAAATCGGACTGGCGGAAGCGCTCCTCCTTGACGTCGTTCGTCTCCACGAGACGTGGATGGAGGTCGTCTTCCCCAGACAGCTCGATCCGAGCGCGGTGTTGGGGAAGTGGAAACCGGAGGCCCCCCTCGAGACGATCGGGTACTACCTCTGGGCGGTCCTCGGAGCCCCGCTCGTAGCAGTGACGTACCCCCTCCTGCTCGTCGGATTCGCCACCCGGTACTACGCGGCGAAACTTGACTCCGCAGTCACGCGGTTCGGCGTCCTGGGCGCGGTGATCGTTGCGACCGTCGTCTGGGGTTCGCTCACCCTCCTCGCGCACTTCCAACTGCCGACCGAGGTGATGCTCGGCATTGCCGGCGCAAGCGTCGTCGCCGTCGTCTCTGCCGGGCTCGCGGCCGGATTCTCGAAGGTCGGCGGCCGGTTCGTCAGCGTTCTTCTCGCGTACCCGTTCGCGATGACGGCGATCTTCCTGCCGCCGGTCGTCGCCGGGCTGCTCACCCCCTCGATCTCGAACGTGATCCTCGACCCGAGCTACGAGCTCGCGCGCTGGATACTCGATACATTCCTCTCCGTCGGCGGGATCAACGAGACTCTCCGCGGGGCCTTCGATCTGAAAACGTTCGGGCAACAGTGGGGCGCCGCTGGGCTCGGCTACGTACTGATGTGGATCGGAATCTCGATTCCGCTCGGCTGGTTCCTCGGGCTGCTCGTCGCGCTGGCGAACCTGATCCGTCCGAAGTCGGACGGCTGACGCCCCGACTACCAGTCGACTCTCGGTCCTACGTTCCCGCGTCTCACCTACCGCTCTCCTCCGCGTTCGAATCGCTCGCTCGCGGTTTCGAATGCGGACTCCGACTGCTCCTTGCTCCGCCGACTCTCCCGCGCCGCGATCGCTTCGGGGTCGGGGTTGGCATCGTCATCGATTCGAGCAAACGACTTGTGGACCTTCGTGTGACACCAGCGGCACAGCGCAACGGTGATCTCGTGGGGGCCGGCGTCGTCGGAGTCGCGGGTATCGGCTGAGGCAGAGGCGGCGTCACCGTACGAGAGGTGGTGTTCTTCCACCAGCGGACGGGCGTCGTCGTGGGCCAGCCGAACCTCGGCCAGCCCGCACCGGTAACACGCTCTCCCGTCCGTCGTCGACTGGTAGTGCGGGCAGGCACGCCATGCGTCGTCCGCGCCGACATGGCAGGCGTAGCCCTCTCGGCGGCGCTGGGCGATGAAATCTGGGTCATCGCCCGCCCGCGTCAGCGAGAACCGACAGCGACCGTCGTCGGTGAGGTGGTCACAGGTCCCCGCGATCGCGTATGGATCGTCGACGCCGACCGGGGTCCCGTCGGGTGTGCGCTCCATTCCGACGCCACCTCAGATGAGGCTCGCGCCGTCTAGATCTGTCCGACCGTAGTCGACATCGAGCAGGCGGAGAAGGGTCGGAGCGACGTCGAGCAAGTCCGCGTCCTCGACTTTCGCGTCCGGGTGATCGATGAACAAGGCCGCGTCCTCGAAGGTGTGCATCCCGGTCCGGGGACCGTCCGTGTCGAACACCGCGTCGTGGGACCGAAAGCCGGCCTTGAGATCGAACCCCTCGTGCGGGATCACGACGAGGTCGGGGGCGATGGCGTCGTGATCCCCGCGGAAAACCGTCTCTCGCTCGACAACCCGCTTCGCGACGGAGTTCCCGTTCGGTCCCTCCCACGCCTCGAGTTCGGCTCGGAGCTCCTCGCGGACCGCCTCGTACTCCGACTCGGAGACGGCGCCGTCCGGCTCGCGGCCCTCCACGTTGAGGTAGAAGCGGCCGGGGACCAGGGAGTAGGCGCGGGCGTCGCCGGCGATGTCGGACAGAGAGCCGTGGTCGTCGGCGTCCTCGTACGAGAGCCACCCCTGGCGCTCGAGCCACTCGTTGCAGTACACGTCGTATCGGAGCCGGGTGAACCCGTGCGTGGAGCCGACGACGAGGCGCACGTCGTCCGGGAGCGCTTTTCTGATGGCCCCGATGTGCTCGTCGAGGGCGCCGTAAAACTCCAGTACGTCCTCGCGGTACGAGCCGCTATCCGCGTAGTCGCCCCACAGGAAATGGTTGATCCGGTCCGGGGTGGAGAACACGCCGACGAACAGGTCCCAGTCGTCCATCTCGACGTACCGGGCGAACGCTTCCGCGCGGGCGTCGAGGGTTTGACGCGCCTGTTCGATGAAGTCCGTCTTATCTTCTCGGTGGCCGAGCTTCGCGTTGACCGACAGCCTGTAGTCGCTCTCGGTGAGGTAGTTCCGGAACTCGTCAGGGTGAGCGGCTTTGTCGACATCGGGCGAGAGGTAGCCGGAGACCATGCGCTGAACCGTTCGCTGCGGCGGGAACGTGACGGGGACGTTCATCACCGTCGCGTCGCGGCCCGCGTCGGTCACGCGGTCCCACACCCGCGTCGCCTGCACGTCGCGACCCATGGGGACGTAGGTGTCGTACGAGCCGATCTCTCGGTCTTGAAAGCCGTATACGCCGGTCTCACCGGGGTTCACGCCGCTCGTGAGCACCGGCCAGCACGCGCTCGACTCGGGCGGCACGGCGCTGTCAATCGGTCCTCCGTCGCCCTCGTCGGCGATTGCCGACAGCGTCGGAAACGTGTCCGGATTGTCGGCAACGAGGCGATGGGGAAGCCCGTCGATCCCGATGAACGCCACGCGTGGCGTGTCGTTCCCTCGCAGCCGGTCGAAGAGGCCCATAGAGGTACATCCCCCGTCGAGGTCAAAAGCGTTCACATCGCTTCCCGGTCGTCTCGCCGCTGGCCGTCGGACCCTTCGGCTCTCGGGAGCCTTTTGAATGCGGGTCGTCACGGTGAGGCATGGAGACGCGACGCACGCTTCTCGTCGACGCGTTCGCGGACGAGCCGCTTGCCGGGAACGTCGCCGGCGTCGTGCCGGACGCCGCGGGACTGAGCGACGATCAGATGGGGCGGATCGCCGCGGAGCTGGGCGCCTCCGAGACCGCGTTTCTGTTCGGCGCCGCCGCCGACGCCCCTGACCAGATCCGGTATTTCACCCCCTCGACCGAGGTCGACCTGTGTGGCCACGCCACGATCGCGACCTACGGCGCGCTGTTCGCCGAGGGCGCGATCGACGCCGGTGACCGCGCTCTCCGGACCAACGTCGGCGACCTCGAAATCGCGATCGACGACGACGGGACCGTCTGGATGCGGCAGAACCCGCCCACGGTAGATCTGATAGAATCGGGGAGCAGAGCCGGTGGAGACACTGACGGAGCCGACATCGACCCCAACGGAGCCGGCCTCGACGCGGATCGCCTCGGCGACGCGCTGGGGATCGACTCGGCCGCCTTACGCGACGTGGGCGCCGACCTCCCGGTCGCGGTCGCCTCAACCGGGCTCCCGTGGCTCGTTGTCCCGGTGAACTTCCTCGAACGGCTCGGCGAGGCCGAGCCCGACATAGCGGCGATCGAAGCCATCTCCGAGTCGTGCGACGTGGCCGGGATATACGCGTTCACATTTGACACACTCGACGCCGAATCGACGCTCCACGGCAGGGCGTTCGCGCCGGCGGTCGGCGTTTCCGAGGATCCCGTGACGGGGACCGCGAGCGGCGCGGTCGGGGCCTACCTCCGCGAGGTGGGCGCGTTCGACGGCGACTTCCCCGAGGAACTGCGGTTCGAGCAGGGGCACTTTCTCGACCGACCCGGTCGCGTTCGCGTCCGAGTCGCGGGTGACGCGGTGCGGGTCGGCGGCGAAGCGATCGTCTCGATGGACGCTGCGTTGCGCGTGCCGGCGGACGACGGTGACGACGAGATCATCGAGGCGTAGCGACGTACCGGAGCCGAAAGCGGTGCGGCTCCCCCGTCGGAACTGATGCCGACACCACAGACCGAACGCTTAGGAGTCCGCGAACCGTACCCGCGTTATGGAGTTTGACCTCCCTCGTGCCGCCGGTATCGTCGCGCTCATCGTCGTCGCCGGCACCCTCGGAGTCGCCTTCGGGACGCCGATGGCGCTCCAGACGACGATGATGATGGTTCTCCCCTCGATGCTCGTCTTCGGTGCCATCGCGTTCGTCGTCGGGATGAAACACGGCGAGTTCCGGTCGACACGCGCCTGAGAGTCTCGATACGGCTGCTCCGCGTACCCGCGACGCCCGAGAATCAGGACGCTTTTTAAAACGCCGACGACAACTCGGAGCCGTGCTACTCGGGTCGCCGCTCACGGAACTCCTGCTGCTCGCCGGCGGCGCCGTTCTCCTGTACGCCGGCGCCGAACTGCTCGTTACGGGCGCCAGCGACCTCGCGCTCGCGATCGGGCTGAAGGCGTCGACGGTCGGCGTCACCGTCGTTGCGTTCGCGACCACGGCCCCCGAGCTGTTCGTCTCGCTCCTCGGCGCGGTCACGGTGTCGACCGACACCGGCCTCGGCGCGATCGTCGGCTCGAACATCGCCAACATCGGGCTGGTGTTAGGGGCCTCCGCGCTGATTCGCCCGCTCGACGTCTCACAGACCGTTTTCGAGCGCCATGTCCCGTTCATGGTGCTCGCCGCGCTGCTGCTCGTCGGCCTCGGCTGGGACGGGCAGATCGGGACCGTCGACGGCGTCCTCCTCCTCGCGGCCCTCGTCGCGTTCACCGTCGTCGTCCTGCGGCGGGTCCAGCAGACGCAGTCCGGGATCTCCGCCGCCGAGCGCGCGGAAATGCCGGACGCGCGCCTCCGCGACGTCGGCCTCGTCGTCGTCGGGATCGTCGCGCTCGTCCTCGGCTCCCGCTGGCTGGTTCAGGGCGGGCAGACGCTGCTCTCGGCCGCCGGATTCTCTGACATTTTCATCGGGCTCACGGTGTTGGCGCTGGGGACATCGCTCCCGGAACTGGCCGCGAGCGTCATCTCCGCGATCCGGGGCGAAGCGGAGTTCAGCGTCGGCAACGTCGTCGGCTCGAACATCTACAACATCCTCGCGGTGATCGGCATCGTCGCCGTCATCACGCCGATCAGCGTGGCCCCCGGCGTGCGCGGCTTCGAGTTCCCCGCGCTACTCGCATTCACCGCTCTGCTGGTCGGGGTGATGTACCGCGGTAACCGAATCTCGCGGGTCGACGGCGCCGTCCTCGTCGTCGCCTACGTCGTGTTTATTTACCTCCTGCTGCCGTGAGCGCGGGGTAGACCCCACTGGATCGGCGAATCATCGACGGGTGCTATTTATAAGTAGAGCACAAGCCGATATGCTGGTCGGCGCGTGCCTGCGAGCGGGCCGCAGGCCCGCGAGGAGCACGCGCGAGGTCGCCGGCTGGGGCTTTGGAGGTGTTCGCCGACGCTCCGCCACCAACCACTTATAAACGATCAACCGGACATCCGGGCGGGCCCGTCACCGCGCCATCGACATCGTATCGAAATCGTATCGACGGCTATTCGGCTGCCCGACTCCGACCGGAACGTGTGATAGCGATCGTCGTCAGCCGGGCCGACAGTGCCTCGGAACACATCGGCGAGCACCTGCTCGATCTCGGCGACTGGGAGCGTCGCGACGACCCGAGCCGCCCCGACGCCGAAGGCGGCGGGACGTACTACCGGACCGACGGGTTCGAACTGCGGGAGTTCGACGACCTCCACATCGATCTCGACGATCCCGCGGCCGCGTTCGATGACGCGTCTCCCGACTTTCTCGCGTTCATATCCCGCCACTCGGGAGAGACGGGGAAGCTACTGACGGCCCACGTCACCGGGAACTTCGGCCCTGCGCCGTACGGCGGCGAACCGGCGACGCTGGCGCGGGCCGCGCCGGGCGCCGAGAAGCGCGTCGTCGAGGCGCTGGCGACCCACGCACCCGACGGGTACGACGTGGGAATCGAGTGTACCCACCACGGGCCGACGGCCACCTCCGTCCCGTCGCTGTTCGTCGAACTGGGATCCGACGAGCCGGAGTGGTCCGACCCGGAGGCGGCCCGGGCGGTCGCGCAGGCGGTGCTCGACCTGCGGGGAACGGGCGCCGATCTGGTCGTCGAGGAGGCGGACGGCGAGACTCCGTCTCCCCGCCACGTTGTCGGCTTCGGCGGCGGCCACTACGCCCCGCGGTTCACCCGGATCGTCCGCGAGACCGAGTGGGCGGTGGGCCACGTCGGCGCCGACTGGGCGCTTGGCGACCTCGGCGCCCCCGACGCGAACCGAGACGTGATCGAGCAGGCGTTCGCCCGGAGCCGCGCGGACCTGGCTGTGATCGAGGGCGACAAACCCGACCTCGCGGCGACGGTCCGGGATCTCGACCACCGCGTCGTGAGCGAGACGTGGGTGCGCGTGGTCGGCGATCGCCCTCTGTCGCTGGTCGAGCGGCTGGAGGCCGACCTCGCGACGATCGATGAGGGGCTCCGATTCGGCGAGAGTGTCCCCGCAGATCCCGACGCGATTCGCATCAGGGAGCTCCCGGAAGACCTGCTCTCGCGGGCGCAGGGCGTGGACGCGGACGCGACCCGCGCGGCCGTGGAGACGAACACGGTTGCCTTCGACACCGAGCAGGCCGGGACGCGGGCGGCGGGAGGAGCCGCGTTCGCCGCTGCCGAGGAATCGACCGGCTACGATGACCTCGTCGCGGATCTGGCGGGCGTGTTGGAGCGCGGGTACGACGCGGTCGAAGTCACCGAGGGCGCCGTGGTCGCTCGCGAGACCGCGTTCGATCCCGGACTCGCCGCCGAGCGGGGAGTTCCGGAGGGGCCGGCGTTCGGCCGACTCGCGAACGGGGAGTCAGTCGAGATCGACGGCGAAACGGTCGCGCCCGAAGACGTGTCGCGGGCGCGGACGGAGCGGTTCCCGATCGAGTGACGCTTTCGATGGCGCGACCGCAGATCGGCGACCCGATCGATCGTTTGTGATCGGTGATACGCGGGTTCTGTCGGCTCTGAAGACATTCTCCGGCCGTCTGACTTGCGTCAGACGATCGGGCAAAAATAAATACGTCCGGGTCGCAACCACACCATATAATGGACTCTATTGTAGAGGACGCCATCGACGAAGCCGAGGAATCCCCGGCGGACGACGCCGGGGAGGCCGGCGCCGGCGCGAACGACGCGGCTGCCGGCGCCCCGCCACAGTCCGGAACGATGACCGACGACGAACTACAGGACGTTCTCCAAGACCTCCAGACGAACATTACCGTCGTCGGCTGCGGGGGCGCCGGCGGCAACACGGTCAACCGGATGACCGAGGAGGGGATTCACGGCGCGAAGCTGGTCGCCGCGAACACCGACGTCCAGCACCTCGTCAACATCGAGGCCGACACGAAGATCCTCATGGGCCAGCAGAAGACCCAGGGCCGCGGCGCTGGCTCCCTCCCGCAGGTCGGCGAGGAAGCAGCCATCGAGTCCCAAGAGGAGATCCAAGACGCCATCGACGGCTCCGACATGGTGTTCGTCACCGCCGGGCTCGGCGGCGGCACGGGGACCGGGTCCGCCCCGGTCGTTGCGAAGGCCGCCCGCGAGTCGGGCGCGTTGACCATCGCCATCGTCACGACCCCCTTCACGGCCGAGGGCGAGGTCCGACGGACGAACGCCGAGGCCGGCCTCGAACGCCTCCGCGACGTGAGCGACACGGTCATCGTCGTCCCCAACGACCGCCTGCTCGACGCCGTCGGGAAGCTTCCCGTCCGGCAGGCGTTCAAGGTGTCCGACGAGGTGCTGATGCGCTCGGTGAAGGGAATCACCGAGCTCATCACGATGCCCGGACTCGTCAACCTCGACTTCGCCGACGTTCGCACCGTCATGGAGAAGGGCGGCGTCGCGATGATCGGGCTCGGTGAGTCCGACTCCGACTCGAAGGCGCAGGACTCGGTGAAGTCCGCGCTCCGGTCGCCCCTGCTCGACGTCGACATCTCCGGCGCGAACTCCGCGCTGGTCAACGTCACGGGCGGCACGGACATGTCCATCGAGGAGGCTGAGGGAGTCGTCGAGGAGATCTACGACCGGATCGACCCCGACGCCCGGATCATCTGGGGCACCTCCGTCGACGACGACCTGGAAGGCGAGATGCGGACCATGATCGTGGTGACCGGCGTCGAATCACCGCAGATCTACGGTAACAACGGCGAGGCTCCCGAGGGGGAGGCGGCGTCCGAGATGGAAGATATCGACTACGTCGAGTAATCCCGCCGTCAGCGGTAAACACGGCTCGTTTCGGGGATCGCTGTCCGTTTCCGTCCGTTCTCACCCGCGGCGTTCCGCCCGCCTCGCATCAAAAGGTAAAAACCGGATCGCCCCGAATCCACACGTAACATGGACGTTCCGTACGACCTCAACAGCTACATTCGGGTGCTGAAACTGGCGAGCACGCCGAGCACCGACGAGTTCCTCCAGGTGTCGAAGATCGCCGGGGCCGGCATCCTCCTCATCGGCTTCATCGGCTTCATGATGTTCGCGATCATGAGCCTCCTGCCGGGGGTCGGCGCGTAATGCCGATCTTCTCGGTCAAGACCACCGCGAGCCAGGAGCGAACCGTCGCCGACATGCTCGCCGAAAAGGAGATGCCGGAGATACAGGCGGTCATCGCCCCCGACCAGCTCACGAGCTACGTGATGGTCGAGGCCACCGACGGCAGCGTGTTCGCCCGAATCCTCGACGAGATCCCCCACGCTCGCGGTGTGATTCAGGGCTCGGAAGGGCCGGCACGGAGCCCCTTCTCCGAGGTCGAGCACTTCCTCTCGCCGACTCCCGACGTGGAGGGGATCGCCGAGGGCGACATCGTCGAGCTGATCGCCGGGCCGTTTAAAGGCGAGAAGGCCCGCGTCCAGCGGATCGACGAGGGCAAAGACCAGGTGACCGTCGAGCTGTACGAGGCGACCGTCCCGATTCCGGTGACGGTCCGCGGAGACCAGATCCGCGTACTCGACTCGGACGAGCGGTAAGCGGTCCAGGTTTTTTTTTCGAATCGGCCTTCGATCTGCTCGGCGAGTCGTCGGTAACGACAAGGGCTTTACCCGACGACGACTGACCGGTCCGATATGTTCGGTTCCGGCGTACCGGCGGTTCTAACTTTGTTGCCGGACACGTTCACGTTCGCCTGGGTCGTCGCGATCCTCTTCGGCGTCGCGTGGTTGCTGGACAGCCGCGGGCTGGCGGCGGGTCGCTCGCTCGCGGCCGGCACGTGGGCGCTGTTCGGGCTCTTCTGGCTGACGACGGTCCCGTACTTCGCGTTCGAACACCAGAGCTACGTCGAGTCGATCCTCGCGCTCGTCGGGGTGCCGGCCTGTCTGTACGCCGGCTACCTCCTGTACAACGGGCGCGCCTCCCTGTTCACCCTCACGCGGGCGATCGCGATCATGTTGTTCATCTACCTCCCGTTCGAGACGATCCCGGCGTTCACGCTCGCCGGCGTCGCGTTTCCCGAGCCCCGCCGGATCCTCATCGAGGTCGTCGCGACGCAGACCGGACTGCTCATCGACCTGTTCGGATACGCGCCGGAGCGGGTGGCGAGCAGCGAGGGGTACAACTCGGCGTACCTCTGGACGCTCGACGACGGGCACACCTACCGGATCGACATCGTGCTCGCGTGTACGGGGCTCGGGAGCATGGCGATCTTCGGCGGGCTCATCGCGGCGGTCAAGGCCCCCCTGCGGCGGAAGCTTCGCGGGCTCGCGGTGTCGGTCTCGCTCATCTACGTCCTCAACATCCTCCGGACGGCGTTCATCTCTATCACGGCGGGCAACCAGTACATGCACTGGTACCCGGATCTCGTGTTGGCGATGTTCGGCGCGACCGACCCCTACCGAGTGTCGTTTCTGATCTCCGATCGGATCATGAGTCAGCTGCTCGCTGTCGTGGCGCTGATCGGGATCACGTTCCTCGTCGTGCGGGAACTGCCGGAGCTCGTGGTCATCCTCGAAGACGTGCTCTACCTGCTCACCGGCGAGGAGCACGACCTGACGGAGTCGCTCGATCTCCCGCGGAAGCCGACGAACCGCTGACGGGACGTCGCGCGGACACCCAGAAAATCAGACGATTTATTAACATATAGTAGAGGGTGTCATAGAACAGTTCGCATGGCTATCAACGGATTCAGCGTTGGCGGTTCCAAAGCGGCTGTATACGGCTCCACAGGGGGCACAGACGCTGAGCTTGATCTTGCTACCCGAGGATAAATAGCCACTATTCTGAAACAAAAAGTCGAATTTTGATCGGTTTTAATCGGCGTGCACTTGGTGCACGGACTTCTTAGGATGTAACGCTCTCAAAAGATAACTAGAGTGACTATAGCATGTGAAGAGTTCTATGACACCCTATATAGTAAGCTATAGGCGTCGCTATCGACTGCTTCGGCGTATGAATGCGATGACTCGGTCGGCGAAGACGATGCGGCGACCGCGGGCAGTACCGCGACTGCGACGCCGACGAGGTGACATCCCGTGTTGAGCGCCGTCGACCCGCTCGTCTACCTCCAGACGAACGTCGCGAAGTTGGTTTTGGCGACCGCACTGGGGATGTTCCTCGGACTGGAGCGAGAGTGGTCTCATAAGTCCGCGGGGATCCGGACGTTCTCGCTGATCAGCCTCGCGGCGGCCGTGTTCTCGCTGCTCGGCGACGACGGACTCCTGATCGTCGGCGGGGCGCTGATCGTCGTCATCGCGGTGTTGCTCGCGGGTCGCAACTTCGTCGACGACGATGTCGACGGGCTCTCGCTGACCACCTCGGTATCGATGCTTGTCACATACGGGGTCGGCGTGCTCGTCGCCGAGGCGTTCTTCATCGAGGCGGTGACGGTGGCGATGCTCTCCTCGTTGCTGCTCGTGCTGAAACGCGAGCTCCACCAGTTCGCGTGGGGGCTCTCACGGGAGGAGGTCCGCAGCGCGGTCGAGTTCACGATCCTCGCGTTCGTCGTCTTCCCGCTGCTCCCGGCGGAGACGATCGACCCGTGGGGGGCGATCCAGCCGCGGCTCATCTGGTCGCTGGTTGTCGCTGTCAGCGCCATCGGCTTCGTCAACTACGTGCTCGTGAAGCGGTACCAGGGGCGCGGCTACGCGTTCACCGGTTTCTTCGGCGGGCTCGTGAACTCGACCGCGGTCGTCGCCGAAATGGCTAAGCGCGCCAAGGGCCGGGCGGACTTACTCGAGATCGCAGTCGGGTCGATCCTGCTCGCGAACGCTGCGATGGCCCTCCGGAACGCCGCGGTCGTCGCCGTCTTCGTCCCGGAGGCCGCCCTGATCGTCGGCGCGCCCCTGGGCGCGATTACGGTCACCGGCGTCCTCGTCGCGGTGTGGCGCAGCGACTGGCAGACGACGATGGAGGCGGAACTCACCTCGCCGTTCAGCCTCCGGAACGCCTTGACCTTCGGGGCGTTGTTCCTCGTCGTGCTACTCGTCTCGGCGGGCGCCGAGCGGGCGTTCGGCGCGGGTGGGTTCGTCGTCACGTCGTTCCTCGCGGGGCTCATCTCTTCGGGAACTGCGACAACCACTGCGGTCTCGCTTCTCGGGACCGGACAGATCACCGTCGACACCGCAGTCGCCGGCGTCGTCGCGGGGACGGCAGCGAGCATCGTAGTTAAGACAGCGTTCGCGGCGAGCATCGCGCGGGAACTGGTCCGGCCGGTACTGTTCTGGAACCTCCTGTTAATCGCGGTGGGAGTCGCCGTCGGCGCGCCGCTGCTCCTCTTTTAAGCGGTCGCGAAGAGTTCGACGGTCATGCGCCGACCTACGAGAGGTGCGCCGCCACGTCGGTCGAGGAGACCATCCCGACGTAGTCGTCGTCGACGACGGGGAGGTGTTTGACCTCGTACATCGTCATCATCGCCGCGACCTCCTCCATCATGAGGTCCGGCGTCACCGTCTCCACGTTCTCGGTCATCACGTCGCGGACGACGGCCTCGTCGAGGTCGCGGCCGGCCGCGACGGCACCGATGATGTCGCTCTGTGTGATAATGCAGCCGCCGCCCGTCGTCACGATGAGCGCGCTGATGTCATCGTCGTCCATCCGACGCGCAGCCTGGCGAAGCGGTTCGTCGGCCCCGATCGTCTCCAGCGGCGTCGACATGACCTCGCTGACGCGAGTTCGATCGTTCAGATCCATATCACGTTGTGTGCTAGCAAATTTCATTACTCTTCCGGTGTGCGATCCGCACCGCTCCGCTCCACGGCTTTCGAGCCGGGCGGTGGTGCGTCCGAGGTCGTGACATCGCTTAAACGAGCATATATACGCGTCCGTACCTGTTCTGTGTATATGCCAGGGGCTCTCAGCTCGTTGGACGACTTCGGGACTCGGTCGTTGCTCACGCACGCTATCATGTCGCTAACGCTTCCGCTCGGGCTTCTCATCGGCCTCACCGTGGATTCACAGCTCGGGCTGGTGTCGTTCGTCGCGCTGTTGAACTTCACCGCGGGGATGTGGATCTGCCAGTCGATTCACTCGCTCGGCGCGGAGGCTAACGAAGAGGGATACGACGGCGTCATCAACGAGCTAAGAACCTATGTCAAGTGACAGCGGGATCGATACGGGACGGTTCGGACGCCTCGTGCTGTTGATCGGGTTCGTCACGGCCGTCTCGCTGCTGACGTCCGCGCGGGTGCTCCCGGGCGACCTGTTCTCCGTTGCGGTCGTCGCCATCGGGAGCATCGCGCTCGTCACCGCGATAATCGGCTTCCTGATCGCAGCGGGCGCAACGTACGACGACCAAGTGAACGCGTCGGGTCGCTAGCCGGTCGAACGCGCGACTGTCTCGTCTCTCGGACCGAGCGATGCGTCGGCGCGAGGCTCACCGCCGCTCCGAGAGGTACGCCGTCAGGTCGGTCGTCGACACCATTCCGACCAGCTGACTGTCCGCATCGACCACCGGCAGGTGCGTGTACCCTCGGTCCGTCGGCTCGGCAAGCTCTTCGACGGACGCGTCGGGAGACACGGTGACGATATCCGTCGTCATGAACGCCTCCACGGCGGTCTTGTCCTCCGGATCGTTCCGTCGGACGAGCGAGACGAAATCGGTCGCCGTGATGAGTCCGGTTAGCCGGTGTTCCTCGTCGACGACGAGGATGGAACTCACTCCGGTCTCCAGCATCCGCCGTGCCGCGTCCGCGGCGTCGGCGTCCGGACTGATCGTGATGAGGTCGGTCGACATGAGCCGTTCGACGGCGAGGTCAGTCATGTGGCGTGATAACGCATTCGGGGGTCATCAAACGTACGGTCGTCGGACGCGGCCCGACCCCGCAGCGCTCACTCCGCGACGAGATCCGCCGGCGCGTCCGCCAGCCCGGCGAGCGCATCGGCCTCGACGTGATGGAGGTCGCCGGGGATCACGAGGAGGTGAAGCGGGTCGCCGAACTCGCGCTCGGCCAGCGCGCTCAGGCGATCGGCGGCGACGACCGCGTCGGGCGATCCCGCGCGGGCCACGACGACGGCGAGTGCGTCCTCCAATCCGTCTGCCAGCAGGCCGGCCGCGACATCGGCGGTCATGTACTCCTCGTGGTCCGGGTCGGAGCCGGTCGGGCCGGTCCCCACCTTGATGTCGAGGTAGACGACGGTGTGGAGCCCGCGCTCGCGGTTCGCCTCGATGGTGTCGATCACGCTCCCGGGCACGTCGTCGCCGCCGTGGGCGTACGGGAACGGGAGCGTCGTCGCCTTGCCGAACCGGTAGTTCTGGAGTCCGGTGAGACTCGATGCGGCCGACTGAGCGGTCACGCCGTGGACCACGCGGGTGTCGATCCCCCGCTTCTCGGCCCGCAGCCGGAGGTCGGTGTGGGTCGTCGATATCATCGTGTCGCCGGCGGTGAGGAACGCGGCGTGGCCGTCTTCTGCGGCCGCGAGGATCGCCTCCGGGTCTTGTTCGACGCCCTCACGTGTCCGAACTTCGATCGGCGTGTCGTGGTACGTCTCGAGGGCGTCGACGTCGGCGCCGACCAGCTTGCTGGTGTAGAACTCCGCGAAGACACGGTCCGCGGACCGGAGCGCTTCCCGCCCTTCGACGGTGATCGAGCGCTCGTCGTAGAGGCCGAGACCGATGAACGTGAGCATACGGTTTCTCGAGCGGGCGCGGAGTAAAAGGACGCGGAACGCCGGTTCCGCGCTCTCGGCCCGATTCGTCGGTCTTCAATGATTGTTCCTTGCGAATCTATGGCAAGCCATAAGAGGTAACCCACACTATGTCAAATCACTAGGCCCTCACGGGCTCACATACCACTATGACTGACGACGAACTCATCTGGCGAATCTCGGGGGGATCCGGTGACGGGATCGCTTCGACCAGCCAGAACTTCGCGAAGGCCTTGATGCGATCGGGGCTCAACGTCTTCACGCATCGCCACTACCCGTCGCGGATCCGCGGGGGCCACACGTACACCGAGGTTCGAGCGTCTTCGGATCCGGTCAACTCCCGAGGAGATGGGTACAACTTCCTGCTTGCGCTCGGCGACTCGTTCGCCCGAAACCCGCAGGAGGGGGCCCTCTACGGGAACGAGGAGATCAAGCCGCTCTCGGAGAACCTCGACGAACTCCGCGAGGGCGGAGTCATCGTGTACGACGAGGGACTCTTAGACACCTCCGAGATTCCGGACTTCGATGAGCGCGCCGATGAGAACAACTGGCACGTATACCCCCTCGACCTCCGCGGGCTCGCCCGCGACATGGGTCGCGAGGTCATGCGCAACACCGCCGGCGTCGGCGCCACCTGCGCGCTGACCGGAATGGACCTCAACCACGTCGAGGACCTCATGCGCGACGCGATGCCGGAGAAGATCCTCGAGCCGAACATCGAGATCCTCGAGACCGCCTACGACCAGGTCCGCGAGGAGTACGACGCGGACGCGCCGGACGTGTCGGTTCCAACCGGCGAACACGACGAGACGCAGCTGCTCATGTCGGGCTCGGACGCCATCTCCTACGGCGCCATCGACGAGGGCTGTCGGTTCATCGCCGGCTACCCGATGACGCCGTGGACCGAGGTGTTCACCATCATGACGAAGAACCTGCCGAAGCTCGGCGGGATCTCCGAGCAGGTCGAAGACGAGATCGCCGCGGCCGCGCTCGCGGTCGGAGCCTCGCACGCCGGCGTGAAGGCCATGTCCGGCTCCTCGGGCGGCGGCTTCGCGCTGATGTCGGAGCCGCTCGGGCTCGCGGAGATGACCGAGACGCCCGTGGTCCTCGTCGAGGCCATGCGCGCCGGTCCCTCGACCGGACTGCCGACGAAGCCGGAGCAGTCCGACCTCGAACACGTCCTGTACACCTCGCAGGGCGACTCCCAGCGCGTCGTCTTAGCGCCCGGGACCGTCGAGGAGGCGTACGAGCAGTCGCGGATCGCCTTCCGACTGGCCTACGAGTACCAGATCCCGTCGATCCTGCTGTACGACCAGAAGCTCGGCGGCGAGATGACCAACGTCTCGAAGAGCCACTTCGACCGTGAGCCGAACCCGACGCTCGGGAAGACGCTCTCGGAGGACGCGCTGACGGATGAACCCCACTCGGACGACGGGAAGTTCCACCGGTTCCAGCACGACGTCGACGACGGCGTCTCTCCGCGGTCGATACCCGGCCAGAAGGGCGGTCGCTTCCTCGCGACCGGCAACGAGCACGACCCGACCGGCCACATCTGCGAGGACCCGGACAACCGCGTCGCGCAGATCGACCGACGGACCCAGAAGTTAGAGGCGATCCGCGCCGACCTCGACACGGTCGACACCGGCTCCTACGCCGGCCCCGACGACGCCCAGTACGGCATCCTCACGTTCGGCAGCCAGCAGGGTACTGTCGAGGAGGCGGTCGGGCGGCTCAACGACGCCGACGTCTCGGTGAAATCGTACGGCGTCTCCGACATGCTTCCGTTCCCGACGGAGCAGGTCGAGGCGTTCGTCGAGAGCGTCGACGAGGTCCTCGTCGTCGAAATGACGGCGTCCGGACAGTTCCGCGGGCTCATCCAGAAAAACCTCGGCCGCTACGGCGAGAAGCTGTCGAGCCTGTTGAAGTACAACGGGAACCCGTTCGAGCCGGCCGAGATCGTCGACGGGTTCGAGGCTGCGATCATCGAGGGCGACGGCGACGCGTCCAGCCATCAGACCACCTTCGTCCCAGCCGCAGGTGACTAACCAATGAGCACGTTTTCAGCAATCGGAGAGGAACGAGAGATCGACCGCGACGAGTACACGCCCAGCGTCGAGCCCCAGCCCACGTGGTGTCCCGGCTGCGGTGACTTCAGCGTCCTGAAGGCGCTCAAGCAGGCGCTCCCCGAGGTCGGCCGCTCGCCCGAGGAGACCCTGCTGTGTACCGGGATCGGCTGTTCCGGCAAGCTGAACAGCTATCTCGACACGTACGGGTTCCACACGATCCACGGGCGCTCACTGCCCGTGGCCCGCGCCGCGAAGCTCGCGAACCCCGGGCTCGAAGTGATCGCCGCCGGCGGTGACGGCGACGGCTACGGGATCGGTGGGAACCACTTCCTCCACACGGCTCGGGAGAACCACGACATGACGTACATCGTCTTCAACAACGAGATCTTCGGGCTCACGAAGGGCCAGACCTCTCCGACGAGCCCGAAGGGCCACAAGTCGAAGACGCAGCCGCACGGCAGCGCCAAGGAGCCGCTCAAGCCGCTCTCGCTGTCGCTGAACGCCGGTGCCTCCTACGTCGCCCGCACGGCCGCGGTCAACCCGAACCAGGCCAAAGAGATCCTGATCGAGGCGATCAACCACGACGGCTTCGCCCACGTCGACTTCCTCACCCAGTGTCCGACCTGGAACAAGGACGCACGTCAGTACGTCCCGTACATCGACGTCAACGAGTCCGACGACTACGACTTCGACAAGACGGACCGCGTTGAGGCCGCGGAGATGATGCGCGAGACCGAGGAGTCGCTGCACGAAGGCGAGGTTCTCACCGGCCGCTTCTACGTCGACGAGGACCGGCAGTCCTACGGCGCGGAGAAGCAGGCGATCGGCGAGATGCCCGAGGAGCCGCTGGCCGAGCGCTACTGGGACGACGACTACGAGTGGGAGCGGTCCCACGACAAGTTCCTCGACAAACACGCCTAACGCGGGCGTAGACCGAGATTCTCCGCCGATCCCGCCGCGGTTCCTGACCCTTTCGTCGTCCGTTCGTCTCGTTTTTCGGTTCGCAAGGTATTTTTTCCGTGGCGACAAAGTAGTGGTCATGAGTACGGTATCGACGGAAGAACGGATCTTGTCGGTGTTAGAGGAGGACGCGCAGGCCTCCTGTGCGGAGATCGCTGACCGAGCCGATGTCTCGAAGCCGACGGTGCGCAAGTATATCGATCGTCTCGAAGAGAAGGGCGTGATCGTCGGCTACTCCGCGGAGATCGACCCCAAGAAGCTCTCGTCGCAGTCGATCGCGATGGTCGGGATGGATGTCGACTCGGGGCAGTACGTCGGCGCGACTCGGAGGCTGAAAGAGCTCGACGAGGTACAGGCGCTGTACACCTCCTCGGGCGACCACATGCTGATGGCCGAGGTCCGCGCCGGCGACGGCGACGAACTCGGCGACGTCATCTCCGAGAAGCTCCTCGGTGTCGACGGCGTCACCGCGGCGCACCCCTCCTTCCTTCAGGAACGGCTGAAGTGATGGTCGCTCACCGATAGGCGGCCGCGACGAGTATTGTTGCGACTGCTGTCACCGAAGCGCGTCTACGTCGGCGACGACGACTGACTCCTCGCCTGCCGGTCCGCGACGGGTGCCGCGGTGGGCAAACTGGTGCGCGCTGAAGAACTCGGTGGCACCGGGACTGTCGGCCGGAACGCTCGCGCGAAGAACCTCGACACCGTTGTCGGCCACCGAGGACGCGACGCGGGTGAGCAGCTCACCTGCAACCCCCTCTCCCGCGTGGTTCGGGTGGACCCACAGCGCGAGCAGTTCGGCTTCCCGGTTGTCATCGCCTGTGTCTCCCGATTCAGCCGTAGAATCTCCCGCGTCGGGGTGAGCGATGGCGACGCCCACCGGCCCCTCAGCGTCTTCCATCAGGAACGACCATTCGGCCTCCCCGGCAGCCTCACGGACGCCCGCAGCGGATACGTCGAGAAGGGGAGCACCGATGTCGTCGAAGACGGTTGCCTCGCGGGCCCGCGAGACCGCCGTTCGTAGCGCCTCCGCGTCGTCGGGCTGAGCCGCCCGGACATGCATGTCTAGCCATAAGTAAAGAAGTCACCTATAGGTTTCGGGTTGACAACGTTTCGCATGGGAGCGACGTGATGAATAGGCAGTTCGATCAGTTGTGCGGCGTCTCGACGTATGACAACACGCTGGTTGCCGGGTAACTACACGTTCTCCCAATCAAAACGCCAGTCAACTCGTCACGCGACCGGTTCGATTCCGATCGTGACCGTGACGCCTTCGACCTCCCACTCCTCGACGAGGTCGTTCTCAGCGTCCGCGGCGTCGCTCGGGTGGTCGAGCCACGCGTCGGCGCGCACTTCGCCGGCGATCAGGTCGGCGTGCTCGTCGACGAACTCGGTGATCCGATCGTCGTCGACAGCGACGCCGACACGGATCCGGGCTTCGACGTCGAGATCGAGTTCCTTGCGCATCTCTTGGATCCGGCGGATCACGTCGCGGGCGTACCCCTCGGACTCGATCTCGGGAGTCAGAGAGGTGTCGACGTAGACGGCGCCGCCGTCGAAATCGACGCCGGAGACGTGCTCCGGCGGCTCAGCGACGTACTCGACCATCTCGTCGTCGAAGTCGACGGGCTCGCCGTCGACGGTCACCTCACCGCCTTCGACCGCTGCGCGGGTCGCGCCCTGCACCGCCTCCATCACCGTCTGGGCGTCGGCGCCGAACGCGGGGCCGATCGCGCCCATCTGCGGCTCGGCGGTCTCGACCAGTTCGTCGAACGCGTCGGTGACGGTCACCTCGCGGGCGTTGACGCGCTCGCCGATCAGGTCGTCGAGGCGCTCGACTGCGGCGGTCACGTCCTCGTCGTCGCTCTCGACGACCACGCGCGGCACGGGCCAACGAAGCTTGCGACCGGCCTGCTGACGGGCGTTCGCGGCGGCCTCCTCCACGTTACGGAGAACGGCCACGTCGCGTTCGAGCCCGGGGTCTCGGCGGTTCTCGTCGGGCTCGGGGTAGTCGAGCTGGTGGACGGTCGTGGCCTCGCCGTCGAGCGTCTGGTACATGCGCTCGGTCATGTACGGGGCGATCGGCGCGAGCAGTCGGGTCGTCTCGTCGAGGACGGTCGCGAGCGTCGCGTAGGCGCCGCGCTTCGAGGCGGAGTCGGCCTCCTCCCACATGCGGTCACGGACCGCCTTCACGTAGAACCGCGACACGTCCTGCGTGACGAACTCGATGACGGCGTTCACGGCGTCGCTGACGCGGTAGTCGGCCCATGCCTCCTCGACTTCCGTCTCCACGGACTGGAGCCGAGAGAGCACCCACTCGTCGACGAGTTCGAGCTCGCCGTCGCCGAGGTCGGCCTCGGCGGGATCGTAGCCGTCCAGATCCATGTACTCCAGCGGGAAGCGGAACACGTTCCAGAGGATGTTGAGCTTCCCTTGCAGCTCGCCGAGGCCGTCCCACTCGAACGCGAGGTCGACCCCCTGCTGGTCGTGGCTGAGCAGGTAGGTGCGGAGCGGGTCGCGGCCGGCGCGTTCGATCGCCTCCTCGGGCGTGACGATGTTGCCGACGGATTTGGACATCTTGCGACCGTTCTCGTCGTTGGCGAATCCGTGCATCAGCACCTCCTCGTACGGGACTTCGCCGACCGCGGCGGTCCCCATCCCGAGCTGCGACCAGAACCAGCCGCGGGTCTGGTCGTGCGCCTCGACGATGAAGTCGGCGGGCCACAGCTCGTCGTGTGCGTCCTCGTCGCTCGGGTACCCGATGGTTCCCCAGCTGGCGACCGAGGAGTCGAGCCACACGTCGAACACGTCTTCGACGCGGCGGTACGTGGTGTCGTCCTCGACGATCGTCAGGTCGTCGACCGAAGGACGGTGGAGGTCGATCGTCTTGGGGTCGACGTCCTCCTCGACGCGCTCGGCGAGCTCCTCGCGAGTGCCGATCACGATCATGTCCTCGTCGAGGTTGCTTTGGTCTGTGTCCTCCGGCACCCAGATCGGGATCGGGACTCCCCAGTAGCGCTGGCGGGAGACGTTCCAGTCGGGTGCGTCCTCGATGAAGTCGCGGAACCGGTTGTCACGGGCCCACTGCGGGTGCCATTCCGAGTCCTCCATGTTATTGAGGAGGTCCGATTTGACGTCCGTGATCGAGATGAACCACTGGTCGGTGACCAGCTGGATGATCCCGGTGTCACAGCGCCAGCAGTGACCGTAGCTGTGGTCGACGGTACCGTGCGCGAGCATGTGGCCGTCGGCGACGAGGTCGTCGACGATGTCGTCGTTGGCGTCGCGGACGAACTGCCCCGCGTACTCCCCGGCGGCCTCGGTGAACTCGCCGTTGGGAGCCACTGGACAGTAGATGTCGAGCCCCAGTTCGCTGCCGCGCTGGAAGTCTTCTTCCCCGTGGCCCGGCGCGGAGTGGACCAGTCCGGTGCGATCGGCCTCAACGTAGTCGGCGGCGTGCACCTGTCCGGCGCCCTCGAAGTCGGGGTACTCGGCGACGCGGTCGGCGAGCGGGTGGTTGTACTCCCAGCCGACGAGCTCGTCGCCCGTCAGCTCGGCTTCGACCTCGTACTCCTCGTAGCGGCCCTCTTGGAGCACGTCCTCGACGCACTCTGCGGCGACGTAGATCACCTCCTCTTCGCCGTCTTTCTCGGCGCGGACGGCGTTGTATGTGAGTTCCTCGTCGACGGCGACGAAGGTGTTCGCGGGAATGGTCCACGGCGTCGTCGTCCAGATGACGAGGCTCCCCTCGCGGTCGGCGAGCGGGAATTTCACGTAGATCGAGGGGTCCTCGACGTCCTCGTACTCGACCTCGTTGTTGGCGAGTCCGGTCTCGCATCGCGGGCACTGCGAGATGGAGCGTTTCCCCTGCTCGACGAGTCCGTTGTCGGCGACCTCGGAGAACGCCCACCAGGCGGCCTCCATGTACTCGGGATCGATCGTCTCGTACGGGTCGTCCCAGTCCATCCACACGCCGATCGACTGAAAGTCCTCGTCCATCGCCGCCCGGTTGCGCAGGGCGAACTCCTTGCACTTCTCGATGAACGACTCCATCCCATACTCTTCGATGTCCCGTTTGTTCTCGAAGCCGAGCTCCTCCTCGACTTTCACCTCGATCGGGAGCCCGTGCATGTCGTATCCCGGGCGGTCGGTGACGCGGTGGCCGGTCATCCGCTTGTGGCGGATGATCGCGTCCTTCAGCGTCTTGTTCCACGCTGTGCCGAGGTGCATCTGTCCGGAGGTGTACGGCGGGCCGTCAACGAAGAAGAAGGGCGGGTCGTCGGCGTGCGCCTCCGTCGCCGCCTCGTAGGCGTCCGTCTCGTCCCAGTACTCCTCGACCCCGGACTCGACGTCCGCGGGCGTGTACTGGTCGTCGATATCGTCCATATCCGTTGGTCTTCGCGCGCGTATTTGAATACGGCGGAGTCGGTGTCGCTTGGCCACATCGAGGCCACGTGACCGATGCTAGTGGTCCGCGGCCGGTGTCGTCCGTCCCGTCATCGTGTCGATCGCGAACCCGGCGATGACGATGTCGAGGTCTTCGACGGCCTCGTCGAACACGCGGATCGGGGTGAACTGACGGTTGATCTCGGCGGTGTCGAAGCGCTCGCGTTCGGCCTCGGACAGCTCGGTGAGCCGGCCGGTGACGACGACGCTCCACGAGTCGATCTCCTGTGGCTCGTCGGTGGAATCCGTGGCGTGGACGACGTAGCAGGCCGTCTCGGTCGCGTCCCAGAACGCCCGTTTCGCACTCTCGTCTCTCAGTCCGAGACGAAAGTAGAGCTTCTCGCCGTCGTAGTAGTGCGCCAGCGGAAGCGCGTACGCGTCGTTATCACGGGCAAGCGAGAGGACGCCGGAGGCCGCCGTACGTAACCGCTCGGCCGTCTCGGCGTCGTCCATCCCGCGGGTGTACGCGTACTCCTCACGTTCCATGACAACTATTTGGAGTGAGCGGACTTAAATATCGAGCCCGGTGTGTCCCCGACCGGTCGAACGGCGTCACGGCGTTTTATGCCCACAGAACGGGTGGGGTTGAGTATGGACTATCGACGGCTCGGTAACACGGGACTCAGCGTCTCGGAACTCTGCTTCGGGACGTGGCGGTTCGGGCGGGAGACGAACGGCGTCGTCGAGACCGGTCGCGAGGAGGCCCACGAACTGCTCGATGCGGCGGCGGACCACGGCATCAACTTCATCGACACCGCCAACGTGTACGGGAATCCGAACGGGACGAGCGAGGAGTATGTCGGCGAGTGGCTCGCGGAGCGCGAGCGTGAGGACTACGTGATCGCCTCGAAGGTGTACTTCCCGTTCGACGGGCGCGGCGAGCCCGGCCCCAACGACTCCGGGCTCGGACGCAAACACATTCGCGCGCAGGTCGAGGGGACGCTCGACCGGCTCGACACCGACTACCTCGACATCTACTACATCCACCGCTGGGACGAGGAGACGCCGATCGAGGAGACGATGCGCGTTCTCGACGAGCTCGTCTCGGAAGGGAAAGTGCACTACCTCGGCGCCTCCACGATGGCGGCGTGGCAGTTGACCAAGGCGCTGTGGACTGCCGACGCCAACGACTACGCCGACTTCGACGTGGTCCAGCCGCTCCACCACGCCGGCTACTACGAGGACGTGAAAGAGTACCTCGACGTGTGCGCCGATCAGGATCTGGCGGTCTGCCCGTACTCCCCGCTGGCTGGCGGGTTCCTCACCGGGAAGTACGAGCGAGCCGACCCCGACGACCCCGAGCGGGTGATCGCGCCGGACGGCTCGCGGGCGAGCTTCGACGACCGGTTCGAGCGCTTCTACCTCTCAGAGCGCGGCTGGAAGGTGCTCGACGCGGTCCGCGAGGTCGCCGACGAACTCGACGCGACGCCGGCACAGACCGCGCTCTCGTGGCTCACCGAGTGGGACGAGTTCACCTGCGTCCCGATCGTGGGCGCGCGCACGACCGACCAGCTCGCGGAGAACGTCACCGCGGCCGACCTCGAGATGTCGGACTCGCAGTGGGACCGGATCATGGACGCGCGGTACGACCCGGACGGGAACCTCTGGGGCCACTAAGGGGCCGAAACCCCGACTGACCGCCCGCTACGCCTCGAAATCGGGCAGGTCGTCGGGCGCTTCGAACTCCGCCTCCCAGTCGATGTACTCCTGTTTCAGCGTTTCACAGACGATCTGACCGAGCTCCGTGAGCCCCGCGTTGATCGCGGAGACGGTCCCCCACGAGTCGAGGTCGGGGTGGAGGTCTCGCTCCCTCCAGTCTTCGGGAAGCCCGGGGGCGTGGTAGCCGACGCGGTCTGCAAAGTCGTCCCAGAAGAAGTCGAACCGGGAGACTAACTCGAGGTCGAGCGCGATCTCCCAGTCCGCTTCGTCCATGTCGCTTCCGGCGGTCCACTCCGCGAACGCCTCCTTCCACGCGCCCTCGCGAAGGAACGTCTCCAGCTCGTCGCGGCGGTACTCCCCGCCGGCGACCTCCGCGTCCTCGTACTCGTTCGGGTCCACGGCGGCGAGTTCGGGCGGCTCCGGCGGGTCGACATCGAGGCTCATGCATTTCTCTCCGCGCCGGCGACCCAAAACGCTACGGGAGCGGTCCGTCCTCTCTCGGTCCTCCCTTGACATCCTCTCCGACCCGATCCGGTCCTTTTACCGCCGTCCTCCACCGAGTCGCAGACATGAATTTCCGCGACATCTCGCGTTGGGTGGGGATCGCCGCCGCCGTCGCCACCGTGCTCGCGCTCGGCGCCCCGTACGCGATTATCTCGGGGGAAGCGGCCGCGTCACACCTGGCCGACTACTACGCCTCCGGGGTCGTCGGTGCCGGCGGCGTCGCGCTGTTCGCGCTGCTCAGCGCGGTCGTCATCGCCTCCGTCGAGCGCGGGAACCTCGATCCGGGCGCCCTCGCCGGCGCCGCGGTCGTGCTCGGCGTCGCGACGAGCCTGAGCGCGGCGACGTGGGCGCTGGCGATCGAGCCGAGCCCGCTGTTCCGCGACAACCTCTGGCTGGTGTGGCACCCGCGCGCCGTCGTCGCCCTCTCCCTTCCGATACCGGTGGCCGCCGCGGCGTACGCCCGGCAGCTGTTGGCGTAGCGTCGCTCCCCGAGGCTCCCGAACTGGCCCAGGTGTCCGCCGAACGAAAGGCCCTTAAGGTGGAGTTGTCTACTTCAAAGTGGACTAGGTCGGGCGGTTAGGCCCCGCTCGTCACCCGTGAGGTAGTCTTTAGCGGGGACCGAACAGCGGGCGCGTCCGGTCTGACCGGCGCGGGCCCCGAGAGCCAACGTAGAAGCCTCGTCCGCCGGGGACAGCGGTCCGTGGCGCCCGCTCGCAGGAGCGGCCCGTCGCGGTTTATCGGTGACACTGGGTCAGGCGCGGAAGCGAGCAGCCCACCGCCGAACGCCCGTCGCTCGTCGGGTCGCGGGGTGGAGAAGGCAACCGGGATACCCCGCGCCGGAACGCCGGGCCACCTCGCCTGTCCGTCATTCATACCCGTTTTTATACCCGCTAGCGACTGTGCCGTCTAGACCGGTTTCGCCGGTCAGCCGTGTCGGTTTCGTCGATCACGCGACCGCAGCAAGCAGCCCGCCGTCACCGAAGTCGTCGCCAATGCGCACGATTCGGTCGCTGGCCGCCAGTACTGCCGTGTTCGGCCCGTTTTCGCCGGTCGCTTCAGGTCCATCGCTTCCCGCCTCCCCGACCGCGACCGTCACGTCGGCCTCGCGCGCGAGAGCGACCGCCTCACTCCGGCGTTCGGGAGGAATCGGGGCGAACGGGGGCGCCGTCACGATCGGCACGTCCGCGTCGACAGCGATCCCGGCGGTTGCGTCACCCTCGGGGACGACCCCGACGGAGACGGCGTGCCCCGCCGCGGTCAGTCGCGCGACGGCTCGCGCCGCCGGCCGACCGCTCCCGACGACGTGGATCCGGCGCGGATCGGCCGGTCCGGTCGAGTCGCCCGTGTCGTCCGCGCCGTCCCCATCGAACGCGGTGACCGTCGGCGAACCCGTCGCCGGGTTCTCGCCGACGAACGCCTCGGCGTCGAACGCGTCCCGGAGCGCGTCCGCCGTCAACACCGCCTCGGGCGGGCCGGCGGCCCGGATGCCGCCGTTCGCGAGGACGACGATCTCGTCGCAGTACCGCGCGGCCATGTCGAGGTCGTGGATCGCCGCGAGCGCGGCGCGTCCGTCGTCGACGAGGTCTCTGACGAGTTCGAGGGTTCGGACCGCGTGGTTCACGTCGAGGCTCGCGGTGGGCTCGTCGAGCAGCAGCGACGGTGTCTCTTGTGCCAGCGCTCGGGCCAGCAGGACCCGCTGGCGCTCGCCACCGGAGACCTCGGTGATCGCCCGGTCGGCAAAACGAGCGACGCCAGCGGCGTCCATGGCCTCGCGAACCGCGCGGTCGTCGTCGGGTCCGTGGCCGTCGAACCGCCCGAGGTGCGGTGTCCGGCCCATCTCGACGATCTGACGCACCCGGAAGTCGAACGCGAGGCTCGTCTCCTGCGGGACGCTGGCGACCCGCCGTCCCGCCTCGCGCGCCGACAGCGATTCCGCGGGGTCGCCGTCGAGCCGGACTTCGCCGGCGTCGGGTGAGAGCGTCCCCTTGATCGCTCGGAGGACGGTCGTCTTCCCCGCGCCGTTCGGGCCGACGAGCCCCACGAGCGACCCGCGTTCGACTCTGAGGTCGACCCCCGAGACGACCGGAACGTCACCGAAGGAGACCGACAGGTCGCTGACTTCGATCGGGTGTGTCTCGGGAGCGTCGGCTGCAGCGGACTCCGCATCATCGGCGACAGGGGACTCCGCGCCGCCGGTAACAGAGGACACCGAGCCGGTGACACCAGACGATTCAGCGGTCACAGCTCGTGCACCTCCCGAGTCACGAGCAGGTAGATGAAGAAGGGCGCCCCCACGGCGGCGGTGACGATTCCGACCGGGAGTTCCGTGCTTCCAGACCGCGCGAGCGTGTCGGCGGCGACGAGGAACGACCCGCCCGCGAGCGCGGCGCTCGGGAGCAGGACCCTGTGGTCGGGGCCGACGACCAGCCGGAGCATGTGCGGGACGATCAGCCCCACGAAGCCGATGATCCCGGCGAAAGCGACGCCCGCGGCCGTGATCAGCGCCGAGGCTCCGAGCAGGATCCGCTTCGTGCGCTCGACCGCGATCCCGAGCCCCCGGGCTTCCTCCTCGCCGAGCAACATGACGTTGAGGTCGCGGGCGTACACCAGCAGGACGCCGAAAAGCGGCGGCACCACGACCGCGGTGACGGCCACGTCGCTCCACGCGGCGCCGGAGAGGTGCCCCATCAGCCACGCGACGATCCGCCGGAGCGACTCGCCGGCCTGCAGCTGGAGGTACGAGATGACCGCCCCGAGGAAGGTCTGGACGGCGACGCCGGCGAGGAGCAGGGTCGCGACCGGGGTCCGGCCGTGCCGCGTCGCGATGGCGTACACGCCGAACGCGGCGACGAGCGCCCCGACGAACGCGAAGAGGCTCACGCCCGCGCCGTACGAGAGCGCCACGTCGACCGCGCCGACGACCGGGAGCGACAGGGTCGTCGACAGCGCGACGGGGAAGACGATGAACGCGACTGCACCGACCGCCGCGCCCGACGACACCCCGATGATCGACGGGTCCGCCATCGGGTTACGGAAAAACCCCTGCATCACCGTGCCGGCGGCCGCGAGCGCGAAGCCGACGAGCGCGGCCATGAGGATCCGCGGGAGCCGGACGCCGACGACGATCTGCTGGTGAACGCGGTCGACGGGGAACGCGAACGGCGACCGGTACGTGAGATCGACGCTCGGGAGCATGAGCGGGCCGACTCCCTGCGGAGCCGTCTCGACTCCGGCGGGGACGATAAGCGCGTTTAGCACCGCTTTCACCACTTCCGCGGGCGGGATTCGGACGGGGCCGATCGCGGCGCTTACGACCATTACGAGGGCTAGAGCGGCCGCTAGCGCAGTGGACCATCCCGCCGATCGTCCCCAGACACTCATTCGTTCTCCAACAAAACTTGTAGTAGGTAAATACTTATTGGACGAGGGTCGTCATCAACTCGATGCGAGACAGGTACGTTATCGCGATGGCCCTGCTCGTGACGGCCGCCCTGGTGGGCGGCGTCGCGGGCCCGGCCGCGGGCGCACAGCCAACGATAGAGACGTCAGCGGAGACAGCGCCGACCGCGCACGCGGTCGACGGTCCCGGGATCCAACAGACCGGCGACGACGGCGCCGACACCTGCGAGTTCCCCGTCGAGCTAACGGACGCGACGGGAACGACGATCACGCTCGACGAGCCGCCCGAGCGGATCACGACGACCAACCCGTCGGCCGCCCAGACTCTTTGGGAGATCGGCGCGCAGGACCGCGTCGTCGGCGTGACGCAGTACGCCGCGTACCTCGACGGTGCGGGCGAGAAGACGGACGTCTCGGCCGAAGGATTCGGCGTCAACGTCGAGCGCGTCGTCAACACGGATCCCGACCTGGTGCTCGCGCCGAACGCGTCCGCCGGACAGGTCGCGGACCTCCGCGAACAAGGCCTCACGGTGTACCACTTCCCCGCCGCGACATCGGTCCAGGACATCGCCGAGAAGACGGAGACGATCGGGCGGCTCGTCGGTGACTGTGAGGCCGCCGCCGAGACGAACGAGGAGATGAACCAGGCCGTCGCAGACGTCGAGAACCGTACCGCCGACTTCGACCGTCCCGCCGCGCTGTACCCGCTCGGCGACGGGTACGTCGCTGCGAACAACACCTTTATCAATGAGATCATGGAGATCGGCGGGACCGACAACGTCGCGGCCGCGGAGGGCGACGGCTACCCTCAGCTCTCGAACGAAGTCATCCTCCAGACCGACCCTGAACTGATCATCGTCACCGACCCAGAGGCGCCGATCCTCGAGGAGGAGCCGTACGCCAGTACGACCGCCGGGACCGAGGGCAACTACGTCGTCATGAACGTGAACTACCTCAACCAGCCGGCCCCGCGCAGCGTGATCGAGTCGACCGAGACGCTCGCGACCGCGGTGGAGACGCTGCAGACGGAAGACGACGGGACGGCGGGGAGTGAGGACGGTGCCGACGGCGAGGACAGCACTGACGACGGCGAGGACAGCACTGACGACGGCGAGGACAACACTGACGACAGTGAGGATAGCGCCACCGATGAAAGCGACAGCGACGACGGAACGAGCGATGGTGACGACAGTTCGGAGAGCCAAGTGCCAGGATTCGGTGTCGTCACGGCCCTGATCGCGGCGCTTGCGGCGGCCCTGATCGCACGGCGATAATCCGTCGGGTTTCGGTCGGTCCCGCTACTGGTTCGCCGAGCGCCCGTTGAGCGCGACCGGGATCGAACGCGCGGCCACGTCGCCCGCGAACGCCTCGCCGTCGGCTTCCAGTTGCTCGAAGGTGTCGTAGTGGACCGGAACGACGAGGTCGGGGTCCATCGCCTCGGCCAGTTCCGCGCTCGCGTGGCGGTCGGAGACGATCCCGCCGCCGCCGATGTTCGCGAGGAATATCGACACGTCCAGCTCCGCGAACCCGTCAAGCGCGTCGGAGTCACCGGGCCAGAACACGGTGCGGTCGCCGAACCCGAGCAGGAACCCGCAGCCGAGTCCCGGCGGATGCGCCACCGAGCCGTCCGGGCCGGCGTTCGGCCCCTCAGGGTCGTTGTACGCGGCGACTGACCAAACGGTGACCTCGCCGGCCGGGGTCGCCACGTCGACGCGGTCCTCATCGTCGACCCGAATCACCTCGTAGTCGCCGGCGAGCGACTCGATCGACTCCACGTCCCGATCGATCCCCGCTGGGTCGACCGCCTCGTAGATCACGAGCGTCGCGTCCTCGCGCGCCACCGACCGGATCCCCTCGGGGTCGTAGTGGTGGTCGTGAGTGACGACGATGAGGTCGCCGTCTCGGGCCCAGTAGTCGTCGAGGACGCCGTATCGCCCCGGATCCGTGTAGGCGACGGGGCCGCCTTCGGGCTCCAGTCGCGCCGTGGCGTAGCCGAGCCACTCCACGGTGAAGTCGTCGTATCGAACGGTCATACGCCGGGATCCGGATGCGGGCGTCTTGAGGGTGGCTATGTGGAGTCGATCGAGTCGAGTCGGAGCAGGGCCCACGCGTCGTCGGGAGCGGATTCGGCGGTATCGCCTTCGTCCCGATCGGGCCCGAACGCCGGGCCGAGGACGTGTTCCGGAACGACGGGCATCGGAATCGGCACGTAGCCCGCGGCCCGCATCGGTGCGAAGCCGCTGGCGCTCTCGACGACCGCGCCGTCGTCGCCGCGCCGCACCCGGAACCGCTTGTCGTCGGCGTGCCGGCTGTAGGCGTACGGGAACGCCTCGGCCGGGGGCTCTCGGAGGCTCTCGACCCCCGCGAGGACGGCCACGACCCGCCCGTCGGCCTCACAGACCAGTCGGGGCACGACCGGCCGGCCCGCCTCGTCGACGCCGCCGGCGTCGATGCCCGGCCCCGAGGGGACCGGCCCGGCCGGCGTGTCGATCTCGCGCCACGCGAACGTCGGCTCCCCGAGCCCGTCGAACCGGACGCAGGCGTACCCTCCGCCGGCGACGGGGATCCGATCCGGACCGACGTGGAACGTCCGACGACCGTCGCGCTCGGCGACGAGCAGCGGGGGATCGGCGAGCAGCGACCGCACCGTCTCGGCGGTCGCGTCATCGTCGACGACGAAACAGGCGCGACGGTCGCGGTCGAGCGCGTGGGCGAGCCGCGAGGCGATGACCGTCGCGGTCGCGTCGTCCGGCGTGAGCGGCTCGACCGCGAGCGGCGCCTCGTCCGCTCGACGGGTCGCCACCGCCGGCGGCTCGGCGCTCGTCTCCGGGCGCGTGACCCCGTATCCGTCGTCGCTGAGCCGGGTCGCGGCCGCGTCTGTCAGTCGCTGTCGCGCCGCGTCCCCGAGCGGGCCTAGCATGGTGATCGGTAGGGGCCGGACGGTCAAGCGGGTTTCGCGTGGGGGTTCGCCTCGGTCGGTGCGGTCCCGTCCGGCGGGCTCGACACCGCGCCGGGACTACGCCGCTTCCCCGTCGCCGGCGAGCCGTGCGACGCGCTCCAGCGAGTCGGCGTCGTTGACCGACTTGTCCTCGCGCACGCCGACGAACCGCGGGAACCGCAGCGCGTAGCCGGACGAGTAGGTCGGCGAGGTCTGGATCTCCTCGTACCCGACCTCGAGGACGACCTCGGGCCGGATCTCGATCTCGGTCCCGTCCTCGCTCACCACGTGAGGCTCCAGTCGCTCGGTAAGGTCGGAGAGCTCCTCGTCGGTGAGGCCTGTCGCGACCTTGCCGATGGCGGCAAAGCCGTCCTCTCCCCTCCGCACACCGAGTAAGAACGTCCCGAACAGCTCCGCGCGGCGCCCCTCTCCCCACTCCGCGCCGACCACGACGGCGTCGAGCGTCTCCACGTCGGGCTTGCGCTTGAGCCAGTCACGGCCGCGGTTCCCGGGCGTGTACGCCGCCTCGGGGTTTTTCAGCATCACGCCCTCGTGGCCCGCGTCGAGCGCGGCCGCCTCCGCCGCCTCGATTGCCGACGGGTCGTCCGCGAACTCGACGCTCGCGGCCGCGTCGGGCAGGACCGCGTCGAGTCGATCGTGACGGACGCAGAACGGCTCGTCGAGTAGGTCCTCGCCGTCCGCGTGGAGGCAGTCGAACGCGTGAAGCCGGAGTCCGACCTCCTCGCGCATCCGATCGACGTCGTGTTTTCGGCGGAAGCGCCGCAGCACCTCCTGGAACGGGAGCGGGTCGCCGTCGTCGTCGACCGCGACCACCTCGCCGTCGAGGATGACCGGGGCGGAGACCCGCCGCTCTACGTACTCGACGACCTCCGGGAGCGCGTCGGTCACGTCGTCCATGTTCCGCGAGTAGATCCGCGGGCCGAGTCCGGTGCCATCAGATTTGTCGTCGTCAGCACCGTTGCTGCCGGACTCGGGCACGTAGTGGATCTGCACGCGCGCCCCGTCGAACTTGGTCTCGACGGCGACCTCGCCGAACGCATCGACGGCGTCGGTCGTCGTCCCGGCCTGTGCGAGCATCGCCTGCACCGGCCGACCGACCTCCAGCCGCTCGGCGTGCAGGCCGGCGAGTCCCTCGTCGCGGGCGCGGACCGCGACGTGCCCGTAGTCGTTGGTCACCTGGAGCGCGCGCTGGACGGCCGCGACCGCCTGGTCGTCGGCACGGAGGACCGGATCGTCCTCGTCGTTTTCGGCCTCGGGGATGTCCTCGTCGCTCTCGCCTACGAGAAACGCCTCGGCGACCGCGTCGCGCACGGCCCCCTCACCGACGCCGAGCCGCATCTCGCCGAGCACGAGCCGGGCGAGCACCTTCGCCTCGGCGGGGTCACACCGGTTGAACAGCCCAAATAGGATATCGCGTTTACGGGACTCGCTGCCGTCGCCGGCGGCGGCCGCCAGCCCGCGTAGCTCCGCGTGGACCGCGGCGACGGTGAGCCGGTCGCGCCCCTCGCCGAAGGCGGCGAGCCCGCGTTGGCCGCCGAACTCGAAGCCGGCGGCGACCGCGCCGATCTCGCCTTCCTCGGCCAGTCGATCCTCCACGTCGGCGGCGGCCACGTTCGGGCCCGCGGCGCGAGCGATCGCCTCGCGACAGAGCGCCGGTCCCACGTCGAGCGTCCGGGTGTCGTGCGCCGGGAAGACGCGACCGAGCAGGAACCGGGTAACCGTCGCGAGGTCGTCCTCGTCGCCGTTTTCGTCTCTTTCCCCGGCGGCCGCGAGCAGGTCGGCGACGAGTCGGGTCGTTCCGATGTCGGCGGGCTCGGTCGCCAGCCGATCCGCGCGCTCGGCAAACGCTTCGAACTCCATGCGCGGAGTCGGCGATCGCTCGGCAAAAGCGCCCCGATACGGGCCGGTTCCGGGGCGGACGAACCGCGTGCCGACCGCTCCCATGCCGCCGATCGGGCGCAGACCTTTTTACCGGGCGGCGTCGTCGACCGTCTCATGAGCAACGAGTCCGCCCTCGCCGACGGGGTCCGGGAGGCGCTCGCAGTCGATCCCGAGGAGTTCGACGCCCGCGCCGAGGAGGAGGCGGAGATCGTCAAGCAGGCGCTCCGCGACGGTACCTTCGACAACCACCAGTCGATCGTCGGCTTCGAGTACGAGTTCTACGCGGTCGCCGACGGGCGGTGGAGCGAGGAGTCGCGGGCGGGCGAGTACGCCCTGATGCGGGTTCCCCGCCGCCTGCTGGAGCTGATTGGCTTCGAGAAGGAGCTCGGGCTCCACAACGCCGAGATGTCCACGAGCCCGCAGCCACTCTCTGACCACGGGCTCCGGGCGCAGCTCGAGGAGGTCCGGGCGCGGCTGGAAGCCGCAGAGAACACCGCCGGCGTCGAGGGGATGCGGCTCGTCTCCGACGCCCTCTGGACCATCCCGCCGACGGGCGAAACGGCCCGCGAGTACCTCACCGACAGCGTCGACGTCGACGGAGTCACCGTCGCCGTCAACATGAGCGACGCGGTCCGGTACCACGCGATGGCGAACGCGGGCGCGGACGAGAAGCGCGGGACCGTCCTCGAGGCGCCGGGGGTTTCGCTCGCGGCTGACACGGTGATGCCCGAGAGCCTCATCACCTCGGTCCAGCCGCACTATCAGGTCGGGCAGGCCGATACACTGCCGGAGCACTTCCGCTACGCGCTCCGAATCGCCGGTCCGCTGCTCGCGCTCGGCGTCAACTCTCCCTTCTTCCCACCGGAACTGTACGAGGAGGGATGGGACGGTGAGCGCGTCCTCGCGGAAGGCGCGACGGAGAATCGGATCCACGTGTTCGAATCGGTGCTCAACTCCCGTACCGAGGACGGCAAGGTCCGGTTCCCGCGCGAGTTTCACGACCTGGAAACCGCGATCGAACGGATCGTCAACGACGAGACGCTGATCCCGATGCCCGAACCCAACGGTTCCGACCGGTTCGACGACGCGTTTGCGACGTTCCGGATGAAACACGGCAGCTACTGGCGGTGGGTCCGTCCCGTCTTCGAAGGCGCGAGCCGGTCGAGCGCCAACGCGCGGATCGAGTTCCGCCCGATCGCGGCCCAACCCACCGTTCGCGACTCGATCGCGTTTCAGGTTGCGTTCGCCGGGCTGATGCAGTCGCTCCCCCAGCGTGAACATCCCGTTATCGGTCTCAACTGGGAGGCCGCTCGCGACAACTTCTACGCCGCGGTCGCCGACGGGCTCGACGCGGAGATTGAGTGGATCGGTCTCGACGGCGAGCGCACCACCGACACCGACGCCCTGTACGCCGATCTGCTCGATCACGCCGAGGCGGGCCTCCGAACGGCGGGCTGTCCCGACGAGGAGGCCGCCGCGTGGCTCGCCCCGCTCAGGTGGCGTGTGGCGAACCGGACGACGCCGGCGAGTTGGAAACGAGACCGCGTCCGCGAGCGCCTCGACGCCGGGGACGACTTCGAGACCGCGGTCCAGGACACCCAGCGCGAGTATATCGACCGACAGTCCGAGACGCTGATCGAGGGGGGATTCTCCGCGTGGACGAACGGCGAGTGAAGCGCGCGTCGACCGCGCGTCGACCGCGCGCCGGCCTCGCGTGGAACGCAACGAACGTCGATCCGGCTTATGAACCCGGTTTCGAAACCACAGTACACCGATCCTCTCGGTGCGTGCGGTCCGCGTGCCGTCACCCAACCTCGCTTACGTCGGGCGATTCTGCGACCGTCGCCCGAACGTCGGGGCGCCCTCAGGCGGGCCGTTTTTGCGATCGGCACAAGCGTTAAGTTCTCGACCGTGCTTCCATCAGTCGATGACAGACATCACGGAGGCTTCGTCGGACACCCCGGCGGATCGAGTTCTTCCAGGGCACGATAGCTTCTAACATCGATATCGGTCCTGTACGGATCTTCGACACGACGTTACGAGACGGTGAACAGTCACCACGTACGTCGTTCAGCTACGACGAGAAACGCCGCATAGCGGCGACGCTGGACGACATGAACACCCACGTCATCGAGGCGGGGTTCCCGGTGAACTCGGACGCGGAGTTCGAGGCCGTGAGCGACATCGCCGCCGCGACGGACACCACCGTCTGCGGGCTGGCGCGGGTCGTCGAGGGCGATATCGACGCCGCCATCGACTCCGGCGTCGAGATGGTCCACGTGTTCGTCTCCACCAGCGACGTACAGCTGGAGGATTCGATGCACGCGACCCGGCAAGAGGCGAAACAGCGCGCCATCGACGCCGTCGAGCAGGTGAAAGACGCCGGCGTCGAGTGCATGTTCTCGCCGATGGACGCCACCCGGACCGATCCGGACTACCTGATCGACATCGTCGAGGCGGTGTCGGACGCCGGCACCGACTGGATCAACATCCCCGACACCTGCGGCGTCGGGATGCCGAGCAGCTTCGGCCAGACGGTGAAGGCCGTCGTCGACGCCACCGACGCGCGCGTCGACGTCCACACCCACGACGACTTCGGGATGGCCGCCGCGAACGCCATCATGGGCTTCGAGAACGGCGCGCACCAGGCGCAGGTGTCGGTTAACGGGATCGGCGAGCGCGCCGGCAACGCCGCCTACGAGGAGGTCGTGATGGCCGTCGAGTCGGTGTACGGCGTCGACACCGGCATCGACACGACCCAGATAACCAAGCTGGCACGGATCGTCGAGGAGGCCTCGGACATCCCGGTTCCGGCGAACAAGCCCGTCACCGGGCGGAACGCGTTCGCTCACGAGTCGGGTATCCACGCCGCCGGCGTCATCGAGAACAGCGACACGTTCGAGACCGGCGTGATGACCCCCGAGATGGTCGGGGCCGAACGCGAGTTCGTTCTCGGGAAACACACCGGCACCCACAGCGTGCGCAAGCACTTAGTCGAGGCCGGCTTCGACCCGAGCGACAGCGAGGTCCGACGCATCACCAAGCGCGTCAAGGAGTACGGCTCCGGGAAGCGTCAGGTGACGGCCGGCGACGTCGAGCGGTTCGCCGAAGAGGCGGACCTCGACCGTGAGGAGGAGGTCAGGATCTGATGACCGTCTCCCTGGACGGGGGGCTCGCTGAGCGACCGCGTGGCGGTCGCACGGGCGGAGGCGATCGCTCGACACGATTCGCCTCTCGGAATCGGTCCGTTGATTCTCCTCCCCGACAGGGATTTATACCCCGACTACCTTGGTGGATCCGAGATGCGACGCTCCCACACGACCTCGATGACCGACGACGTCGCCGGAGCCGTCGCGCCGATCATCGTAGGGGTATAATCCCCTACACTACCCTTTCCTCACCGACGCCACGCATCGACGAACGCCGACGGGCGAGTCGTTTCTCGCCCGGCGATCCGGCGTTCGGACCGACCGAGTCTCACACCCGCGAGATGCACCACCGAACACCACCACGACAATGAGCGACACAGCAGCACAGCCACGAGAGGACGAGACGGAGGACGCAGACGAATCCGCCCAGACAGACACCGGCGATCCGGTCGACGGCGACGGTCCCGCCGCGGGCCCGGTGTCGACCGGGGCCGAGTCGGTCGTCGCCGCGCTGGAGGCCGCCGGCGCCGAGACCGCGTTCGGCGTGCAGGGCGGCGCGATCATGCCCGTTTACGACGCGCTGTACGGCTCCTCGATCCGTCACGTAACGATGGCCCACGAGCAGGGCGCGGCCCACGCCGCCGACGCCTACGGCGTCGTGGCCGGCGAACCCGGACTTTGTCTGGCGACTTCGGGACCGGGCGCGACCAACCTCGTCACCGGGATCGCCGACGCCGACATGGACTCCGACGCGATGTTAGCGTTGACGGGACAGGTTCCCACCGACTTCGTCGGCAACGATGCGTTCCAGGAGACCGACACAATCGGCGTCACCCGCCCGATCACGAAGCACAACTACTTCGCGCACGGCGCGGACACCGTCGGCGACACCGTCGGTGAGGCGTTCGAGCTGTCCCGCGCTGGCCGTCCCGGGCCGACCCTCGTCGACCTGCCGAAGGACGTGACGCAGGACGAGACCGACAAGACGCCCGAGCCGGCGACGCCGCCGGCCGGCACCGATCCCGACCCGAACGCGGACGCCGACGCGGTCGAGGAGGCCGCCCGCGCCATCGAGGCGGCCGAACGACCCGTCTGTCTGTTCGGCGGCGGCGTCATCAAGGCCGACGCGAGCGACGGCGCGCGCACCTTCGCACGGACGTGCGGTATCCCGGTGACGACGACGATGCCCGGCATCGGCTCCTTCCCCGAGGACGACGAGCTCTGCCTCTCGTGGGCGGGGATGCACGGCACCGGCTACGCCAACATGGCGATCACCCACACCGACTGCCTGATCGCGGTCGGCACCCGATTCGACGACCGGCTGACGGGTGGCATCGACACGTTCGCGCCGGAGGCCGAGGTCGTCCACGTCGACATCGACCCGGCCGAGATTTCGAAGAACGTCCACGCCGACTACCCGCTGATCGGCGACGCCGAGCGCGTCCTCGACCAGCTGACCGCGGCGGTCCGCGAGGCGCCCGACGCCGAGGCGTGGCGTGAGCGCTGCGCCGAGTGGAAGGAGACGTACCCGCTCACATACGCGACGCCCGAAGACGAGCCGCTGAAGCCGCAGTTCGTCGTCGAGGCGTTCGACGAGGCGACCGACGACGACACCATCGTGACGACCGGCGTCGGGCAACACCAGATGTGGGCCTCCCAGTTCTGGACGTACACGGAGCCCCGAACGTGGGTCTCCTCGCACGGGCTGGGGACGATGGGCTACGGCGTGCCCGCTGCGGTCGGCGCGCGCGTCGCCGCCGACAACATGGGCGAGCCCGACCGCGACGTGGTGTGTTTCGACGGCGACGGCTCCTTCCTGATGACGATGCAGGAGCTCTCGGTGGCGGTTCGCGAGGACCTCGACATCACGATCGCGGTGCTGAACAACGAGTACATCGGGATGGTGCGGCAGTGGCAGGACGCCTTCTACGAGGGCCGTCACATGGCCTCCGACTACACGTGGATGCCCGAGTTCGACAAGCTCGCCGAGGCGTTCGGCGCCCTCGGACTCCGCGTCGACGACTACGACGAGGTCGCGCCCGCGGTCGAGGAGGCGCTCGAGTACGACGGGCCGGCGGTGATCGACTTCCACGTCGACCCCGAGGAGAACGTCCTGCCGATGGTGCCGAGCGGCGGTGCGAACGGCAAGTTCGCGGCCGTGGAGGACCAGCTATGAGCGGTAACTCGCCCGACTCTCGACCCGCGACCGACGGCGGCTCCGCCTCGGACGCCGGCTCCGGCGCCGACGCCACCCCCGCCGCCGACCAACCCGGTCCCGAGGAGCGCGACCATCCCGAGGGGCGCCGAAACCTCGAAGGGATCCGTATCGACCCCGTCGTCGAGGCGGAACACGAGTCCCGCCGCGCCGTCATCTCGGCGCTGGTGGAGGACGAGCCGGGCGTGCTCGCGCGCGTCTCCGGGCTCGTTTCCCGCCGCCAGTTCAACATCGAGAGCCTCACCGTCGGCCCGACGACCGTCGACGGCCACTCGCGGATCACCATGGTCGTCGAGGAGACGGACCCCGGCGTCGACCAGATCGAAAAGCAGATGGCGAAGCTGAAGCCGGTCATCTCAGTCGGCGAGGTCTCCGGCGACGCCGTCACCTCGGAGCTCGTCCTCTTAAAAGTGCAGGCGGACGACCCCGCGGCGGTCCACGCGGTCTCCGAGATGTACGACGGCCGGACGGTCGACGCCGGCCCGGAGACGATCACCGTCGAGCTCACCGGCGACAACGCCGGCATCGACAACGCGATCGGCGCCTTCGAGCGGTTCGGAATCATCGAGATCGCCCGCACTGGGCCGACCGCCCTCGCGCGCGGTAACACCCCGACGGCGCCCGGAGAGAAACCCGGAACGGCCGGCGAACCGACGACGCACGACGACTGACACGCGAACTCACACGCGAACCTACACGATACACATGACCGAAGACGACACGCAGACGTTCGATTCGACAGTATACTACGACGAAGACGCCGACGAGGAGGCGATCGCCCACAAGACCGTGGCCGTACTCGGCTACGGCTCGCAGGGCCACGCCCACGCCCAGAACCTCGCCGAGAGCGGGGTCGACGTGGTCGTCGGCCTCCGCGAGGACAGCTCTTCCCGGAGTGCCGCCGAGAGCGACGGGCTCCGGGTGGAGGCGCCCGCGGACGCGGCCGCCGAGGCCGACATCGTGAGCGTGCTCGTGCCCGACACGGTCCAGCCGGACGTGTACGAGAACGCGATCGAGCCGAACCTGGAGGCGGGCGACACGCTCCAGTTCGCGCACGGGTTCAACATCCACTACAACCAGATCCAGCCGCCCGAGGACGTCGACGTGACGATGGTCGCACCGAAGTCGCCGGGCCACCTCGTCCGCCGGAACTACGAGAACGACGAAGGGACGCCCGGGCTGCTGGCCATTTATCAGGACGCGACCGGCGACGCCCACGACGAGGGGCTCGCGTACGCGGCCGCGATCGGCTGCACCCGCGCCGGCGTCGTCGAGACGTCGTTCCGCGAGGAGACAGAGACCGACCTGTTCGGCGAGCAGGCCGTCCTCTGTGGCGGCGTCACCTCGCTCGTGAAGCAGGGCTACGAGACGCTCGTCGACGCGGGCTACTCGCCAGAGATGGCGTACTTCGAGTGTCTCAACGAGCTCAAGCTCATCGTCGACCTGATGTACGAAGACGGGCTCGGCGGCATGTGGGACTCCGTCTCCGACACCGCCGAGTACGGCGGGCTCACGCAGGGCGACGTCGTCGTCGACGAACACGCCCGCGAGAACATGGAGGAAGTACTGGAGAAGGTCCAGAACGGCGAGTTTGCCCGCGAGTGGATCGCGGAGAACCAGGCGGGACGGCCCTCCTACACACAGCTCCGAACCGCGGAGAAGAACCACGAGATCGAGGCCGTCGGCGAGGAGCTTCGCGGCCTGTTCGCGTGGCAAGAGGAGGGCGAGGAAGACGAAGAGGACAGCGCCGAGGTGACCGCCTGATGGGTGTACGCGGCGACGCGAACCGTCTCTGTGAGACCCCGCACACCACGCGTCACGTAGGTGTCTCCCGATGAGCGAGGGGACGCTGTACGACAAGGTGTGGGACCGACACACGGTGACGCGGCTGCCCACCGGACAGGACCAGCTGTTCGTCGGCCTCCACCTCGTCCACGAGGTCACTAGCCCGCAGGCGTTCGGCATGCTGCGAGAGCGCGAGCAGGGCGTCGCGTTCCCGAAACGCACGCACGCGACCGTCGATCACATCGTGCCGACCGGGAACCGCGACCGGCCCTACCGCGACGATGCGGCCGAGAACATGATGGCGGAGTTAGAAGAGAACGTCCGCGGCTCGGGTATCGACTTCTCTGACCCCGACTCCGGCGATCAGGGGATCGTCCACGTCATCGGGCCGGAGCAGGGGCTCACCCAGCCGGGAATGACTATCGTCTGTGGCGACTCGCACACGTCGACGCACGGCGCGTTCGGCGCGCTGGCGTTCGGCATCGGCACGTCGCAGATCCGCGACGTGCTGGCGACCGGCTGTGTCGCGATGGAGAAACAGAAGGTCCGCAAGATCGAGGTCACGGGCGAGCTCGGCGAGGGCGTCACCGCGAAGGACATCATCCTGACGATCATCGGGGAGCTCGGGACCGACGGCGGCGTCGGCTACGTGTACGAGTACGCCGGCGAGGCCATCGAGGATCTGGGCATGGAGGGACGGATGTCTATCTGTAACATGTCGATCGAGGGCGGTGCCCGCGCGGGCTACGTCAACCCCGACGAGACCACCTACGAGTGGCTAGAAGGGACAGACGCCTTCGAAGACGATCCGGAGGAGTTCGAGCGGCTGAAACCCTACTGGGAGTCGATCCGGACCGACGACGACGCCGAGTACGACGACGTGGTCACGATCGACGGGTCGGCGATCGAACCGACCGTGACGTGGGGGACCACGCCCGGCCAGACGGCCGGGATCACCGAACCGATCCCGGACCCCGACGACCTGCCCGAGGAGGACCGCGACACGGCGCGGCGCGCGCAGAAGCACATGCGCGTCGAACCGGGCGACACGATGGAGGGGTACGACATCGACGTGGCGTTCCTCGGATCGTGTACCAACGCGCGGCTGAAGGACCTCCGCGAGGCCGCGGCGTTCGTCGAGGGCCGCGAGGTCGACGACGACGTGCGCGCGATGGTCGTCCCCGGTAGCCAGCGGGTCCGCGACGCCGCCGAAGCGGAAGGACTCGACGAGGTGTTTAAACAGGCGGGCTTCGACTGGCGCGAGCCCGGCTGTTCGATGTGTCTCGGCATGAACGACGACCAGCTGGTGGGCGACGAGGCGAGCGCCTCCTCGTCGAACCGGAACTTCGTCGGCCGACAGGGCTCGAAGGACGGGCGCACCGTGCTGATGAGTCCGATCATGGTCGCGGCCGCGGCGGTGACCGGCGAGGTCACTGACGTTCGCGAGATGGAGGAGGTGGCGACCGTATGAGCTCTCCCGAGTTCAGCGACGGCGAGGCGCCGGCCGAGAAGGTCACCGAGGTCTCCGGCACCGGAATCCCGGTCCGGGGCAACGATATCGACACCGATCAGATCATCCCGGCGCGGTTCATGAAGGTCGTTACCTTCGACGGGCTGGGACAGTTCTCCTTCTTCGACCTGCGGTTCGACGACGAGGACAACGAGAAGGACCACCCGTTCAACGAGGAGAAGTATCAGGGCGCGAACGTCTTAGTCGTCAACGCGAACTTCGGCTGCGGTTCGTCGCGCGAACACGCCCCGCAGGCGCTGATGCGCTGGGGGATCGACGCGGTCGTCGGGGAGTCGTTCGCGGAGATCTTCGCGGGCAACTGCCTCGCGCTCGGTGTTCCCACGGTCACGGCCGACCAGGGAGACATTGAGGCGCTGCAGGACTACGTCGAGGCCAACCCGGACGCCGAGGTCGACATCGACGTGGCGGCGGAGACGATCACCTACGGCGACACCGTGATCGACGCGACGGTCCACGACGCCCAGCGAAAGGCGCTCGTCGAGGGCGTCTGGGACACCACGGCGCTGATGGGCGCGAATAAGGGTGCGGTCCGCGAGACCGCCCGGTCGCTGCCGTACGTTCCGGCCGAGCACATCCCGGAGGACGAGGCGTGAGCCACGAGGTCGTCGTCATCGAGGGCGACGGGATCGGCCGCGAGGTCACCCCCGCCGCCGTCGAGGTATTGGAGGCGCTCCCCGTCGACTTCGAGTTCGTTCAGGGCGACGCGGGCGACGCGGTGAAAGAGCGGACGGGGGAAGCGCTCCCCGCTGAGACCTATGAACTCGCCGCAGACGCCGATGCGACGCTGTTCGGTGCGGCCGGGGAGACGGCCGCCGACGTCATCCTGCCGCTGCGGGACGCTGTCGACTCGTTCGTCAACGTCCGGCCCGCGAAGGCGCACCCCGGCGTCGACGCGCTCCGGCCGGAGACGGACGTCGTCTTCCTCCGCGAGAACACCGAGGGCGTCTACTCGGGCCACGAGGACCGCCTGAGCGACGACCTCTCGACGCTGACGCGGGTCGTCACCTCGTCAGCCTCCCGCGAGCTGGCGGCGTTCGCCTGCGAGTTCGTCGACGACGGGCGAGGCCCCGCCGGTGACCCGGATGAGGGCTTCACCGTCGCGCACAAGGCGAACGTCATGCGAGAGACGGACGGCCGCTTCCGCGAGGAGGTACTCGCGGTCGCCGACGAGCGCGGCGTCGACGCCAACGAGGAGCTGATGGACGCGTTCGCGACGAAGCTCCCCCTCGACCCGACCCAGTACGGCGTGATCGTCTGCCCGAACCTCGCGGGTGACGTGCTCTCCGATCTGGCGGCCGGCCTCGTCGGCGGGCTCGGGCTGCTCCCGTCGGCGAACATCGGCCACGACAACGCGCTGTTCGAGCCGGTCCACGGGACCGCGCCCGACATCGCGGGCGAGGGGATCGCGAACCCGACGGCGGCGATCCTGTCGGCCGCCATGCTGCTGGAGTACCTCGGTCACGACGAGGAAGGGCAGCGCGTCCGAGACGCTGTGGAAGGCGTTCTCTCTGACGGCCCGCGCACCGGTGACCTCGGCGGCGACGCGACGACCGACGAGGTCACCGCGGCGATCGTCGACCGGCTATAAGCCAACTGTCACTTCGGCCCCATCTTGATCGCCGCCCCGCCCGTGACCGCGGGCGAACCACAAGACAAGAAACCCTGCGGCCCGTCGTTCCGGGTATGAGCAACTACGAAGTCGCGATGGAAGCAGCCTGGTTGGTCCGCGATGTCAAGGAGACCGACGACGCCATCGGCGTCGCGGTCAGCGAAGCCGGCAAGCGACTCAACGAGACGGACAAGCAGTACGTCGAGGTCGAACCCGGCGTCACCGGCTGTCCGGCCTGCGGCGAGCCGTTCGACGCCGCGTTCCTCGCCGCGAACACCGCGCTAGTCGGGCTCCTCTTGGAGATCGACATCTTCAACGCCGACAGCGAGGAGCACGCGGAGCGCATCGCGAAAAGCGAGGTCGGCGGTGCGCTGCGGGACGTCCCGCTCGATGTTATCGAAGTCATAGAGACCGACGGCGACGAAGACGGCGACGACAAGTAGGATCTGCGATCGATGTGACCGACGCGATCGACGCGATCGACGAGCCCGTCACGATCGACGTGACCGTCCGACCGTCATCGTGATCTTGGTCGCCATATCAGTCGTTGCCGAAACCTTTTCTAATAACCTCGAGTTATCCAGCGTATGGAACTCCCGACGCCACAGGACCTCCGCGAGCGGCGGACCACGTTGGAGCTGACGCAGAGCGAGCTTGCGGACGCGGCGGACGTCTCGCAGCCGCTCATCGCGCGGATAGAGGGCGGCGACGTCGATCCGCGGCTTTCGACGCTCCGCCGGATCGTCAACGCGCTTCAGGAGGCAGAGGGCGAGGTCGTTCGCGCGAGCGACTTGATGAACGAGACGGTGATCAGCGTCGCCCCCGATGACGCGGTACACGGGGCGGTCGAGCTGATGGAAGAGGAAGCCTACTCGCAGCTTCCGGTGCTCCAAAACGGTGTTCCCGTCGGGTCGATCAGTCAGAGCGACGTGGTCCACGCGGGCGAGAACGTGGGCGACCACCCGGTCAGTGAGGTGATGAGCGAGTCGTTCCCCACCGTCGCGCCGAGCGCGACCGTCGACGAGGTCCGGAACCTCCTCGACCATTATAAGGCGGTGATGGTGACCGACGGCGGCGAGACGGTCGGGATCCTCACCGAAGCCGACATCGCGGCGCACCTCTCGTAAAAGGTCGCTCGTCCCGCGACTACTCTTCTCGTCGCTCCGAGAGCCGCTCCCAGATCTCCGTACAGCCGGCACCGTCCTCGATGTCGTTGAGGTGGGCTGTGCCGTCGTCGGGTTCGGAGTTTGTCTCTCTCTCCGCGTCTGCCCCGTTTTCGAGGTCTCTCCGATCGTCGTCGGTCGCCCGGGAGTCGCCTCGCTCGGTCATCGTCTCACCAGGTCGTCGCCGAAGAGCTCCGGTGCGACATCCGCGGAGGCGTGCTGTCGGTACTCGCGGTCGTTGAGCGGATTGGCGGGTCGATCGTCGGTCGGTGCGGGAACCGAATCAGTCATCACGCCGAGGTAAGCGAGGGTCGGATATAAGGATCTGTACACCCGTAAATCGAACCACTGTTCCCAGATACCGGATTACTCGTCCGGTAGTTTGGACGCCGGTTTGAGGGTATATCGCGCCGTAGTCCGTCGATCTGGTGGTGTAACGACGTCATCGAAACGGTCGCGGATTGCGACCACCGTCACGCATTGGGTCGTCGCGGGCGGATCTGGGGTGTGACCACTCGTTTGCGCGTCCTCGACGATGGGGCGTGGATCTCCGTCAACGACAGTCGAGAAGTCCGTGTCAGCGAACTGTGGCGACTCGACGCGCCTGATTTCTGTGAGTGCGCGCTTGCGGATCTCGTCGTCGAGAACTTCCAGTCAGTCGGTGTCGACGCCTCGACGGTAGAGGCGCGAGTCTACGGCCAGTGTATCGCGTGCGGGGCGACCGGAACGACCGGATGGGTCCCGATCGGTCGGGTAGACGGGGGTGAGTTCGCCGAATTCGCCCGCTCTGCGGTCCGGTCTTCGCAGGATCACTCGCCTCGGCAACACGTGCCGGATCGCTGAAGCACCGGGGAAGGTTGACTCGACGCGGTCGCCTTTGTGGGTGTCGAGTGTAGACCGGATCGATGCCAACAGACGTCGAGAACTGGAAATCGGAGGCGTACGGGCGGGAGGTCCGCGACCGCTTGTTCGAGTTCGCCGAGGAGGGGTACGAGTCTATCCCGGACGACGAGCGTGACGCATGGTTCGAGCGCTTCAAGTGGTGGGGGTTGTACCACCAGCGGAACGGCCAGGAGGGGTACTTCATGATGCGGATCGGGACCCCGAACGGCGTGCTCGAACCGGGACAGCTCCGAACCGTCGGGGAGATCGCCGACGAGTACGCGCGCGGGCCCGGGACGAACCCGATCTTCGGCGACGCGTACGCCGACTTCACCACCCGACAGTCGATCCAGCTCCACTGGATCGAGCTCTCGGACGTCCCGGCGATCTTCGAGACGCTCGCGGAAAACGGGCTCTCGACACAACAGGCCTGCGGCGACTCTTGGCGCAACATCGTCGGGAACCCGGTCGCCGGGAAGGACGGCCAGGAGGTGATCGACGCGTGGCCGGTGATTCGGAACCTCAACGAGACGTTCAAAGGGAACGAGGACCACGCGAATCTCCCGCGGAAGTGGAAGGTGTCCGTGACCGGGTCCGCCGACGGCTCCGGCCAGGGCGACATCAACGACCTCGCGTTCGAGCCCGCGTACAAGTCGGTCGGGGGGGACGGAGAAGGCGACGAGACCGAGGACACCGTCGGCTTCAACGTTCGCGTCGGCGGTGGACTCGCGCGCAACGAGCCGCGGCTCGCCCGCGACATCGACGTCTGGGTGCCGCCGGAGCAGGTCCCCGACGTCGCCGGCGGGCTCTCCGCGCTGTTCCGCGACTACGGCGACCGCGAGGACCGGTACAACGCGCGGGTGAAGTTCCTCGTCGACGAGTGGGGCGCAGAGACGGTCCGCGAGACGCTTCAAGAGGAGTACGTCGACTTCGAGCTCGAAGCCGCGGGTCGCGACGTTCGCGAGGAGTACACCTACAACGCCGGTGAGGGCGAGCGCAACGATCTGATCGGCGTTCACGATCAGAAGGACGGACGGAACTTCGTCGGGCTGAACGTGCTCGTCGGGCGGATGGGCGCGGCCGATGTCCTCGATCTCGCTGACCTCGCTGACGAGTACGGCTCCGGTGAGGTCCGGCTCTCACAGCGTCAGAACGTCATCGTCACCGACGTGCCCGACGAGGCGCTCGACGATTTCCTCGACGAGCCGCTGCTCGACCACTACTCGCCCGACCCCTCGCCGTTCATGCGCGGCTCGGTCGCGTGTACCGGCACGGAGTTCTGCTCGCTGTCGATCGTCGAGACGAAGAACCGCCAGGTTCGGTTCGCCCGTTGGCTGAAGGCCAACGTCGACCTCCCGGCCGGCGTCGACGAGTTCCACATTCACCTCTCCGGGTGTACCGCCTCGTGCGCGCAGCCGCAGATCGCCGACGTGAGTCTGCGCGGGATGAAGACCCGCAAGGACGGCGACCCCGTCGAGGCGCTCGACGTGGGGCTCGGCGGCGGGCTCGGCGAGAACCCGCAGTTCGCCCGGTGGGTCACCCAGCGCGTGCCCGTCGACGAGGTGCCCGGCGCGATCGCGAACCTTGTCGAGAGCTTCGCCGCCGAGCGCGACGAGGGCGAGTCGTTCCGGGCGTTCGTCGCCCGGCACGACGACGACGAGCTGGACGCCCTCGTGGAGCCTGAGGAGACCGACTACGAGGACCCGATGATGCACAACACGAAGCGCACCTGGTACCCGTACGCCGAGGACGACGCGATGGAGGACGCGCCGTCGACGCCGGCGGACGACTGACGATGCCCGCTCGACTGCTCCGCGTGAACGCGTACACGACGCTTGACCTGGTCGACGGTCGCGCACGCGGCCACGAGTTCGAGGCCGACGCGCCCGGCGTCGTGAACGTCACCGCGCCCCGCGAGGACCCCGAACACGTCACGTTAGAAGTCGAACTCGATAACGCGGCGATCGACGACCTCACCGCCCACGCCGACGAGATCGACCTCTCGCCCGCGCAGGCACGGACCCTCGCCGATGCGCTGGAGTCGACGGCGGACCGCGTCGAGGCCGCACAGAACGACGAGGACGACTTATAAATGGACACTGCGGCGGCGCGCGCCTGTGAGCGGCCGCCTGTGGCGGCCGTGAGGGGCGCCGCGCGAGGGACGCGGCGAACGAAGTGAGCCGCGAGGCTGGGGAGGTGTGAGGTGCGGTTGCGGTGCGGAGCAGGGTGGGGTGGGACTCAAAGGGGCAGCCGCGATTTTTGCGAGCGGAGCGAGCGGGATCACGAACGTCCTACCTGCTCGCTTCGCTGCGCGGGCTGCGACGTTCGGAGGTCCTCGCGGCTGGGGCTTTGGCGGTGTTCGTCGCCGATCTGTTGTCAAATATTTATAAACAATCGACTGGGAATTCGAAACAATTCACCGCGCGAGCGACGACTTATCAGTGAACACCCGGGGGCTCTCTAGATGGGGTCCCCACGCCAGCGCCCGCTTATAAGCGACCGGCCACAGTGTCGACAGCAACCGGATCCTCGTCGGCGGGAACCGGATTCCCGTCGACAGCAGTCATCTATAACTCTAATCCGCGGATCGCGACGCTCCCCTCGTCGTCCTCACCGTTTTCTACGCGCCCGATCACGCGCCCGTCGGTCTCGTCGGCCAGCGAGTCGGCGTCGTCGGGATCGACCGCCGCGACGAAGCCGGTCCCCATGTTGAACGTCCGGTGCATCTCCTCGTCGGAGACGTTCCCTTCGGACCGCACGAACTCGAAGACGGGTTGGGGATCGAAGGCGTCGTCGACGACGTACCGATTCGCGCCCAGCCGCGTCAGGTTAGTCCACCCGCCGCCGGTGACGTGGGCCGCGCCGCGCACACCGTGTTCCCGCATCGGATCGAGCAGGTCGGTGTAGATCCGGGTCGGCTCCAGTAAGGCCTCCCCGACCGTTTCGTACCCGTCGAACGGGCACGGGTCGGTGTACGCGTGTTCGCGGGTCGCGGCCTCGCGCGCGAGCGTGAGCCCGTTCGAGTGGATGCCGGAGGAGCGCCAGCCGACCAGCGCGTCGCCCGGCTCCGCTGCGCCGTCGAAGACGGCGTCCTTGGCGGCGAGCCCGGCGCAGGTCCCGGCCAGGTCGAGTCCGCGAATCACGTCGGGCATCACCGCGGTCTCCCCGCCGACGAGCTCCATGTCGGCGAGTTCGGCGCCGCGCGAGAGCCCCTCGCCGACCTGCTCTGCGAACCGCTCGTCCGGCTCGTCGACGGCGAGGTAGTCGACGAACGCGACGGGGCGGACGCCGGCGGCGACGAGGTCGTTGACGTTCATCGCGATGCAGTCGATCCCGACCGTCGAGTAGTCGCCGAGCGCCTCTGCGACGAGGAGCTTCGTCCCGACTCCGTCGGTCGCGAGCGCGAGGTACCGGTCACCGATATCGAGGAGCCCGGCGTAGTCGCCCTCGCCCTCGCCCTCGCCGACCGCGCCGATCAGCGCCGCGGTCGCCGCCTCGCTGGCGTCGATGTCGACGCCGGCGTCGGCGTAGGTGAGTTCGTCGTCGGTGTCGCTCGCCGGTTCTCCGTCGCCCCCGCTTCCACTCCCGTCGTCTCCGTCGTCGCCCTCGGTCATGTGTGTCGAGGGACGCCCGCGGAGCAAAAGCGCACCGTTCCGGCGGAGGCGGTCAACGGGGCGGAGGGTTCTACCCCCCTCGGCCTCAGAACGGCCCGCCGAAGCCGAGTCTGCCGACGAACACGAGCCCGACCGTGAGCAGCGCGGAGAGGACGAAGCTGGCGGCCCATACGCCCTTGCTCCATCCCATCACGGTCTTCCCGTCGAGGGGGCCGTACGGGATCAGGTTGAACGCCGCGAGGAAGACGTTGATCGCGATCCCGCGTTCGCCGATCAGGGTGAGTACGGGGCTCCCGACGACCGGGCCGAGCAGGAGCGCCGGCAGGAACACGAGCGTGAGCAGGAGGTTGACGACCGGTCCGGCCAGCGCGATATGGCCGTGCTCGCGGGGCGTCAGCCGGCCGCGGTGGTGGACCGCGCCGGGCGCGGCGAAAATGAACCCGAGGAGCGAGCTCATCACGGCCAAAAACAGCATGCCGTTGTCCGCGCGGAACTCGGCGACTTGGTCGTAGTGGACCGCGACGACCTTGTGGGCGATTTCGTGGAGGAGGAACGCGACGCCCGCAGTGAGCAGTCCGACCAGTAGCGGCGGGACGACGCCGGCCGCGAGCAGCCGATCGAAGCCGGCAGTGCCGTTCACGAAGAAGAACGTGAACGCGACGCCGAGCGCGAGCCACGCGACCAGCAGGTCGCGGATCTCGGTCCCGCTGAAGTAGAGCCCGGCGATCCGACGGCCCTGAAGGGCTCCGCTCATGCGCTCACCCCGCTACCGTACCGAGTCATGCCCCACCCGTGACCGCGCTCCGGATCAGCTCCGCGCCGGTGCGTGCCCCCTCGATCATCAGCCGACTCACCTCGTCGACGCCGCCCACGTCGCCGAACATCGCGGGGATGACATACACCGCGAACAGGAAGCTCGCGACGATGCTGCCGATGTTCGTCATCGCGACCACGACGATGAGCTTGAACAAGGGCACGTCGAGCATCGCGGAGACCAGCTGTGAGGGCGACTGCGTCTCGTCGGAAAGCAGTTCGTTGAGCTGCCCGATATCGCCGACGTTCACGGTGAGATGCCGGAGCTCGACGTAGCCGGTGAACCAGCCGGGCGCGAGCACCGGGTTGATCGACGTCATCCACGCGACCGCCCCGCCAACCCCGGCGGAGGTCCAGCGCGCGCCGGCGAGCTTCGCGAACGCGAACGCGAACACGCCGTTGATCAGGAACCACGCCCCGAACAGCCGGAACAGGAACGCGTTCTCCACGCCGGCGAGCGCGAGCAGGACGAAAAAGCCCACGAACCCGACGGTGATCGCGTAGCCGATCGCCTTCTTCCACGGGAGCCCGCGCCCGCGCTCCTTCCCGACGAGGTCCTCCATCGGCGGGAGCGACGCGGGCTCTGCGAGGTAGCCTTCGATCCCCGCACGGTGGCCCGCGCCGACGACGGCGACCACGTTGTACCCGGACTCGCGGAGGGCGACGAGTCGGTGGGCGATGAAGGCGTCGCGCTCGTCGATGAGCGCCTCCGCGCCGCCCGGGGAGAACTGGCGGAACTCCTCCATCATCATCGTCACCACGTCGGTGTCGGTCAGGTCCTCCATTCCCAGCTCCTCGATCCCACCGTGTTCGGGCTCGTCGCTCCCCCGCCCCACGACGCTCATCGCGAGCGACGCGACCACCCCGAGCGTCAGGCCGAGCGAGATCCCGAGCCCGAGGCTCCCGATCGCCGTCACGGCGAACCCGCCGAGGTACGTCGCGACGAGCCCGTCGAGCGCGCCGACTGCGGCAGCGGCGATTCCGGCTGTGACACCGAGTCCCGCCGCGGCGTAGAGGCGTCCGTCGGGCGAGAGCGCGGCCTTACCGACCTGATCGACGGCGATCGCGACCGCGACCGCGGCGATCACACCGCCGGTGACGCTCGTCAACAGGGCGTCGGTGACGCCGACGCTCCCGCCGAACAGCCCGATCACCGGACCGGCGAGAATTCCGACGAACAACCCGATTAACACGCCGACGACCCGAGAGTCGGTGACGCCGAACGCCAGCCCGCCCACCATCCGCAGCTTCTCGGTGATCGTCATCCGGGCCCAGAAGCGCTGGATCGTCGTCTGGATGTCTCGATCGACTAACGCCACGTCGATACCGAGCCCCTCGGCGACGTCGATTGCAGCGCGCATGTCGGCGCCGGGCTCGATGTCGAAGCGGTCGCCGAGCTGGGTCTGGACGTACGACAGCATCCAGTACGCGAGGAACTGGAAGACGGTGTTGCCCCGAAGTAGGTCGCTCGCGTCCAGATCGTCTGGACCCTCGCCGTTCATCTGGCGGTACCGCCCCTCGTCGAGTTCGACGGCGACCACGTCAGGGCGCTCGCGCTCGATCGTCTCCTCGACCTCGTCGACCGACTGCTTGGAGACGTGCGCGGTGCCGACCACGGTCACCGAGCCGGAGTCGCCGGGAGGCGCTCCGACCGCGCCGCTCGCAGGGGCACCCTCGCCGCTGGTCGACCCCGAGTCGCTCGCCGTCGGCGCCGGGTTGCTCGCCGTCGGCACCGGGTCGCTCGCCGTCGGGGGCGGGGACCCGCCGTCGGATCCCCCTGGCGTCTCTGTCATTGCCACGACGTACTCCGTCGCCGCGTTTAGGGTTTGTGAGTCGGTGAGCGCGCGTCGCCCCTCGACGATCCAACAAATTTGTATCCTCACGGGGCAGAGTGGGCGTGTATGTCGCGGCTGTTGCCCTCCCTCCCCGACGCAACCCCCGAGGACAGAGAACCCCGGGTGGTCGGCGTCGACGACGACGACGCAGACAAGCTCATCGCCGCCCTCGGCTCCGAGACGGCGCGAGAGATCCTCACGCGGCTCCACGACCGGCCGGCGACGAAATCGGAGCTCGCCGACGCCGTCGACACCTCGCTCCAGAACGTCCAGTATCACCTCTCGAAGCTCGACGCCGCCGACCTCGTCGACGTCGTCGACACGACATACTCCGAGAAGGGCCGGGAGATGGACGTGTACGCGGCCGCGGACGAGCCGCTCGTGCTGTTCGCCGGGGGGTCGGAGGAGTCGCACGGGATCAAGTCGGCCCTGATGCGACTGCTCGGCGGCTACGGGATCATCGGGCTGGCGGCGGTTGCAGCCCAACAGGTCCTCTCCGTGACGGGACCGACCGCCCGCGTGTCGGAGAGTACGGGCGGGGGTGCCGGCGGCGACGCCGCAACCGAAGACGCGGCAGACGGCCCCTCCATCGAGACGGCCCCGGATGTCGATGGCGGTGGCGGAGGCGGCGAGATCGACGGCACCGTCGAGTACGTCGTCGACCCGCTGGCGGAGTACGCCGTCTCGCTGCTGGAACCCGGGGTCGTCTTCTTCCTCGGCGCCGCGCTCGTGTTCACGGTCGGCTGGGCGTACTGGTACTGGGGCGACCGCTAACGGAGTGTGCGCCGTCAGAGAACGGTCCTGGCCGCCTTCGACCTCGCTCGCGTGGGACAGCTATTCATATCGCCGTCGCCACACTCCGATATGGAATACGAAGCCGAAGTGGTGGGAGTCGGAGCGGGCTCCGCACCCGGCGGCGACGTGCCGGCGGTCATCCTCTCCGCGCGCGACGAGTACGTCCCGATATTCGTCAGCACCGATCAGGCGCAGTCGATCGGGATGGCGCTGGAGGGCGAACCGTTCGACCGACCGCTGACGCACGACCTCCTCGTCGAGATTCTCACCGAGTTCGGCGGCGCGATCGACCGCGTCCGGGTCGATGACCTCCGAGACGGCACCTTCTACGCGAAGGTCGACGCCGAGCGGTACGAGGACGGCGAACCGGAACAGTTCGTCTTCGACGCGCGTCCGTCCGACGCGCTCGCGCTCGCCGTCCGGATCGACTGCCCGATCGTCGTCTCCGACGAAGTGATCGACGAGGCGGGCCGTTCACAGGACTCAGTCCGGTTCGACGACGGAACGCAAGAGGGAGCCTGACGCCCGCGCTGCCCACGGTCCGCCGCCGGTCAAGAGCTTCAAGTCGCACGCCGTCTCACCGACCGCATGGACGAGACGGCGACGGTCGCGGAGTCGTACACCGAGATGACCGAACTGCTGTTGCCGAACGACACGAACAACCTCGGGCGAGCGCTCGGGGGCGCGGTCCTCCACTGGATGGACATCTGCGGGGCCATCGCCGGGATGCGCTTTTCGAACCGACAGGTCGTCACCGCCTCGATGGACCACGTCGACTTCATCTCGCCCATCGAGATGGGCGAGGTCGCCGTGATAGAGGGATACGTGTTCAACGTGGGGACCACGAGTCTCGACGTGAAGGTCCACGTCAGCGCGGAGAATCCCCGAACCGACGAGCGCCGGCGGACGACGACCTCTTACTTCACGTTCGTCGCGCTCGACGAGGAAGGGGCCCCGGCGAGCGTTCCAGATCTAACTGCGCCCACCGAGGAGGAGGAGGCGCTTCGCGACGACGCGGTCGAGGGGCGACGCGAACAGCTCCGAAGCGTGGCCGAACGGTACGATCTGTAGGCGACGAGACGATCGTTCTCGACGGCTCACCGAGTCGCGCTGGCGTCGTCGACCGCTTCCGCCGATCCGCGGGCCACGTCGACCCGACCGTCGGTGCCCACGACCGCGGACTCGTGTGCCTCGCGGACCCGCGCGGCGAAGTCGGCAGCGGCGTCGGCGTCGGTGTCGGTGTCGGCGTCGGCACCCGCCGAGAGGTGACTTTCACAGTCGCAGTCGGACGCCCCGAAGCCGTCGACCGGGCCCGCCGGGAGTCGAGTCGCGACCGCGCACTCCACGTCGGCGCCGACGCTCCGAACGACGCGGTCGATCCGGGCGTCGGGGTGGCCGAGCAGGTGGTCGACGTGCCAGTGGCGCACGTCGTGTTCATTCCCGGCGGTCCGGCGGTGACGGTCGACGCGAGAGAACCCTCCGCTGCCGAGCGCGCTGCCCGTGTAGGCGTAGACGCCGGGATCGAACTGTTGGACCCCGAGCGCGCCGACCTCGACCGTCGCTGGCGACGCGAGGTCGATGAGGAGGGTGTAGGTGCCGCCGTCTGAGTCCGCCGAATCTCCTTTGTTTCCGCTCTCGTTCACGACAGCGCCTCCGGTCGCTCGCTCGCCGCCGGGCGGAGGTCGTCGACGAGGTCGCTCGCGTCGTCGGTGAGCCGATACGTCTCGTGAACGTCGGCTGGGTCGCGACCGCGGCCCGATAGCGCTCCGACGACGCCGGCGATCCGGTCGTAGTTGTCGCGAACGAGGCCGCCGACAATCCCCGGAGTGCCGGCGCGTTCGGCCAGCTCCTGAGCCGCCGAGCGGCCGGCGTACACCCGTCGCTCGTCCGGGTCGACGAACACCATCGCGAACGGGCGGGAGCCGAACTGCGCGTCGAGGAACGGCCCCACGGGCTCGGCCTCCCACGGGACCGCTTCGACGCCCTCCAGCCGCCGGAGCGCGACGGCCGCGACCGAGCAGTACGGGCAGTCGCCGTCGAAGATCAGCACCGGCGCATCCGGGTCGGTATCCATACCTGAAAGTACGTGTTCTGTCGGCTTAAGGTGCCGGCCGAAGCCGGTACAGTATAAAAAGGGCGGCGCGTCGAACGCGGCTGCCCGATCAGTGCGAGTGACCGAGCGCGTCTTCGAGCGACTGCCCGAAGCGCTCCTCGAACAGCTCCGCGGCGGTGTCGTTCATCTCCTCGATGTCGTCGGGCACCTCGCCCTCGCTGTGGTGGGCGATGACGTGCGCCTGCTGGGCCATCGCCTGCACCACTACGTCGCTGACGACGCGTGTCGGCTCCTCGCCCTGCTGGCTGAGCACGTCGACGAGGCCGGCGGGCAGTTCGAACGACTCCTCGTTGCCGTTGGGGTCGGTGACCGTGTAGGTCTCGGTATCTCCCATACGTTCGGATCGGGACCGGTACATAAGGGTCTGTGGAAAGCGGTCGCGGTTTCCCTGCGAGCGGTCGCGGTTCGTCCTCACTCGTGCGCCGGACGCGCCCTTTTCAGTGCGCCGAGATCGCCTTCACGGAGAAGCCGGAGCCGACGATGGTCACGAGGTAGACGGCGATGGCCGTGATGACGATCGACCCCCCGGAGGGGAGCCCGAAGCCGATCGAGACGGCGAAGCCGCCGATCACCGATAGCTGTCCGAAGATCACCGCGAGGTACATCGTCTCGCGGAAGCTCCGAGCCATCTGGGAGGCGGCCGCGACCGGGACGACGAGCATCGCGGCGACGAGGATGACGCCGAGCACCTGCATCGCGCCGACGACGACGACCGCGGTCAACACCACGAGCAGGGTGTTGTAGCCGGTGACGTTGAGCTGTGCGACCCGCGCGGCCTGCTCGTCGAAGGTGATGAAGAGGAGCTGTTTGTACGTCAGCGCCACGCCGGCGACGACTATCAGGGAGAGCGCGCCCATCAGACGCGCCCCCTGCGGCGTGACGACGGCGAGGTTTCCGAACAGGTATCCCCGGATGTTGACCCCGGTGAGCCCGTCGCCGTAGCTGATGATCAACGTCCCGACCGCGAAGCTTCCGCTGAGCATGATCGCGATCGGCACGTCGCCGTAGGCGTCGGTGCGCTCGGTGAGCCACTGGACCACGAGCGCGCCGAGGATACCCACGACGAGCGCGACGAGCAGCAGCGAGCCGTTCCACCCGGTCGCGGACGTGACGAGGATGCCGATCGCGACGCCGGCAAAGGCGGTGTGTGCGAGCGTCTCGCCGATCAGCGCCATCTCGCGGTGGACGAGGAAGGAGCCGACGAGCGGGGCGACGACGCCGACGAGCACGCCGACCGCCATCGACTGCCACATGATCGGGTGTCGGAACACGTTCGTGCCGAATGCGGCGTCCATCCCCCGCCCGAGCGAGCGGAACGCGGCGTACAGCTCGCTCGCTACCGGGAGGTCCTGCGCCCAGTAGAGCAGGACGAACCCGAGCATGACGACAGCGACGACGCCCGTTGCCCCGATCCCGATGAGCTCTGCTGTCCGGCGGAGCCCGCGGTCGGGTCGAGACCGATCTCGGTCGGCGGCGGCTGGGTCCCCGCTCATCAGTGGTGGTGGTGGACGACCTGTCCGGCCGTGCCGTACGCCTCAGCGAGGGCGTCGCTCTCGACGAACGACTCGGTGTCCCCGTGGTGGTACAGCTCGGTGTTGATACAGGCGATGTGGTTCGCCCGGTCGGTGACGACGCCGATGTCGTGTTCGATGAGGATGACCGTGATCCCGTCGTCGTTCAGCTCGTCGAGGAGGGCGTAGAAGGCGTCGCGCGACTCGGCGTCGACGCCGACCGTCGGCTCGTCGAGCGCGAGCAGGTCCGCGTCGCTCGCGAGCGCCCGAGCGATGTACGCCCGCTGTTTCTGCCCGCCGGACAGCTCCGAGACGAGGCGGTCGGCGAGGTCGCCGATGCCGACCGTCTCGATCGCGTCGGCGACCGCGGCGCGGTCGGCTTTCGAGAGCCGCCCGCGACCGGCGTGCGCGAACCGGCCCATGGTGACGCACTCGCGGACGGTGACCGGCATCGCGCCGCCCCGACTCGTCGCCTTCTGTGAGACGTAGCCGATCCGCCCCCCGTCGTCGAACTCGTCGACCGGGCGGCCGAACAGCTCGACGGACCCCTCGTCGGGCTCGTGGAGCCCGAGCATGAGGTGGAGCAGGGTCGTCTTCCCGGAGCCGTTCGGGCCGACGAGCCCGAGGAAATCGCCCTCCTCGACCGTCAGAGAGACGTCGCTCACGGCGACGGTGTCGCCGTAGGCGAACGTCACGCCGTCGAGATCGACAGTTGCGGTCACTGGATGTACCTCACTTGGTTCGCCCGCACGTTTAGCTCTTTTAGTCCGTCGTCGCCCCGCCGCGATTCCGGCGGCGACTCGTCGCCCGCACTGCTCACTGTACGTCGAACGCCCGCTGAAAGGCGGGAACGTTGATCTCGGTCATCTGTTCGAGGTACCCGTACCCCGCGTCGTTCCACTCGCGGGTCGTCCCCCCGGCGGACGAGACCGGGACCGCCTCGCTGGCAGTGCTGTTCTCGACGATCGACTCCGCGAGCCGAGACGACTCGAAGCGGTCGTACAACACCGCGTCGATCCCCTCCGAATTCACGAGTTCGATCGTGTCGGCGATCTCGCCTTGCGTCGGCTCGTTCTGCGGCGAGACGCCGACGGGCGAGTGGAGCCGGAACCCGTAGCGCGCCTCCGTATACTGGAAGGAATTGTGCCCCGCCATGACCGCCACGTCGCGCGCGGCGTTGTCGGCGATCGACCGGAAGGCGGCGTCGACTTCCTCGAGCTCCTCGGCGTACGCGGCCGCGTTGTCGGCGTAGTCGTCGGCGTTGTCCGGGTCCGCCTCGGCGAGTCCCGCCGCGATCGTGTCGACGACGTCGGCGGCAAGCACCGGATCGACCCAGACGTGGGGGTCGTACCGTCCCTCGTCGTCGTGGCCGTCTTCCTCCCCCTCCTGGTTCCCGTGGTCCCACTCGAGCAGGTCGTCTTCCAACCCGGCGAGCCCGTCGATCACGGCGACCGTGTCGTAGTCGTCCTCGAGCGTCGCGGCCAGATCCTGCGCCCACGAGAACTCCGGGCTATCGAGGTAAACGAACGCGTCCGTGGAGGCGACGTTCGCGGCGAGGTTCCCGTCCGGCGTCCAGCCGTGACCGAGCCGTCCCACGTCGACCGGGTCTTCGAAAGTCGCGTGGTCGCCGGCGACCTGATTCGCCCAGTCGGTGAGGGTGAAGAAGGCGGCGTAGCCGGCGTCGAACTCGCCGGAACCGCCGGCCGTTCCGTCCGAGCACCCGGCCAGCGACGCCGTTGCTCCAGCCACTGCGAGTCCGGCCCCGCGCCGCAGCAGCGATCGTCGTGAGTGAGTCATAGCGATCGCTACCGCGGATTAACAGAAAAAGGTTGTTATTTCACAACTCTAAATTAATAACTCGACCGTCGAGAGCGTCGACGGTTACCAACTCGACGGTCGGAATCGCAGGCCGGCGTCAGCGATCATTCCGTGAGGTCGACGACAGACGCGTCGGCGAGATCTGCGAGCGTCTCCGGGTCGATCGCGAACACCGCACTGGGCGTCCCCGCCGCGCCGTAGACGGTGTCGTACTCCGTGAGCGTCGGATCGAAGACGGTCGGGATCGCGGTGTCGTGGCAGATCGGGGGCACGCCGCCGATACTCCAGCCGACGACCTCGCGAATCCGCTTCGGGTCCGCCATCGCGGCCGATCTGGCGCCGAAGTGCGCCGCGACCGCATCCAAGTCGAGTCGGTTCGCGCCGCTCGTGATCGCTGCGACGAGTCGCTTCTCGTTGTCTTCACCCACCTCGCCCGAGAGCGACACCACGATGGTGGAGGCGATCGCCGCGGTGTCACAGCCGACAGCGTCGGCAGCCGCGGCCGCCGTCTCCGTCCCCGCGTCGAACTCCGACACGTCGAGATCGACGCCGTGTTGGTCTCGCGCCCGCTCCGCGAACTCCGTCACGCGCTCGTGCATGGAGACACCCGAGAGCGGATCCGACATCAACCCCTCGAATGCGGTACTATCCGAGTCGGTCGAAAAGTGAGGACCGAACCCTCCCGCCGCGTCACCGCGTCCGCAGTTCGTCTTTGTCCTTGATCACGCGAGCGTCGCCCTCGCCGGACGTGACCTCGTTGACGAGGTCGTACAGGTCGTTCTGGAGTCCGGCGGGGAAGGTGAGCACGCCCACCCACGAGCCGTCGTTCTGCCACTCCTCGCGTTCGAGGTCACCGAACTCCCGTATCTGGGCCTGCCCGGAGCCCGCGTAGTCGGAGGGGAGCTGAACCGCCATCGTCACCTCCTCGAAGCGGATCGGGATGACGGGGCGGAGCGCCTCGAGCGCGTCGTCGACCTGGTTCTCGACCGGCTCCATCGGGTCGATCTGAAAGCCCGCCTCTTCCAGCGCTCGCTCGATGCGCTCCGGCGGGTGCGGCGAGTCGTCCATCTGCGGGTTCACCGCGTTGCGCGTGATGGTGGTGACGAGCTGGTTGTGCTTGCGTTCCATCATCTCCTCGCGCTGCTCGGCGGTGATCTGGATCTCCCCGCGCTCGACGATTTGGGGGATGATCGACAGGGGGTCTGTCGTTTCGAACACCGTCTCCAGGTCTTCCTCGGCCGGGCGATCGCCGCGAGACGCGTTCTCGAACACGTCCTCTGCGGCGATTACGTCCTCCAGGTCACCCTCGAACTCGCCGCGTTTCATCGCGAGCGCGGCGTCGGGATCGATCAGCACCTCGAACCGTTCGCCGTGCGACTCCAGTCGGGCCGTCACGGCCTCGTCGAGCGATATCATACCTCCCGCTACCACCCCTATCGTGAAAAAGCCTCCCGCGACGTGCCGCGAGTCGGACTGCCCCGCCACGGGTCGCAACTCATCTCCCGGCCGACGGGCGCTCGTCCGTCCACTCGTCTCGACAGGACTGCGAACAGAACTGTCGATGCACCGCGTCTTCGCCGTCGACCCACGTCACCGTCCGTCGACCGGTTCCCAGCGCCGGCTCTCCACAGGTGACACAGCGCGGCGCGGACTCCTCGTCGACGTCCTCCTCGAGGTCAGATGTCGGATCTACCATACCCGTCCGTACGCCTCCGGACACTTGAACCCGCGAAGGGCGGCAGTTCTAGCCGAGCGGCTCGGGCTCATCGACTGACGTGACGGCCGTCGCTCCCCACCGTTCGCCGCCCGCCGTCGGCCTGACCGTGCCCCCGTCGCGTCCCGGTCGACGCCGGGGTCTGTGAGGGGTGTTCGACCGAGATCTCGGTGTTCGCCGCCAGGTCGGTCAGGGTCCGCTCGCGGCCGTCCGGCCACCGGACGTCCGCCCGAATCGGGGTCGCGCCGCCGAGCCCGAAGTGCGCCACCGGCTCCGTCTGACAGAGGCAGCCGCCGCCGGCGTCGACGGTGCGTCGCTGGTCGCCGTCGGCCGTCTCGAGTCGGATCACTGCCCCCCGCGCCGGTGCCCCGTGGCGCGTCGTCGGTCGGATACGAACCCACCCCTCGACCGTCGCATTCGGGTCCTTATATACCGAGATCGGCTGACCCGCGACCTCGCCGTGGACGACGATCAGTTCGAGGACGCCGTCGCCGTCGATGTCGGCCGCGACCGCGCCGGTCCCGAATCCGTCCGGCTCGGCAGCAGGTCCGGGGTCGATACGCTGCCAGCACGCGTCGTCGGTGTCGCGCTCGCCCTCCCGAGCGAAGAGTCGGTTCGGCTCTCCCGAGGCGTTGAAGAACAGCTCCTCGCGGCCGTCGTTGTCGAAGTCGGCGGCGACGACCGTTCGAACGCGGCCCGTGTCGCGGAGCGCGGGCGGAGCCGCATCGGCGAACCGGCCGTCGCGCGATTGGCGGAGGAGGCGGTTCGGTCCCCCCTCGTTGCCGACCGCGAACGCGAACCGGTCCCCCTCGTCGACGAGCGCGGCTCCGCGCGTGTCACCGGCCGGATCTGAGAGCGCTGCGCTGCCGTCGGCGCGGTCGTAGTGGCCGCCCTCGTTCCGGAACAGCCGGTTCGGGCCCCGCTCGACGCCGGCAAACAGGTCGCCTTCGCCCGAGCAGTGTGGGACCGCGAGCAGCGACCGACACCCGCCGTCGACCTCCAGCCCGACCGCGTCGGCCATGTCGGTGATCTCACCGTCGTCGCCGATCTCGTAAAAGGCGAGCGGGGCCGCGTAGCCGGAGACGGCGACCCCGTAGCGCCCGGTTCCGAGCCGGTCGAGCGCGGCGACCGACCGCCCGGCGCGCACGTCGAGCCGGTCCGCGTTCACGTCGAGCGCGAACAGGTCGGTCCAGCGGTAGCGCTCGGACTCGAGCCTATTTAAAAGGAGGTCCGGGTCACCGCCGCCGTCGACGCCTTTGGCGCAGTTGTGGACGTACACCTCTTCGCAGCCGTCGGCGTCGAGGTCGGCCGCGCACACACCCATCCCGTGTCTGGTCCCGTCGGCGACGATACCACAGGCCGTGTCGACGAATCGGTCGCCGTCGCGGGCGTACAGCCGGTTCGGCTCGCCGTAGCCAGCGACGAACACGAGCGGCCCCTCCCGGCCCGGCGTCACCGCGACGCCGTAGCCCCGAACCGGGTCGTCGTCCGCAACGAGTTCGGACCGCTCCGTGAACATGGCCGTCCGTCACCGCTCGGGGGATAAGAACTCACGGGTCCGCTCGGTCGCGGTTTTATAAGTCTACTCGCGGTCGAAGGCGAGCGATGGCGGAGCGCTGCCGGCCGCTTATAAACAGCCTCGCTCCGTGTCGCGCTAGCCGAGGATAAACACGAACAGCGCGACGCCGGCGGCGAGCGTCAAGAAGAGGACGCTCCGACCGATCCCGGTCCGAATCTCGATGTCGATTCCCACGCGCGAGAGCGCCTCTCGCGGGTGCATCCCGGTCCACTCGGCGGCCGCGATCGTACGCATTACCGCGCGGTCGACGGCGGCCCACAGCTCGGTGACGCCCCAGATCGACCCGCGAGCGAGGTAAAACGCCGCGGGGTACGTCACGGCGTCCGCGTCCGGCATCCGGTGGGCGAGCCAGCCGAGCGGGCGCTTCAGCGCGAAGAAGCCGACGAAGCCGGTCACGAGCAGCGCGGCGCTCTCGGTCAGGTGGCTCGTGCTGTAGGGGTGGAGCTCCGGCGCGACATCGGCCGTGAACGGCATCAGCTCGACGAGGTAGCTGTAGGTGAGCGGCGTCCCGAAGAAGACGCAGGCACCGCCAGCGAGCACCATCCCGGCCGTCTGGAACGTCGTCGCGTCCTTCGGCGACAGCGTCGCCGAGCCGTGGAAGAACATGTAGTAGCCGAGCTTGATGAACGACATGAACGTCCCCACGCCGCCGAGGATGAGGAGCCACCAGAGCAGCCCCTCACCGAACAGCAGCTCGAAGTTGTGGACCTCGTGGGCCGAGTCGATCACCATCCCCTTCGAGATGAACCCGTTGAACCCCGGAACGGCCGTAATCGACGCCGCGCCGACGAGGTACAGCAGGAAGGTGACCGGCATCACCCGCCAGAGCCCGCCCATGTCCCTGATGTCCTCCACGCCGGTCCGGTAGATCACGACGCCGACCGCCATGAACAGCAGGCTCTTGTAGAGGACGTTGTTGAACAGGTGCGCGAACCCGCCGGTCACGGCGAACTCGCCCACGTAGGTCGCGAGCCCGAGCCCGGCCAGCATGTAGCCGACCTGCGCCTGGATGTGGTACGACAGCAGGCGGCGCGGGTCGTACTGTAACAGCGCGAAGAACGCGCCATAGACCGCCATGAACCCGCCGAGGTACGCGAGCCACATGCCGCCCTCGGGGAACGCGCGATACATCACGTACACTGCGGTCTTCGTCGTGAACACAGAGAGGAACACCGACGCCGCGACGTGCGGGCGCGGGTAGGTGTCCGGCAGCCACGTGTGCAGGAAGATAAACCCGCAGTTGACGCCGATCCCGATCGCCGCGAGCAGCGTCGCGGAGGCGTGGATTCCGACCGTCGACGAGAACAGGAATATCTCGGCGGCCGGCACGGTGCCGAGCATCGACGCGCCGTGGACGACGACCGCTCCGAGCAGGAACGTCCCGCCGATCCCGTGGAACAGCGCGTAGCGGTAGCCGGCCCGCACCGCGGCCCCGCCGTACTGCCACACCAGCAGCGTCGAGGTGACGGCCATCAGCTCCCAGAAGAAGATCAGGGTGAGCCAGTCGCCGGCGTAGATGGTCCCCAGCGTCGAGGAGACGTACACCATCGCGAACGCGGTCACCCACTTCGGTGCCTCGGTGCCGTACGCGTACAGCACCGCCGCGGTCGCGAGGAAGCCGACGACGACGCCCATCAGCAGTGAGAACTGGTCGACGTTGAACAGGACCACGTCGAAGCCGAACAGCTGCGTCGCGACGTGTGCGCCCGTGCCGCCGTCAGCCAACAGCACCGCCTGCGCGAAGGTGAACGCCGTCGCCAGCGCGGCCGCCGCGTGCCCGGCGCGGCGCGGGAGCCCGAGTACGAGGAACGCCGCCGCCGCGAGCACGACGTACGGCGGGAGCGAGGTGAGGACCGCGTTCATGGCCGCATCACCTCCTCGGGAAGCCGCGTGTCGACGATGAGCTCGATCAGCTCCAGGAAGCCCATCTCGTAGGGGATCACGCCGAGCAACACCGCGAGGCTCATCGCGGTGAGGATCGGAGCGAGCGTGAACCACGTCGACTCGCGCCCGCGGAGGGCGTCGAGCCCGTCGATGTGGCGCCAGCCGCCCACGGGCGGGCCGCCGGCGTGGTCATCGTGGTCGTCGTGGTGGTCGTGGTCGTCTTCGTGGTCGCGGTCGTTTCCGTGACCGCCCTCGTGGCTGTCTCCGTGGCCCCCATCGCGGTGGTCGTCGTCCCCGTCGCCAGCGCGGCCGGCGTCGACGCCGCCAGCATGACCCGGTTCGACGGCATCGCCGCCGCGCCCCACGCCGAACGGCACGTCTGCGTCCGAGGGGCTCGAGTCGACCGCGTAGTCGCCGGTGTCGACGCGCTCTGCGGGCTCGGAGAAGTCGCGATCGCTCGTGTTGAAGTCCGGGCGGACCACGCCCTCCTCGTCGGTCGGGAGGTCGTCCATCTCCGCGTCGGGGATCTCGGAGTCGTCGGGGAGTTCGGCGTCGTCGCCCGCGGGAGCCGCGTCCCCGGCGTCGACCGCCGAATCGCCTTCGGCGCGCTCGACGACCTCGTCGATGTCGGACTCGTCGTCAGCGGTATCATCGTTTTCGTCGTTTTCGTCGTCGCCTGCGTGGCCACCGTCGTCACCTGCGCGGCCCCCATCGGTCGCCGCGTCGTCACCTGCGCGGCCCCCACCGGTCGCCGGCAACGTCGACCGCGACTCCCCGCCCATCCGGAAGTCGACGAGCGGCTTCGCGTCGTGGGCGTCTTCGGCCTCGAAGAAGGCGGTGTAGATCACCGGCCAGAAGTACGCGATGTTGAGGACGCCCGAGAGCAGCAGCGCCCCGACGAGGTAGTAGGCGACCGGGGTCAGCTCGGCGCCCATCCGGATCCCGCCGATCAGCATGTAGTACTTGCTCACGAAGCCGGCGAGAAGCGGGATCCCCGCCATCCCGAGCGAGGCGACGGTAAACGCCCCCATCGTCAGGGGCATCCGTTTCCCGATCCCCGCCATCTCGGAGATGTAGTCGGTGTGCGTCGAGACGTGGAGGTTCCCCGCACAGAAGAACAGGGTGAGCTTCATGAACGCGTGCGCCGGGATGTGCAACAGCGCGCCGACGAGCCCGTACCAGCCGAACAGCCCGAGCCCGAGGATGATGTAGCTCAGCTGGCTCACCGTCGAGTAGGCGAGCCGCTGTTTCAGGTGGTCCTTTCGTAACGCGATGATGGAGGCTGCGGTCAGCGTGATCGCGCCGATGGTCGAGAGGACGAGCCCGGCCGAGAAGCCGAAGGGAAGCGAGAGGTCGAAGACCAGTTCCGGGCCGAACACGTCGAGGACGACCCGCGAGACCCCGAACGCGCCGGACTTGACGACCGCGACCGCGTGGAGCAGCCCGGAGACGGGCGTCGGCGCCACCATCGCCTCGGGGAGCCACTGGTGTAACGGCATGATGCCGGCCTTGACGCCGAACCCGATCGCCAAGAGGAAGAACGCGAGCATCGCGAGCCCGGGGTCAGCGTTGGCGAGCTCCTCGATGCCGCCCGCCGTGAACGAGACGTTGCCGGCGATGAGGTAGACGAGGGCGGTTCCGGCGAGCACGAGGACGCCGCCGCCGAACATCGTGTACGCGAGGTACTTCCGGCCGGCCGCGCGGGCCTCGTCGGTCTCGTCGTGGGCGACGAGCGGGTACGTCGCGATCGAGAGAATCTCGTAGAAGACGAAGATCGTCACGAGATTTCCCGCGAACGCGATCCCCATCGTCGCCGACAGCGACACCGCGAACGCGGCGAAGTACCGGGTCTGGTTCGTCTCGTCGTTGCCGCGCATGTAGCCGATGCTATAAAAGGAGGTGACGATCCACAGGCCGCTCGCGAGGAACGCGAACAACATTCCCAGCGCGTCCGCGCGCAGCACGAACTCGATGCCGCCGGGCAGGAACGCCCCGAGCGAGGTCTCGAACACTGCGCCGTCGAGGACGGCCGGGAGCATCGAGGCGACGATGGCGAACTTCGCGATCGCGGCCGCGATCGTCCAGCCCTCGCGGACGTTCGGGGAACGGTACGACGCGACGATGAAGAACGCCGCGACGAACGAGACGAGAACCGCCAGTAGGGGTCGTAGATCGGTGATTGGAGCGTCTATCATGCGAACACCTCCGTGAGGAACGGATCGAACCACTCGAACAGCGCGTAGCCGGCGAAGCCGAGCGCGATCGTCGTCAGCGCCGCGAAGATCAAGACCGTGAGCGACGCTGGGGGGACGCGGTCCGGGACGAACCGCGACTGGGGCGCGTCGTCGACGGGCACGAGGGGGCCGTTGGCGGCAGCATCGGCGTCATCCGCGGATTCAGACTCGCGGCCACCGTCGGCCGCGACGCCGTGGTCTCCCCCGGCGTGACCGTCCGAGAGCCCGACGCCGGCGAAGTAGAACTGCTCTATCACCCGTGCGACGTACGAGAGGGTGAACAGCGTGCTGATGAAGATCACGGCCGCGATCCCGATTCCGGCGGGGTCACCGCCTCCCATGCTCGACTCGACCGCGCCGACGCCGATGTACCACTTCCCGAGGAAGCCGATCGACGGCGGGATCCCGACGAGGCCGAGCCCGAGCAGGACGATCGCTCCGCTCGTGTAGGGTGCGGACCGGGCCGCACTTGCGAGCTCGTCGAGTTCCCGGGCACCGTAGCCGAGCGCCAACAGGCCGATCCCGAGGAACAGCCCGAACTTTAACAGCCCGTGGCCGATGAGGTGAACGATCCCGCCGAGCAGCGCGGTCTCGTTCGCCAGTGCGACCGCGGCGACGATCATCCCGAACTGGGCGACCGAGGAGTACGCGAACATCCGCTTGAGGTCGGACTGCATCGCCGCGAGCGCGGAGCCCGCGAGGATGGACGCGCCGGCGACGATCAGCATACCCGTCGTGATCGCGTCGTTGGCCGCGAGGAAGTCGACGGTGAAGACGGTGTACGAGACCCGAATCAGCGCGTACGCGCTCACGGTCGACACGAGCGCCGCGACGATCGTCGTCACCGCGTCCGGCGCGCGCTGGTACGCGTCCGGCTGCCACGCGTGGACCGGGAACACGGCGATTTTCAGTCCGAGCCCAGCGACGATCAGCGCGTAGCTCGCCCGGATCAGCGGGTCGGCGTAGCTCGCCTGCTCGACGATCTGCACCTGCATATCGATCATGTTCAGCGTCCCCGTCGCGAGGAAGGCGTAGCCGACGCCGAGCAGGTACAGCGAGGCGCCGACCGTCCCCACGACGAGGTACTTCAGCGAGGCGTACGCGCTCGCCCCGGACCGGTCGGCCGCGATGAGCGCGTACGTCGAGATCCCGACGATCTCCAAGAACACGAACATGTTGAACAGGTCGCCCGTGAGCACGAGCCCGGTGAGCCCGCCGACCAAGAGGAGGTAGCCGCTGTAAAACGAGTTGCCCCGCGGACCGGCCACCCGTGCGAACACGAGCGTTGCCAGCGAGACGGCGGCGACTAAGCCGAGTACCGCGACCGACAGCTCGTCGGCCACCAGCTCGATCCCGACCGGCGGCTGGTAGGTCCCAAGCGCGTGCGAGAGCGCACCGTTCCGGGCCACTTCGATCCCGATCGTCGCCGCGAGGCCGGCAAGGGCGGTCGTCGCGACCGCCGCCACCGGCCAGCCCGCGCTCTCGTACTTCAGCCCGAGCGCGAGCGGAAGCGTCGCCGCGACGAGCGGGAGGGCGATGGCGACCGGCAGGAGCACGTCACTCATCGGCCTCACCCCCGTCGCGTCCGCCAACCGCCGGGCGCTCCGGCAGCGATCCCTCATCGCGCAACAGGTCTCGGAGCACGTCGGTGCGGAGCGTCCCGTACTCGTCGTAGATACGGATACAGAGCGCGAGCCCCACCGCAGTGAGGCTCACACCGACGACGATGGCAGTGAGCACGATCACGTGCGGGAGGGGGCTGACGAACGTCCCCGTCTCGGCCGCGCCCTCGGGAACGATCGGGATCGCGCCGCCTTCGACGTACGCCGAGGTGATGAACAGCAGGAATATCGCCGTCTGGAACAGGTTGAGGCCGATAATCTTCTTCACGAGGTGGGGGTTAGCGATCATCATGTAGAGCCCGATACACAACAGCAGCGCGAACGCGACGTACGAGTGCCTCGTCGCCAATACGTCGAGCGCAGCGGTGGTCGCGGTCCCGGACGCGAGGGCGGAGGCGAGACCGGAAGCAGAGCCGATCGCGGCGATGAGCGCGCTCGTCATCGGTCACCTCCGGTGTCGGCCGCGTCCTCTTCGAGGGAGCCCCGCTCGTCGATCGACCCGTCATCATCGAGGGCGCCGTTTCCGAACCCGTCTCCGTCGGAGTTGAATCCTCCTGCAAGCAGGAAGAAGAGCCCCATGAGCACGCCGCTCACGATGGGCGCGATCCCGACGATCTCCACGCCTTCCATCCCGTACTTGACGGGATCGAGGATCGGGATCGGGAGGAGGTCGTACTGGAGGAACGCCCCGCCGAGCGCGACCGGGACGAGCCCGATGCCGGCGAACGCGAGCGCGCCGCCGACCGCGAGCGCGACGACGACGGTGTTCGCGAGCCAGTCGCGCGTCGCCTCGATACCGAACGCGAACGCGATCATGAACACCACGGCGGCCATGATCGCCCCGCCCTGGAACCCCCCTCCCGGGGAGCCGCTCCCGTGGAAGGTGATGAAGAGCCCGTAGGTGAACGCGAACGGCGTCACCACCTTCACGGTCGGCATGATTACCTGACTCTCGGTGAAGGGGTGCCTCCGTCGCTTCTCGGCGTCGAGCCGTCCCGACCGAGAGGCGGCGCGGTGCGGGGGACGCTCGGAGTCGGCGTCGTCCCGTCCGTCTGTCGGGGCGTCGGAGGGCACGTTCGCCTCGCTGTCTCCGGTCGAATCGGTACCTGCGTCGGTCATGTCGGCGTCGTCGACGGTGTCGGTCATGTGAACACCTCCCGGTGGAGCACGATCAGCGCCGCGATCCCCCCGGCGAAGACGACGACCGCCTCGCCGAAGGTGTCGAACCCGCGGAACGCCGCCAGCACGGCCATCACGGTGTTCTCGACGTGAGTCTGTGCGTACGACTCCGCGAGGTACCACTGCGTCACGTCCGGGTTCGACCAGATCGGTGCGTCCGGCGAGCCGATCGCCGGGATATCACCCATGGTGAGAAGCAACCCGGCGAACAAAATTCCGGCGGCGCCCGCAGCGGGGAAGTTCACCGACTCGAAGACGGCGTCGTGGTCGAGCCGGGTCGTCTTCGCGAGCGTCAACAGCAGGAGAACGGTCGTCACGCCGGCGGAGATCGCTGCCTCCGTCAGCGCCACGTCGGGCGCGCGGTAGAACGTGTACAGCGCGGCCATCCCGAGGCTGTACGCCCCGAAGACGATGACCGCAGCGAGCACGTCGCGAGCGAACGCGGTGGCGAGCGCCGTGAGCACGACGAACGCGAGCAGACTCGCCTCGATCGCGGTGACTTGGGCGACGACCTGGGAGACGGGAGCGGGGACCGTCATCGGCGCTCGTCCCCCTCAGTCCACGGCACGGTGCCTTCCTCGAAGGCGGCCCGAGCGATCGCGTGGGCCGCCGTCGGGTTCGTCACGAAGATGAAAAACAGCAGGAGCACGCTCTTGACTCCGGCCGCCTCCAACCCGATCGCGAGCGCGACCGCGGCCAGTCCGAAGCCGGCGCCGAGCGTGTCCGCCTGCGAGGCGGTGTGTGCCCGGGAGTACACGTCCGGGAGCCGGAGCACGCCCGTCATCGAGACGAACGAGAAGAACAGTCCGAGCAGCGTGAAGACGACGACGAGCGCCACGCGGGCAGTTCCGAGGGCCTCCATCACAGCACACCACCCCGCTCGACGGTGAACTTCGAGATGGCGATCGCCATCAGGAAGTTCAACAGCGCGTACACTAAGGCGATATCGAGGAACGTCGGCTCGGAGAGCGCGGCGCTCAGGATGGCGAGGATCACGACGGTGTTCGTCCCGAGGACGTTCACCGCGAGCACTCGGTCTTGCATCGTCGGACCCTTCACGGCCCGGTAGAGCATCCCGATCGCGAGCACGGTGAATCCCGCGGCCGCGAGGAGCAGGAAGTCGCCGACCGTGTAGCCGGCGACGAGCGCGGTGTCGACGAGGCTCACTCGTCGCTCACCTCCGTCGTCTCGTGGGCTTCGCGGGTCTCGGTATCCTCGTCGCCCGATTCTGTCGGCGAGTCATCGCCACCAACCGGAGTCGCTCCGCCGTCGGCGGCGGCGATCGGTAGCTCCTCGGTCGCGTCGGGCCCCTGCAAGATCGCGCAGTCGTCGCGCTCACGGGGAGACGGGAGTCGTGCGGACGCCCGTCCGTAGTAGACGAACCGCGTCCAGCGCTCGAGGGAGCCGTCGAAGAGCCCGTCGCGGGCAGACGGGATGAGCGAGTGGACGTACAGATCGCTGTCGCGGGCGCGAACCGTCAGCGTCCCCGGCGTCAGCGTGATCGAGTTCGCGAGCGTCATCAGCGGGAGCCCGCTGCCGACGATCACGCGCATCCGGTTCATCGTCGGCTCGATCGGGAGTCGCGGGTCGAGTATCACGCGGGCGACATCGATGTTGGCCTTGATGATCTCGAAAAGGAGGACGGGGACGTAGATCACGCCGCGGAGGATTCGCATCGGCGTCCGCCGGACTGTCGGTTCAGTGTCGATACTGACGCGAGAGAGGGTGATCGAGACGATCGCCGCCGTCGCGAGGCCGGTCACCCAGTCGAACCAGTAGAGCGGGTCGCCGAGCACGAGGTAGAACGCGAGCGACACCCCGAACATCGCGACGAACCGCTTTCCGGTCGCCTCGCTCCGGAGCCGCTCTCGCCGCGTCGGTCGCGTCACCGGCGCCGTCTTGACGGTCAGCGAGGTGCCCGACAGCGCGAACTCCAGCGGCTGCAGCAGGGTGGTGTTTCCGACGGGCGTGTACTCCGGATCGAGAAGGACCGCGTCGGCGCCGTGCGTCTCTGCATAGGCGGCAAGCACCCGGACGTAGTCGTCCGGTCCGAACAGGTACTCGTCGGCGCCGATGACCTCCGTCACGACTGTTATCGGCGGGCGCTCTCCGTCGAGGTCGTCGAGGTCGGAGTTCGCCCACGCCTCAGCGCGTTCAAGGACACGCTCGGCTGACGACGCCCGATCGTCGCTTCCGGGGTCGCCGTTGCGCCACGACGCGATCTCCACGAGGTGGATCGTCGAGAAGCCGTCGTCGGCCGCGGCCTCGACAGCGTGTGCGACCGTCGCTCGCAGAGTCGGTGTCGGTTCGACGGGCACAACGAGCCCCCCGGCCGGAGCGGGCGAGGACTCGCCGGTGTTCTCGGGGGTGCCCGCCTCGCTGCCGGCGGCCTCGCTGTCGGCGGTACCGCGATCGGCGTCGGTGTCAGCCACCTACTACACCTCCGACGGAACCGGGTCTCGCCGTCTCTATACACATGGGAATCTCTGTCTCGATCCTTTCTCTACCCCCTCAAAACAGTTTGTATCCGCGACGATTTCGGTGTGATCGAGTGATGGAGCGGCTGTCGCCGCGAATCGGGCCGGCCCTCACGCCGATCGTCCGATCTCCACGGCGAGCCGGTCTGCGATCCGCCCGGCGACGACGTCTTTCGAGCCGACAGCCTCCACCGGGTCGCTCCCCTCGTCGCCGACGATGAGGACGCGGGTCTCGTCGTCGCCCATCACGCTCGCGTCGTTGGCGACGACGAACGCGAGGCCGACCCGGTCGCGGATCCGCTCCGCCTCCGCAATCATCGCCGCGTCGTCGCCGGAGGTCTCGGCTTTGAACCCGACGATCGGGAGGTCCGGATACGCCTCCCGCACCGAGTCGATCAGCTTCGGTGTCGGCTCTAGATCGACCGACAGCGGCGATCCGGATCGGATCTTCTCGTCGACTGCGTCGGCGGTGAAATCGGAGATGGCCGCCGCGGAGATCAGCGCGTCCGCGGTGGCCGCGGTCTGACGACACGCCTTCATCATCTCCGACGCGGTCTCGACCGCGACCACGTCGGCGTACGGGACCTCGGGACCGTCCTGTACCAGCGTCACGGTCGCGCCCCGGACGTACAGCGCTCGGGCGACCGCTCGACCCGTCTTCCCCGACGCCCGGTTCGTCAAGATCCGGATCGGGTCGATCCGTTCCTTCGTCGCTCCCGCGGTGACGACGACGTGAGTCCCCGAGAGCGACTGCGGCGTGGCCGCACGGGCGACCTGGGTCACGATATCGTCCTCGGCGGCGATCTTCGCCTTTCCCTCCTCGATCCGAGGGTCCGCGAACCGCACACCCCACGCCTCCAGCGTGTCAAGCGCCTCCAACACGCCCGGATGGTCGTACATCGGCTCGTGCATCGCCGGCGCCATCACGACCGGCATGCCCGCGCCGAGCGCGGTCGTCGCGCAGGTGGTGACCGGGGTGTCGTCGACCGCGGCAGCGATCTTCCCCGCCGTGTTCGCGGTCGCGGGGGCGAGGAGGAGGACGTCGGCCCACTCGTCCCGGCCGCACAGTTCGACGTGTTCCACGTCGCCGGTGATCTCGGTGACGACGGGCTCGTCGGTTGCGAAGTCGACCGCCCACGGGTGGACGATGTTCGTCGCCGCGGGGGACATGACGGCGCGCACGCTCGCGCCGTGGCGGCGTAGCTCGTGAGCGAGTTCGACGACCTTCACCGCCGCGATGCTCCCCGAGACGCCGAGCGCGACGTTGACCCCCTGTAGCATTATCATGAGGGTTCCGGCCGTGGCGGCTTATAAGGTGTCGTTGCGGAACGGCTTCGGGACTGCAGAGCCGCGTCGATCACTCCGCGATTTCGACAGTGATCTCGTCGCGGTCGACGGCGAGCTTGAACGTCGGCACGGTCCGGTAGACGACCTCCACGACGTTCTTGCGTTCGAGGCTCCGGAGCGCGCGCCGCACCTCGTCGACGTCGGGGTCGAGGTCGAACGCCTCGCGGACGGCGTTGAGTACGGCCACGACCGACTGCGACCGCTCGTCGGGACCCGCCACGACCTCGAACACCCGCGCCTCCAGTTCGGGGACGCGGATCGTCTCCGGCGCGGCGCCCTTCGCGACCGCGTCGGCCTCGATCCCGGGCTCGACGTCGACGAGGTCGTTCGCCTCGGCGGTCGACCGGATCAGGCTGTCGTCGTCGCGGTAGTAGTACTCCTTGAGGTGGTTCTCGAGGTACTGGTGAACCTCGCTGCCGCTTTCGAGCTTCCACGCGTCTTGCAGCTCGCCGTTCTTCGTCGGCTGGAGGCGGACGATGTCGGCGAGTCGGCTCCGCTCCTCGTCGGTCAGACTCATCTGTCCTCGACCGCGCTCGCCGCGCGAATCACCGTCTCCTCGTCGAACTTCGGCCCGACGAGCTGGAGCCCGACCGGGAGGCCGTCGGCCTCGCCCGCGGGCACCGATATCGCGGGGAGATTCGCGAGGTTCACCGGCGTCGTGTTCGCGTCGGCGAGGTACATCCGAAGCGGGTCGTCGAGGCTCTCGCCGAGCTCGAAGGGAAGCACCGGCATGGTCGGCGACGCGATCACGTCCACGTCCGCGAACGCGTCCTCGAAGTCCTGTCGGACCCACGCTCGGGCGTCCTGCGCCTTCTTGTAGTACTTGTCGTGGTAGCCCGCCGAGAGCGCGTACGTGCCCAGCAGGATCCGGCGTTTGACCTCCGCGCCGAACCCCTCGTCGCGCGTCTCCGCGAACGACTCGTTCCAGTTGCCGTCCGACTCGGCGCGGTTCCCGTACCGGACGCCGTCGAAGCGGGCGAGGTTCGAAGAGGCTTCGGCCATCGCGATGACGTAGTACGCCTGTACCGCGTGTTCGACCGAGGGCAGGGAGATTTCGGTCGTCTCCGCGCCCTGCGCCTCGAGGTCCGCGATTGCGGCCTCGACCGTCTCGACCACGCGCTCGTCGGCGCCGTCGAACAGCTCGGTGGGGACTCCGACCGTCAGCCCGTCGACGTCGCCGTCGGCGGCCGCGGCGTAGCTCGCGTCGGGGTCGGCGCCGTCGACCTCGCTCAAGTCGCGGGTCGTCCCGTCGTGCGGGTCCGGCCCCGCCATGACGTCGAGCGCGGCGGCCGCCTCCTCGACGGTGCCGGCGATCGGCCCGATCTGCTCTAAGGAGTTCGCGTACGCGACGAGCCCGTACCGCGAGACGAGCCCGTAGGTCGGCTTGATCCCGACGACGCCGCAGAACGCGGCCGGACACCGCACCGAGCCGCCCGTGTCCGAGCCGAGCGCCACGTCGGCCTTGCCCGCGGCGACCGCCGCCGCCGAGCCGCCCGAGGAGCCGCCGGGGACGCGCTCCGGGTCGGCCGGGTTCTTCGTCGGGCCGAACGCGGAGGTCTCGGTGGTCGTTCCCATCCCGAACTCGTCCATGTTCGTCTTGCCGACCACCGTCGCGCCCGCCTCCGTGAGCCGGTCGACGACCGTCGCGGAGTACGGCGGGACGTAGTCGGCGAGCATCTCGGAGCCGCAGGTCGTCCGGATCCCGTCGGTGGAGATGTTGTCTTTGACCGCGACGGTCGCGTCCGCCAGCGGGCCCTCGGCGTCCGCGTCGCCCTCGATCGTCTCCTCCGTGATGAAGAGGTTGTAGTCGGCCGCCATCACGACACCTTCGGCCCCACGAAAAAGCCGTCTTCGGTCTCTTCGGCGTTCGACAGCGCCTCATCCTGTGAGAGCCCTTCCTCGACCTCGTCGGGGCGCATCACGTTGACGAGCGCTTCTTCTCGGTCCGTCTCGGGGACCTCGTCGAGCGCCTCGAAGTAGTCGAGGATGTCGCCGAACTGGTCGGCGAACGCCTCGACCTCGTCGTCGTCGAGCCGCACGCGGGCCAGATCCGCGACGTGTCGGACCTCCTCGGCGTCGACGGCGGTCGCGGCGTCGTCGCCCTCATCGGGCGCCTCCCCCGCGTCATCCGTCGACTCGGACGTATCGCTCATACGCTGCAGTGTTTCGCTCCGGGAGTAAGGGTTTCGGAACGTCGCATCCCCGGCGAGCGCCGCGGCCGCATCGGTCACGACCGCTCGCGTCTCCGTCATGAACCCGGAGAGGTTCGCGGTTTGGAACCAGCGCGAAAACGGGCTACGCTGGCGGGCCCATGCTCACTCTCTCGCCGACTCGTCGGCTCGGACTGTCACCACCGGTGGATCGGCCGTCCGCACCACTTTCTCCGTAACGCTCCCGAGCAGGTACCGATCGACGCCGGTTCGTCCGTGTGTCCCCATCACCACGAGGTCGATGTCGTTCTCGTCGGCGTATTCGAGTATTTCCACATGCGGGTTGCCCGATTCGACGACCGTCACTGCTTCGACGTCTCCGAGAGCCCCGCTCGCCTCCTCGACGACCGCTTCGCCCCGATCCCGCAGCGCCGACTGTCGCTCGTCGCCGTCGGCGGGCTCCCCGACCGTGCCGCCCTCGGCGCCGCTCGACGGGTCGCTGCTCAGGGCGAAGCCGTCGTCAGCTGGGAATCCACCGCTCATGCCGATCGCGACGTGGCGCGTGTCGATGACGGACAACACGTGAACGGTCGCGTCGAACGCCGACGCGAGTTCCCTCACGTGTGCCGCCGCCGCCTTCGATCCGTCACTCCCGTCCGTCGGATACAGAATGTTGTCGTACATCGTACCACCGAGTTGAAACTTTGAGTGCTGGCGTTAAAAACCCAGCGCAGATTGCCGGTATCAGCCGGTCCGATCGACCGCCGGACGGTCGGCCGCGTTCACAGTAGGTCGTTCGAGACGAGCCGGTCGACCGCCTCGCGGAGGCGCTCCTCGCTCGCGGCGTACGAGATACGGGCGTATCCCGGCGCGTTGAACGCGCTGCCGGGGACGCAGGCGACGGAGGCATCTTCGATGGCGGCCTCGCACCACGCCTGATCGTCCTCGTCGACGGGGATCATCATGTAGAAGGCGCCGTCGCCCACGTCGACGTCGACGCCGTGCTCGTCGAACAGGTCGACGAGGAGGTCGCGGCGGTCGCGGAACGCGTCGCGCATCTCCGTGACGGACTCGTCGGCGTTTTCGAGGGCCTCGACGCCCGCTCGCTGGACGAAATTCGTCGCGCAGGAGACGGAGTGCGAGTGGAGCTTGCCGGCCTGTCCGACGAAGTCGTCTTTGGCGTGGAGGTAGCCGAGCCGCCAGCCCGTCATCGAGAACGCCTTCGAGAAGCCGTTGATCGTGATCGTCCGGTCGGCCATCCCGTCGAGGCTCGCGAGCGAGACGTGTTCCGCGTCGTAGGTGATGCGCTCGTAGATCTCGTCGGAGATCACGGCGATGTCGTGTTCGACCGCGAGGTCGCGGACGCCCTCTAAGGCGGCCTCCGAGAAGACCGCTCCCGTGGGGTTGGACGGCGAGTTGACGACGAGCAGCTCGGTGTCGTCAGAGACTGTCTCCGCGAGGGCGTCCAGGGCGGGCTCCAACTGGAACCCGTGCGGGGCCAGATCGACCCGCGAGAGGTCGGCGCCGGCAAGCTTCGCCATCGCCTCGTAGGAGACCCACGCGGGGTCGAGCAGGACGACCTCGTCGCCGTCGTCGAGCAGCGTCTGGAACGTCTCGTACAGCGCCTGCTTGCCGCCGGGGGTGACGATCACCTCATCCGCCTCGGCGTCGATCCCGGTGCCGCGAAGCTTCGCCGCGATCGCCTCTTTGAGCTCCGGGATTCCGTTCGAAGAGGTGTACCCGGTGTGGCCGGCGTCGAGGGCGTCCTTCCCCGCTTCGACGACGTTCTCCGGGGTGTCGAAGTCCGGTTCGCCGACCGAGAGGTCGACGATGTCGGCGCCCTCGGCCTCCTTCTCGGCTGCGAGGTTCGATATCGCCAGCGTGGCGCTGGGCTCTACGCGTCCGATCCGCTCTGAAAAGTCGTATGCGTCGCTCATTGTGGTGTGGTGTGGTCGTCTCGGTTTCGTCAGTCGAGTTCTTCCGCGAGGTCGACCGCGGCTTCCGCCGCGTCCGCGCCCTTGTCGATGCGCTCGCGCGCTTCCGCGCCGGACATTCCTGGTCCGCTCACGCCGAACGTGACCGGGGTGTCGCGGTCGAGGCTCACTTGGGTGAGCTTGTCCGCGGTCGCGTTCGCGATCACGTGGTCGTGGTCGGTGTCGCCGGTGACGATGGCGCCGACGACCGCGACGGCGTCGACGTCGTCTCGGCGCGCGAGCCGGTCGGCGGCCAGCGGGCTGTCGTACGCCCCCGGTACGCTCACTTCGTCGACGATGACGGCGTCGCGGTCGGCGGCCGCCTCGCGGGCGGCCTCGGTCATCGGCTCCGTGACGGAGCCGTTGAACCGCGCCACCACCAGTCCCAGCGAGACCATACAGACGGTCGAACCGGGGACGGCAAAGGTCTACCGTTCGACCGTAGGGTTGCCGGGCGAACATGATCGAGAGCGGTGGGGATCGGGTGGTGAGTGCTTATAAACAACCGACGTGATCGCGATCACAGCTAGGCGGTGGCGCGTGCCTCCGAGCGCCCATCGGGCGCGAGGAATCCGCGCGAGGGAGTCGGTCGCCCGGAGCAACGCGGAGGGCGATCGACGAGGCTGGGGAGGTGTGAGGCCGCGGTTGCGGCGCGGTCGGGTGGGGCTTTGGAGGCGTTCACCGTCGATCCGGCAGCAACCATTTATAACCAAGATCGAGCGCCCGGAGACCTCACAGAACCGTACACTCCCTACTTCGCGACGTTCGCTTCGAACTTCTCGCGGACCTTCTCCATCTTCGGCTTCGCGTGGAAGGTGCAGTAGGCGTCGTTCGGGTTCTTCGCGAAGTAGTCCTGGTGGTGCTCCTCGGCGCGGTAGAACGTCTCCAGCGGCTCGATCTCGGTCACCACGTCGTCGTCGTACTCCTCGTCGAGCGCGTCGACGTACGCCTTGGCGACCTCCGCCTGCTCGTCGTCGTGGGTCAAGACGATCGAGCGGTACTGGCTCCCCACGTCCGGCCCCTGTCGGTTGAGCTGCGTCGGATCGTGGACCTCGAAGAAGGCTTCCAGTAGTTTGTCGTAGGCGATCACGTCCGGATCGAACTCCACTTGAACGACCTCGGCGTGGCCGGTGTTGCCGGAGCAGACTTCTCGGTAGCTGGGGTCGTCGTCGTGGCCCCCGGCGTAGCCGGACGTGACCGACTCAACGCCGGCGAGCTGTTCGAGCGCCGCCTCGGTACACCAGAAGCACCCGCCGCCGACCGTCGCGGTTTCGAGCTGATTGGGCATACTCGTTCTAAGGGCTCGGAGACGTATTAATCACGCGCGCATAGGTGTGGGTGACAGTTGATTCAGCGAGTCCCTATTTATAAGTCGATGACGACGGATCGACGGTGAACACCTCCAAAGCCCCAGCCGACGAGGCGGGCGCACGCTCGTTGCGCGCTTCAGTCGCTCGCGCTGCTCGCTCCTTCCAGTGCTTACGTCGCCTGCGCCCGCCTCGCCGGCTGCCCCTTTGAGTCCCACCCCGCAACCGCAGCCTCACACCTCCGCAGCCTCACACCTCCCCAACCTCGCGGCTCCCTTCGGTCGCCGCGTCCCTCGCACCGTCGGCTCGCGGCCCTTTGGGCCGCTCACCGGGGCGCGCCACCGCATCGGCCGTTTATAAATAGTCCAATCAGACTCAGTTTTTAAGCCACCAAGTCCCCACCCAGCCCCATGGACGAACTCGCGGACCTGACCGAGAGGCTGGTCGCGATCCCCTCGCACGAGGACGAGACCGCCGCCGGCAACGCCATCGAGGAGTGGCTCCGCGCGGAGACCGACGCGCAGGTCGAGCGCGACGAGGTCGGCAACGTGATGGCTTATAAGGGCCAGACGAACGACTACGACGCCGATACCCTCGCGCTCGTCGGCCACCACGACGTGGTCCCGCCGGCAGACCGACAGACGACCGGCGAGGGGAACGCGGGCGAGTACGTCGTCGAGCGCCGCGACGGGCGGATCCACGGCCGCGGCGCGGCAGACATGAAGGGCGCGGTGGCGGCCTGCATGCTCGCGTTCCGCGACGCCGAGCCGCCGGCGGGCCGCGAGCTGGTGGTCGCCTCGTTCGTCGGCGAGGAGGTCGGCGGGACCGGCGCGCGCCACGCGATCGACGCGGGGTTCGCCCCCGACCGCGCGGTCGTCGCCGAGGGATCGACGGACTACTCGAAGCCCGGCGTCACCGACGTGGCCGTCGCGCACAAGGGCCGGCGCGCCTCGACGCTCGTTGCGAGTGGGACCGCAGCGCACGCCTCCGAACCCGAGGCCGGGGAGAACGCGGTCTACCGCGCGAGCGACGCGATCGACGAGGTCCGCGAGCTGGACGCCCCGGAGGCGACCGTCTTCGGCGAGCCCGTCACGGGGTCGCTCGCGGTCACGATGGTTCACGGCGGCGAGACGTGGAACGTGATACCGGAGCGCTGCGAGGTGACTATCGACGAGCGCACGGTTCCCGGCGACCGCGCCGACATCGGTCGCGCCGCCGAGGCGGTCGACGGCGTCGCGTGGGAGGTCGATCAGGACCTCCCGCCGATGGCCTGCGGCGACGACGCCTTCGCCGACGCCGCGCTCGCGGCGGCCCGCGAGGTCCACGGCGAACTGGGGCTCGACGCGCCCGAACACGTCGTCAAGCCGCACGCGACCGACGCCGGCTGGCTCGCCGAGGCCGGCACCGAGCCCGTCGTCTGCGGGGCCTCCGAGCCCGGCGAGGCACACACCGAGACCGAGAGCGTCGGGATCGACGTACTGGAGCGATGTTACCGGATCTACAGGGACCTCGCCGAACGGCGGTTCTGACCCCGTCGAGGCACCGTCCACCATGGGGGAGTCGATCCCTCGGAGCGACGCGGTATGGAAGGGGTTTTATGCGCCCCGTGGAAAGTATGCGGCACTATGGGAAACAAATCGAAGGCTCAAAAGAAGCGTCTGGCGAAGGCGGAGCGCCAGAACACCCGCGTCCCCGCGTGGGTCATGATGAAGACCGACATGAACGTCACGCGAAACCCCAAGCGACGCAATTGGCGTCGGAACGACCTGGACGAATAAATGTCGACGAGTGATTTCGAGGAGCGTGTCGTCACCGTCCCGCTCCGCGACGCAAACGACAAGCCGGTCCAGGAACGCGCCGACTTCGCGATGAAGATCGTCCGCGGACACCTCGCGCAGCACTTCTCCGTCGACGAGGCGGACGTCGTCCTCGACACCTCGGTCAACGAGGCCGTCTGGGCGAACGGGCGCCAGAACCCGCCGAGCAAGGTCCGCGTCCGCGCGGCCCGGTTCGTCGAAGACGACGAGCCCGTCGTCGAAGCCGAGTACGCCGAGTAACGTGTTACGGGCGACTTTCACCGGCTCGTCGTACGTGGGCGTGTTCGCCCGCGCGATCGATGACCTCCTGCTGGTTCGGCCGGACGTCGACGAGGAGCTCGCCGACGCGCTCGGCGAGGAGCTGGGCGCCGATCCCCTCCTCACGACGGTCGGCGGCGCCAACACCGTCGGCTCCCTCGCGACGGGCAACGAGAACGGGGTCCTCGTCTCTTCGCGGGCCACCGAGCGCGAGCAGTCGCGGATCGCCGAGGCCGCCGACCGCGAGGTAGGCGAGCTCCCCGGCGAGATCAACGCGGCCGGGAACGTCGTCCTCGCAAACGACTACGGCGCCTACGTCCACCCGGACCTCCCGCGCGAGTCGATAGTGACGATCAAAGAGACCCTCGACGTCCCCGTGGTCCGCGGCGACCTCGGCGACGTGCGAACGGTCGGCACCGCCGCGGTCGCCAACAACACGGGCCTGCTCTGTCACCCCAAATCGACCGAGTCCGAACTGCAGGCCGTCGAGGAGGCGCTCGACGTGCGCGCCGACCTCGGGACGATCAACTACGGCGCGCCGCTCGTCGGCTCCGGGCTCGTCGCCACCGACGAGGGGTACGTCGTCGGCGAGGACACCACCGGTCCGGAACTCGGACGCATCGAGGAGACGCTCGGCTTCATCGACTGAGGCCGAAGCGCGCCCGGTCGAAACGCGCTCCGTCCGACGACCGATCGGCTCGGTCTCCGTCTGCGGATTCTTCCCCCCTTTTAAGACTCGACGCCGAGTTGCGGACGGTATGTCCGCAATCGAGTGTCGGTCCCTGACGAAGTACTACGGCGACGTCCGCGGGATCGAGGACGTGTCGTTTACCGTCGAAGACGGCGAGGTGTTCGGCTTCCTCGGGCCGAACGGCGCCGGGAAGACGACCGCGATCCGCACCCTCCTCGGCTTCCTGTCGCCGACGAGCGGCGGAGCCGCCATGCTCGGTCACGACGTGACCGACCCGGGCGAATCCCGGGCCGCCCGCGAGCGGATCGGCTACCTCCCGGGTGATCCCGGTCTGGACGCCGATCGGACAGCAGCCGCGTTCCTCGACCATCAGGCCGCGCTCCGAGGCTCCGGCAGCCGCGAGGCGCTCGTCTCTCGGTTCGGGCTGGACGAGTCGCGCCGGATCGGCGACCTCTCGCGGGGGAACCGCCAGAAGGTCGCGCTCGTCGCCGCGTTCATGCACGACCCGGATCTCCTCTTACTCGACGAGCCGACCTCCGGGCTCGACCCGCTCCTTCAGGAGGAGTTCGCCGCGCTGGTGCGCGAGCGCGTCGCCGACGGCGCGAGCGTGCTCCTCTCCTCGCACGTCCTCGGCGAGGTGGCCGCGCTCTGTGACCGTATCGGCGTGCTCCGGGAAGGCCGTCTCGCCGCGGTCGAGACCGTCGAGGACCTCCGGTCGCGGGGCGGCAAGCAGGTCCGCGTCCGCGTGGCCGAAGACGTCGTCCGCGGGGACTTCGAGATACGCGGCGCGATGAACCTCCGCGTCGGCGACACCGTCTCGTTCACGTGGACCGGTGAGTACGACGCGCTGATCGACCTGCTCGACGGGTTCACGGTCCACGACTTGGAGGTCGTCGACGCCCCGCTCGAAGAGGCGTTCATGACGTTCTACGACGGCGACGTGCCGGGGCCCGGCCGTCGAGAGACACCCCGTGACGCCCAGGCGTCGGCACCCGCAAGCGGCAATGAGACCGATGGAGGCGACCGATGAGCAGTCGACCCGCGCCCTGGCTGGCGATCGCCCGCTACGAGGCCGGGGGGAGAGCTCGCGGATCGCTCGTCCTGACCGGGCTGCTGTCGGGCTTTCTCCTGCTGTTTTTAGCCTTCTTCCCGTCGATGTCGAGCGCCGATATCGACCTCGACGCCTACGCCGAGTCGCTTCCCCCGGCGTTTCAGGAGGCGTTCGGGGTCGTCTCCCTCTCCACGATCGAGGGCTTCCTCGCGGTGGAGTTCTACCAGTTCGCGTGGCTGCTCATGGTCGGCCTCTACCTCGCGTACCTCAGTGGGGGCACGATCGCCGGCGACGTGGCCTCCGGTCGGATGGACCTCACGCTGTCCGCGCCCGTGGCCCGCCGCGACGTGGTGTTCGGGCGGTTCCTCGGGCTCGTGCCGCTCGTACTCCTGTTGAACGTCGCCGTACCGATCGTCGCGTATGTCGGGGTGGTCGCGGTCGGCGAGACGATCGCGGCCGAGCGGCTCGTCGCCGTCCACGCGCTCGCGGTGCCGTACCACCTCTGTTGCGTCGCGCTCGGGATCGCCGTCTCGACGCTCGTCTCGCGGGCGGGGATCGCCCAGCGGGTCGCACTCGGCGGCCTGTTCGCGCTGTTTATGTTCGAGTCGCTCGCCGCCAGCAGCGAGTACGACCGGCTCGGAGCGATCAGTCCGACCGCGCACTACGATCCCTCCGCAGTCCTCGTGAACGCCGAGTACGACGTCGGCGGGGCGGTCGTCCTGCTCGCGGCGACCGCGACGCTCATGCTCGTCGCGGTCCTCCAGTTCCGGCGGGCCGATCTCGCCGGGTGACCGCACATCCAGGAGAGACGGATCCCGGCACTCGGTGGTGACGATTTCCGGGGCGAATGGTCCTCTCTTCGGCGTTTCGCTGTCTTTGGTCGAGAGCGATCGCCTCTCCCTTTTTAGGAAGATACTTCCCTGTCCCTGCCGGATCGTTGAACATGAGTACCTACACGGTGAGTGGACGGTTCCAGAGTCGAGACGGCTTCCAGCCGTTCACCAAGGACGTCGAGGCGGAGAACGAAGACCTCGCCCGCGAGCGCATCTACACCACGGTCGGGAGCCAGCACAGCCGGAAGCGCGCCCAGATCGAGATCGAGGAGGTGTCCGCGGCATGATGGGCGGCGGACAACAGCAGCTCCAGCAGCTCTCCCAGGAACTGCAGGCGCTCGACGAGGAGATCGAGGCCCTCGAAGCAGAGATCGCCGACTACCGCGATGAGCAGTCCGGCATCGACGACGCGATCGAAGCGATCGAGACCATCGATACGGGCTCGACGGTGCAGGTCCCGCTCGGCGGCGGCGCCTACGTGCGCGCCGAGGTTCAGGACATCGACGAGATCATCGTCTCGCTCGGCGGCAACTACTCCGCAGAGCAGAACGAGGGCGACGCCATCGACGTGCTCGGTCGCAAGCGCGACGCGCTCGACGACCGCATCGAGGAGACGGAAGAAGAGGTCGACGAGCTCGAAGACGAAAGCCAGGAGCTCGAACAGCAGGCCCAGCAGATGCAACAGCAGATGCAGCAACAGCAGATGCAGCAGATGCAGCAGAGCCAGGGCGACGAGGAGTAACGACCGACCGTGTTCGACGGACTGAAAGACAAGCTCTCCGGGTTTCGGGAGGACGTTGAGGAGAACGCCGAAGTCGAGGAACCCGCAGAGCAGGACGACTCAGAGGCGGCCGAGACCGCTGCCGCCGAGTCGCAGACGCCCGACCAGACTGCGGAGAGCGACGCCGATGCCGTCGAAACGGTCGACGCCGATGACGCGGACGGCGACGCCGTCGACGCCGCGGATGACTCCACCGACGCCGACGCCGACGACACCGAGCCGAGCACCTTCCAGCGCGCGAAGGCGTTCGCGACCGGTCGGATCATCATCGAGGAGGAAGACTTAGAGCAGCCGCTGTGGGACCTCGAGATGGCGCTCCTCGAAAGCGACGTGGAGATGAGCGTTGCGGAGCGCATCCTCGAGACCGTCCGCGAGAAGATGCTCGGCGAATCTCGCAAGCAGGTCGAGACGACGGGTGAACTCGTCGAGTCGGCGCTTCACGACGCCCTCCTCGACGTGATCGCCGTCGGCCAGTTCGACTTCGAAGAGCGGATCGCGGCGGCCGACAAGCCTGTCACCATCGTCTTTACCGGCGTCAACGGCGTCGGGAAGACGACGAGCATCGCGAAGCTCTCCGAGTGGCTCGCCGACCGCGGCTACTCGTCGGTGCTGGCGAACGGCGACACGTACCGGGCGGGAGCGAACGAGCAGATCCAAGAGCACGCCGACCGACTCGGGCGAGAGCTCATCTCCCACGATCAGGGCGGCGACCCGGCCGCCGTGATCTACGACGGCGTCGAGTACGCCGCGGCGAACGATGTCGACGTCGTCCTCGGCGACACCGCGGGTCGGCTCCACACGAGCGACGACCTGATGGCCCAACTGGAGAAGATCGACCGCGTCGTCGAGCCGGACATGACGTTATTCGTCGACGAGGCGGTCGCGGGTCAAGACGCGGTGAACCGCGCGAAGGAGTTCAACGCCGCCGCCGAGATCGACGGCGCCGTCCTCACGAAGGCCGACGCCGACTCTTCCGGCGGGGCCGCTATTTCCGTCGCGTACGTCACCGGGAAGCCGATTCTGTTCCTCGGTACCGGGCAGGGGTACGACGACTTGACCCTGTTCGATCCCGAGGCGCTCGTCGACAGTTTGCTCGGCGGGGAGTGATGCCGGGACCGCCCCGTCGGCGGCCGGTCACTGACTGTTCGTAACTATCCTTCTCCGACCATCCGGTCTTCCTCGTCCCACTCGCGCTCGCGCAGCTCGTACTTTTGGATCTTCCCGGTCGCCGTCGTCGGGAGCTCGGCCACGAACTCCACCTCGCCAGGCGTCTTGTAGTCGGCGACGCGCTCTCGGACGAACGCCTTGAGCTCCTCCGGTGTCGCACCCGCGTCGTCCGGGTCGCCGCTCTCTGGGACCACGAACGCCTTCGGCGTCTCTCCCCACCGTTCATCCGGCGCTGGGATGACGGCGACGTCGGAGACGACCTCGTGTTCGAAGAGGGTGTCCTCTAACTCGATCGACGAGATGTTCTCTCCGCCGGAGATGATGATGTCCTTTTTCCGGTCTTGGATCGAGACGAAGCCGTCCTCGTTGACGACGGCCAGATCGCCCATGTGGTAGTACCCCTCCAATCGGTCCGAGAATGCTTCTTCGGTGGCCTCGGGCTTGTTCCAGTACCGGTCCATCACCTGATTGCCTCGGACGACGATCTCGCCGATCGTCTCGCCGTCGGCCGCCACGTCCTCGCCGTTCTCGTCGACGACGCGCACCTCGGTGCCGAGGAAGCCGATCCCCTGCATCTTCTTGACCCCGAACCGGTCGTCGGAGCCGGACTCGTAGTGGCGCTTCGCGTCCGAGGTCGTCACGAGCGGTCCCGTCTCGGTCGCGCCGTACACGTGTTTAAGATCCCAGCCGAACTCCTCCTCGACGGTGCGAATCGTCGCCTCCGGCGGCGCCGCGCCCGCGGTGGCGGCCCGCACGTCGTTGTCACCGGTCGTCGCGCCGCCGTGTTCGGCGTAGTGGTCGCCGAGCATGTTGAGCACGGTCGGCGCCGCACAGAAGTACGACACGTTCTCGGTGCGGATCCGATCGAACACCTCGGCGACGTCGACGCCGCGGGTACAGATGTGCCGGGCGCCCATCCCCGTGATCGCGTAGATGTGCCCCCAGCCGTTGACGTGGAACATCGGCAGCGTCCAGAGGTACACGTCGTCGTCGGTGATCTCTTGATGAATCGTGATCAGGTAGGCGTGGAGCGTCTCGGCGCGGTGGGTGCGGCAGACCCCCTTCGGGTCGCCCGTCGTCCCCGACGTGTAGTTGATCGTGATCACGTCGTCCTCGTCCATCTCCGGGCGCTCGTAGGCGTCGGGATCCGCGTCGTCGAGCGCCGTGTCGAACGACTCCCACTCGCCGTCGACCGCGTCGGTGTCGTTCGTGAGGAACGTCTCGGTCGGAACCTCGTCGCGAACCGCTTCGATGTTCGCGGCGTACTCGGCGTCGGCGTAGACGGCGTCGACGCCGGCGTCGGAGAGCATGTACGCGAAGTCGTTCGGCGTGAGCCGGTAGTTCAGCGGCGTGTGGATCGCGCCGACCTGCATGGTGCCGTAGGCGGCCTCGAGGTGGTAGTGAGTGTTCGGGTCCAACACCGCGACGCGGTCGCCCTTCTCGATCCCGCGCTCCTGAAGCGCGGCGGAGAATCGATCGGCACGCTCGCCCAGCTCGGCGTAGGTGTACCGTGTCCCGTCCGTGGCGAGGACGGCCTCCTCGTCGGCGTAGTGGCGCCGTGCCCGGTCCAAGAAGTCCGTCGTCAGTAGCGGTTTTTGCATCGTTTATCACTATCTATGATGCATCAAAGCGTTTGCGGCCGACGCAAGGCGGACGCCGTGATCGGCCTGACCGTCCCCGCCCGGATTTTTAATCCTTCCCCAGAGAGTGTCCCTATGAGCGACGGATCCGACCGAGCGCCGTTCACCGACGGCTACGTGGTCCCGATCGCCGGGCTGATGGCGCTGCTTTTCGCCCTGATGGCGGGACTGACCGCCGGCCGCGCGCTCTCCGGCGATCCCGCGGACGCCGTGTTACCGGTCGGGTTCGCGATCGGCGCACTCGCCGCGCTCCGGATCCGGCAGCGGTACGCGGGGGCAAGCGATGGTCCGGACGATGATATCTCCGACGACGAGACCGCCTGACGGTCGGTCGCAATCACCCCGATCGATATATAAACGGTTCGTGGACGAATCGCACACCGGCGACGGGATCAGAACCCTTAACAGTCGCACGCGATTTTGGTACGATAGCGGGATGGGATAGCCAGGAGATTCCGCCGGGCTCATAACCCGGAGATCGGTAGTTCAAATCTACCTCCCGCTACTGTTCACTTGTCGACGTACCTCTCTCGACGCTTTCGAGTATCACAGAGCGGTGCGTCGAGCATCACTACCCGATAGCCCTCGTGCGGTCAGAACTCACCGTCGCACGTGCCCTCGTGTTCGATCCACGCCTCGACGGATGCGTTCCCGTCGTAGGTGACGCAGAAGAGTGCCTCTTGGGTAGTGAAGGCGTCCACGTTGACCCCCTCGGCGTCGATCCGGAGGTTGTCCTCGGTGATGTCGATCTCGAGTTCGCCGTTTTCGTTGAGGTAGGCGTAGGGGTTGTCGCCGGGCTGGAGCGCGATGTCGTCGGTGATGGGGTCGGTTGGCTGATCGACGATCGCAGCACCCGTAGAAATGAGCAGTAACGTCGCCACTAGCATGCCGTGAGCGATGAGCGTTGTTGCCGATCCGCGGAGATCTATCTACCGTTGGATTACTGGAAATACAATATAAGGGCCTTGTTTAGACGCTCCCGATTACGTGGGTTAGCGTCTATGTTGACTGAACAGGACCAGTCTATGAGAGCCTCTCTGTTCGATTTCGTTTTCGGATAGCGCCGTTTCGCCTGATCCACACCGCGTCTAAACAAGGCTCAATATAAGAAACGCTCTTGTGTAGCACATTGTTGATTTCAGAGTGTGGCTTTGATGGCGTGTTTAAACGCTTCTCGTCCGGGTTTGCGGTAGAGTTTTCGCCTGAGCTAGAACGCGCGGAAATACTGTGTGAGGCGATCTTTTGAGATGCCTCGATGCGGCGAGAGCCACCGTCGCGCCAGCGACGCGTGGCTCTCGCATGTGTTCACGTGGATTGCGTCATCCGCGTATTCACCATCTCCGTGAACGACGTATTCACGGTCGAATCTCTCGTCTTTCTCAAGTGGATCGTACGCACAAAATCCGTCGGTATAGACGGTGAGAGGCTCCTGCTGACGGTCAGCCAGCAGGAGCCGAATCGTCGACTCGTCTGCGGATTTCGCTGGTACGAGGTACCGTTGCTCGGTGCCACGATCTACGAGGACGAAAATGGGTGGTTTGTCCTGTTCATACGTCCCGCGCCCACGTCTAGAGAGGCCGCGAGAGCGCGATCAGCGGTCGCGCTCGCGGCCTTTCAAGCCGGCAGAGACGTAGAACTCATCAATTTCGACTGGTCCGACGAGATTGAGTGACGGCGCGTCGAGCGCTTTACTGAAGCGCTCGACGCGCCTGTGGATCGTTTTGTAGGTGACATCGATTTCGCACTGTAACTGCCTGAGACTCGTGTTAAACCGGAGAAACGCGTAGATCGAAAACAGCCACTTGCGGAGCGCGATCTTCGAATGAGCAAAGATCGTGCCGGTTTTATCGTTGAACGTGCGGCCGCAATCCTTACAGAGATACCGCTGAAACTGCCCACAGCTGCCGTTTCTGACCGTCAGGTCAGAACGGCAGCGGGGACAAGTCACACCGTCACGCCAGCGAACCTGTTGGAGCAGGTCCGCTGCGACCGATTCCGACCCAAACACATTAGCGGAATCATTCGTGTCGGGCACCGCTGCCGCGGTGCCCTTGTCCTCTTCGACTCGACAGTGACAGCTCAGCAGTATCAACAATCTCCTACAGAAGAGCGTATAAGAAATCGTAAGACGTTCGAGCGGATACCGAGTACGTCGACGGCGCCAACGTGTGCGCGCTCACTGGCGCGCTGGCCAACGAAGTTATTGTGGACGACCGACCGAGGCGAGCGCGACCACGGATCGTGTGTTCGATAATTAGACATACACTGAGGGCCGGAGTGTAGGGTTGGATCCCATCGGTTCGACTGTCGCTGTCGACCGTATTCTCTTTTAATTACGACGGCCCGCTCAGCGGCCGATTCGTCGCACTGCGGTTTCCCATGGTTATGACGGTCATTGGGGTGCTTGCCAGACAAGGAACTGCATGTTGTAATCGTAACAATCGAACAGCAGCCGTGTGATCAGCAGGCGAACGCTTACTGAATAAAGAGCGTCCCAATGTGATTAGTTGTTAAGCCTCTACCGGCTACAAAATATCTAATCTAGCAATATGCCGAGAAATAATTGGGGTATATTTTATATCGTCAGAATACAGATCATTTGTATGAATATTGAGCAGTATTAATATATAAAAGAATACCAGAATCAGCGTGTGTTACTATTACGGTTGGTTGAGGTTTTCACTTGCTTTGATAGTCACTGTACCGCTGTCCCACGATCCAACAGTATTCTCTCCGGTTGTATCAACGTAAATTCCCACGGGTATCGAGTCACCGGAGCCGACCTGGGGCCTTGCAGAGCCAACCCAGTAATCACTAGCGTTTGCGTGCTGGTCGTCGTCTTCTCTTCCCGCCCCTTCTGCAGTTCCGGGATATCCTTCGATCGCGTATAGATCACCGGTATTGTAACCACTGTCAGGCAGGAAGCTGCCATCGACGTAGAACACGATGTTTTCCGACTGACTGAGGTCATCATCGTCAACCATGAAATCAATCGGTTGGGTCCCTTGGTTGGTCACTCGGAAGACTTGGTCGAACCAGGTTTCACTGTCCGGATTGAGACCGGTTCCTCCCGTGGACGAGGTACTATTGAAATGAATCTTTAGTTCATTGTCCCCGCCAATACTCGCATGTTCGTTATTCTCAAGACTGCTGGGTGCGTCTAATCCTAGGAAAGCGTTGTTGTCAGCCGCAATTGAGAAATTAGCATCCCGGTTGCCTTGGAAGTTAGAAAACGCACCAGTACCTATTGTAGCTGCCCCGCCGGCAGCGAGCGATCCCATTCCGACCAAGAACTTGCGTCGTTGCATTAGATTTCAACCTCGTTGTCACGCGCTCGTTCGCGGGCGTCGACGACTTCCGGCGCCGATCCGTCGTCGCCGTCCGCGGCGCGTACTCCATCCAAGAGGCGACACCCCCTTTGGAATATACTCCCAGTGAAACCGGGAGAGAGTGCCTGTAAATTCGGAATAGGCTCTATGCCGAATGAGCAAGGATCCTTTGTCGAACCGCTTGAGTCACTTCACCTGGGCTTAACGCTCGTGTGCCGAACGCGAGCGATAGTGATTGATACATTAGATTTTTTCACATGTAGTTAATCGGGTGAAAGAGCAGTTTGACGCCGGTAATCCCGATACCGTTCGAAAAACGAATCAGATCGAGTATCTATCTCTCGACCGGCGGTAGAGGGCCTTTGTTAACGGTTCCACTACTCATACTAAAGTGACGCTCAGTTGACTCTCCTGTCAGAATGCGCGTGGAGGAGACGCCGTATGGCTGAGGCACAGACGAAGACAAGTAACACAGCCGACAGCGACGCCGAGATACCGTCGAAACGGAACTCAGACCTTACCAGAGACGACGTCTTGGAAGTGCTCAGCAACCAGCGTCGTCGCTACGCGATTCACTACCTCAAGCGACGGGACGGAGAGCCCGTTGCGGTCTCAGAGCTCACGGATTCGGTCGCGAGCTGGGAGAACGAAAAGGAGATCGACGCGCTGAATCACCGGGAACGGAAACGGGTGCGGAACGCCCTCCGACAGTTTCACCTGCCGAAGATGGACGAGTACGGGTTCGTCGAGTACAACTCCCAGCGCGGCATCATCGAACTCACGGAGGCGGCGTCCGACGCCAACTTCTACGTCGACTCGCTCACCGGCCGTGACATCCCGTGGGGGGTCTATTACCTCGGGCTCTCCGGGGTGAGCGTTGCCTGTCTGCTCGGAATCTGGATCGGCGCGTATCCGTTCTCGCTGCTGTCGCCGCTCTTCTTCGGCGTCTTCCTCGTGACAGCGCTGTCGGTGTCGTCTGCGGGGCACCTCTACGACAACTACTGCCGGATGCGACTCGGCGCGAGAGACAGGCCGGCGGAGGTCGAAGAGAAATGATTCGGCGACGACACGTCTTCGTACTCGTCGCGCTCCTCACCGCGACGGCACTCGTCACGACTAGCACCGCGTTCAATGCCACGGCGGCCGATCGCGACATCAACGTCGAGGTCGCCGAGGACCCGAGCGCGTACGTGGGGTTCGAACAGACGTACAGCAATAGCGAAAACGCGACCGCGAACGTGAGTGTGACGGTAACTAACCGCTTCCCGACGACGACGGAACTCACGAAAGTCGAGATCGCGGTCAACGGCACGTCAGTCGATCTCGCTCCGCTCGCTCCCGGCGAGCGCACGACGCACACGTTCCAGTCCGTCTCCTGTGGAGACCCGATCGGAATCGAGGCGTCCGGAGACGGCGTCGGCGTGCGTCTCGAACGAACGGTCGACTGCACGTGATCGGCAGTCCCCCACGGTTCGCGGTCCTCGTCGTCGCAGGTGATTCGTTCTCGAAGTCGTGTTTGTCGCAGGTCTCTTCGGTCACCTCGATGTCGTCGCGGCGCGGCAGCGAGTACTTACAGTCAAGAAACTAGACGACTGGCTCTGATGCGGTATTCGAGTAATCTCGAGCTTTTAATCCGGTCTTAAGGCCGTATCGCGCTGTATATCTAATTGTACGACCTGCTAACGTGTTATCGGATACGGTGGCACGATGACCGACTCGAACGACCGCTTCCGAATCTCTCGCGTTCCGGCTGAGATTCTCCGATCGCTTCCGGGGTGCCTCCCAGGCATGGCGCCGAACACTCCGAAGCGGAACGTGCTCGCCGTTCTCGTGTACGCATTCGCGTTTCTTCTCCTCGTAGAAATACTCTCGATGGGTCTCTGAGTGCGCAGGCTCGGCACGGACTGTCTCGTACCCTCCCGAACCCGGAAGCGATTTCCGTCGCCCCGGCGTTTCGTCACGTATGGATTACGAATCGAGCCTCGACCGCGCGATGGAGGAGGTACCGGACCTCGGCGGCTCCGACGAGCGGCTGTCGGTTCCGGACCCGGAGATGCAGAAGGACGGCGCGTTCACCCGGCTGACGAACCTCTCGGCGATCGCCGACGCGCTGAGCCGCGACCCCGAACACGTCCACTCGAAGATCCAGCAGGAGCTCGGGACCGCCGGCCAGTACGAGGACGGACGAGCCCGCTACAGCGGGAACTTCCGCGACCGCGACTTCCAGGCCGCGATCGACTCGTACATCGAGTCGTTCGTCACCTGCTCGGAGTGCGGCCTGCCGGACACCCGACTGGAGACCGAGAACCGCACGCCCATGCTCCGGTGTGAGGCCTGCGGGGCGTTCCGACCGGTCGCCAAGCAGAACACCTCGAACACCCAGCGCCAGGAGGAGGCCGTCGAATCGGGCAACACGTACGAGCTCGAGATCGTCGGCACCGGCCGCAAGGGCGACGGCGTCGCCGAGCGCGGCGAGTACACGATCTTCGTCCCCGGCGCGCAGGAGGGCGAGACGGTCACGGCCTACATCAAGAACGTCTCCGGCAACCTCGCGTTCGCCCGCCGCGAGAACTGACGCGCTGCCGAGTGGCGACCCGCTTTTCAGACCGTCGCATCGGTTCGCTCCGCTATCCGGCGGGTTCTCCGTTCGGTTCCGTATCGCGAGTCAGCGACGCGGCTCTCGTCTGGATGGGATGTGAGCTAGTGGACCCGTCCGACTGCGACTCGATGACCGGTCTCTGAGACGTGTTCGCGTTTGAGGTGACTCGCATCGTCGAGGACATCGACAAGCCGTTCGAGCCGACACTCCCTACAGACGACGTGGTACCGTTCTTTCGGTGTCGGTTGCTGCATGGTATGGCCTGGCGGCTGTGTACACTTAATTAAAAGCTCCATATCACGTCAAACGAGACATTAAGCGAGTAGTAACAGTTCATGGGCACCCCGAACTGGTTCTTCAGCCCTCTTCTCACCCGCCTCGTCGACCGGGCTCAATCGCCGTCGACGCGCCGCTCGAACCGATCGAGCGCGAGTCCCAGCATGTCCGGGCTCACCGGCTGGTACTCCTCACGCTCGTGGTCCGGGAGGTACTCGCGGACGCTGTTCCACGACTCGCGCGCGTAGCGGGCGTCGAGCAGGACCCGAACCCCGCGCTCGTCCGGGCCGCGGATGACCCGGCCGACGGCCTGCCGGGCCTTCCGGACCGCCGGAACGGTGAGCGCGGTTTCGAACCCCGACTCGAACCGCCCGTCGTACGCGGTGATCACCGCCCGCGTCCGCGGCCGCGCCGTGTTGATAATCGGGACGCCGCAGACCACGGCGGCCGATAGCCGGTCGCCGCGGTAGTCGACGCCCTCCGTGAGCGTCCCCCGGAGGCTCGTCACGAGCACTTTCCCTGCCCCGGAAAAGAACTCGTCTTTCAGCGACTCCGTGGCGCGGTCGCCCGACGACTCGTCGAGCAGCACCGGCTTGTCGAGCCGGTCCGAGAGCGACTCGGCCATCCACGTCGCCTCCGCGTAGCTCGGGGTCCCGACGAGTACGTTCCCCTCGCGGCCCGCCACCGCCGCCGTCGCGTCGAGGTGCGCGAGCCGCGTGTCGTTCTCCTCGCCGGGCTCGCCGCGGTTCTGGTGGGTGAACTTCGGTGCGTCGACGGCGAGGCTCGCGCGGTTCGCCTCGGGGAACGACAGGCCGTACGTCCGCTCGACGACGGGACGACCCCGCTGTTCGAGGTGGTCAAGCCCGGTCACCTCGCGGAACACGTCCATCGGCTCTAACGTCGCGCTCATCAACACCCCGCCGCCGAACTCCGCGAGCCGGTCGCCGATCGGCTCGCTCGGGAGGCAGTTGTACAGCGCGAGGCTCGCGTTGTACGCGCGCCGCCACGAGTCCGGCGGTGCCGTCTCGTCCCACGTCCGCTCCAGATTGATCGCGCGAAAGAAGTCCTCGTGGCCCTCACGGTACCACGCGTTGAGCGTCCGCCCGACGCCCGGCGCGGCGCGCTTCTTGTCCTCCTCTTCCAGCGAGTCGAGGACGCGCTTGACCACCGCGCCGACCTGCTCCGCGCGCGCCCAGACGCGGTCGCCGTACCCCTCCCGTTTCGCCCACGTCGTGACCTCGTCTTTGCCCGGCTCCTCCGGATCCCGGAGGGCGATCTCGTCGTCGTCGAGCGTGCGCATCGACGCCCGCCAGTCGGGCCGTTCGCGATCCAGCCGTTCGGTCACGCGCCGGTCGAGCTCGCCGCGAAGGTCGGCGTAGAACTCTCGGACGGACTCGATCTCCTCGACGCTCACGTCGGCGTCCTCCAGCTCGCCGCGCACGAGTTCCGCGTCGTCCGACTCGGCGCCGGCGGTCTCGAAGGAAAGCGGCTGGACGACGCGCGTGAGCTCGTTTTCGGCGTCGCGGAGGCTGGCGTCGGCGACGGCGTCGCTCACGAGGTCCCGCACGCGCGGTTCGAGCATGTGGGCCTCGTCGCAGACGACGAACGTCGAGTCGTCCAACAGCGCGCCGGTGAACGTCCCCGTCGTCACGGGGTCGAACGCGTGGTAGTAGTTGCCGATGACGACCTCGACCTCGGGAACGAGCGCGCCCATGATCGAGTGCGGACAGGTTCCGTGGCCGGCGGCGAGCCGGACTAACTCCGTCGGGCCGACGTGGCCCAGTTCGGTCACGTCGAACGGGACCGCCTCGGCCGGGTCCCCGTCGTCCGGGAGGTCGTCGAGGAAGCCGGCGTAAAAGGGGCAGAACTCGGTGCCCTCGAACTCCTCGGTGTCCGGCCGATAGGGAGTGGGCTCGCCGTCGACGCTGAGGTAGTCGGCGGCGCTGGAGTCGGCGGTGCCCGACTGGCGGTTGTCCCCCGAGTCCATCAGGCCCACCTGCTGACTCTGTGCCTCGCTCACGAGGTTCGACGTCGTGGTCGCGCCACCGTCGCCGACGAGGTTCCGGGTGCGCTCGCGGAGGCCCTCACAGCGCTCGTACACGTTCTCGCGGTCGATTCCGCCGCGGTTCTCTCGGGCGTACGGACACACGTCGGCCTTGCCGACGAGGGTGAGACCCGAGATCGGGTCGTACCCGTCGGGGAGGTCCGCGTTGATCGTCTCCAGATCCGTCTCGAACTGGCGGAGCTGTTGTTTGACGCTCGTGAGGACGAACACGCGCTCGAAGCCGGAGCCGGGGTCGCGGACGCGGTCGAGCCCGGCGGTGAGCGCGAGCATCGTCTTGCCCGTCCCGCACGCGCCCTCCAACGCGAGGAAGCCGTCGTCCTCGGCGGCGTCGATCGCGGCGTCGATCCCGTCGGCCTGCTCGGGGTACGGCTCTGCGTGGCCGAAGATGTCGGTCCACGGCGGGGCGTCTGTCACTGTGGCGCCGTTGCTCCCGATCGGAGTTAAACCTTGAGAGAGCGGTGTCGCCGGTGCGACCGTCCGAGTCGAAACCGGCGGTGGCGACCCGAGGCGGCGACCTACCCGACGATGTCGTGGAGGTCGGAGAGCCGCTCGATCTCCCAGGTGGGCCAGACGTTCAGATCCCAGTCCCGGCGGTGGGGTCGGCGGATGAACGCGGAGTCGATACCCGCGTTCTCGGCGGCGCGCACGTCGGACTCGTTGTCGCCGACGAACAGGGCGTTACCGGCGTCGAGGTCGCCGAGCGCCTGCTCGATGTAGTGCGGATTCGGCTTGCGGAGCTGGAGCGAGTGGATCGTGGGCTCCCGGCCGTAGGCCGCACCGAAGCGGTCGAAGCCGTCGAAGTGGCTCACGAGGAAATCGACGGTGGCCTGTTGGTTCGAGGAGACGATTCCCATCTCCACGTCGAGGCTCTGCAGCTCGTTGAGGTCGTCGTACGGGGTCTTGCGTCCCTCGCGCGCCTCCTGTTGCTGGGCCTTCGAGACCACGTCGTCGCGAGTCCGCCAGAACGACCCCGGATCGAGGTCGTACGTCTGACAGACGGTCCCCACGCTGCCGGGGGTCGCACCGATGGTCATGCGCTCTACGTCGTCCGGATCGGGTTCCTCGACGCCGCACTCCTCGAACGCGTTCCGGGTTGCATCCCGGAGCACGTCGAAGCGCGTGCGGCCCACGAGGACACCGTCGTTGTCGAACACGACGGTATCGTACGTCATACCGTCCCGAGTCGCCCAGCACTTAAAAGGGTTTCACCAATCTCGCGACACGTACGATGTCCCTTTATAAGTATCCGGCCCCCGTCCCGCGGTATGCGCGTCAGCGTCATCGGCGGCAGCTCGGTCCCGCCCAAGACGGCAACGGTCGCCGGAGCACTGGGAGAACGGCTCGCAAATCGCGGCCATACCGTGGTCTGCGGCGGTCTCGGCGGCGTGATGGAGGCGGTCTGCCGCGGCGCCGCGAACGCCGGCGGGGAGACGATCGGCATCCTGCCGACGGATCGCCGCTCGGACGCGAACCCGCACGTCACGGTCCCGATCGCGACCGGAATGGGCCACGCCCGAAACGCGCTCGTAGTGCTGAATGGCGACGCCGCGATCGCCGTCGACGGCTCGCACGGCACGCTCTCGGAGATCGGACTGGCGCTCGCGCACGGGCGGGCGGTCGCCGGACTCGACACGCACGACGTCGAGGGCGTGGAAGCGGTGGAATCGCCCGCCGAGGCTGTTGAGTACGTGGAAACGACGGTCAAATAACAGTAAAACGCGGCGAGCCTGACCGCCTTACCAGGTGTCGTGGAACGTGTCGAACTCGATCGAGTCGAGCGGCTTCTCGCCGATCGCGGCCTCGTACTCGCCGGGCGTCAACATCGGCTTGTGGAACCGCGGGCCGTCGTCGGTCGTGATCCGGGGGCAGCCGGTGTTGACGAACGCGTCCATGTCGAAGTTGCGGAGGCGGTCCGGCGTCACCTCGTCCATCGTGATCAGGTAGGCGTTCTCGTTGTTGTCGACGATCTCCTGGGCCTTCTCCCAGCGGCCCTGCCCGATCTTCGTACAGAAGATGACGCCCCACTTCTCGGCGCCCATCGCCTTGTGGACCGAGGCGTAGCGCTGTTTGAGGAACTGGTCGTGTTCGGCGACTGAGACCGCGTTGTTGACTGGGTCGGCGATGACCACGCGCTTGTCGGGGTGCTCCATCGCGAGCCCGACCGGGTGGAACTTCCCGCCGCCGACGTACAGCACCTGCTCGGCGTCGATGTCCGCGGAGGCGTAGTTGCAGCCGAGCACTTGCCCCTCCTTCGTGAGCCGGTCGTCGCCCCGGCGGGTGTGGACCTCGTAGCCGCGCTCCTCTAACCAGTCGGTCATCTCCTCGAACCGGTTCATGTGCTGAGCCGTCGTGACGAGCCCCACGTCGGCGTCCTCTTCCGGGGCCGTCAGCTCCTCCGCCAGCGCATCTTCCATGATCGGGAAGGGATCAACGTTCGAGAACAGGGGAACGTAGACGATGCTGTCGGATTCCTTCATCGGCGTGTGGCCGAAGTGGACGAACACGTCCGTCCGCCGCATCAGGTACGTGTCGAGGTCGCAGGCGCCGTAGCAGGGCTGGCCGGACAGCATGAAGGTAACGTCGTCCGGCGCGATCTCGCGGAGGTCGTCGGCGACCTTCGGACCGCGGCGTTTGAGTCCCTCGGGGAACTGGAGCCCGACCTTGGAGGCGTCGCGCTCTTCGATGGCCTCTAAGATTCGATCGAGTTCGTAGTCCCACTCGCGGTCGTGTTTCAGGGCCATCCCCGTCTTCGTGAGGTCGCCCTCCGTGGAGCCGCTCATATCGACCGAATTGTGCGGCAGGACGGTTAAACGGCGCGTTCGACCGTGAGGTTCGTCCGAGACGTTCGTGATCGTTCCGCAGCCGTCGTCCCGCGCGGCCGACCTCGGTGACTCAGAGCCGGTTCCCGGTGAGCAGTCGAGCGACCCAGGCCCGCATGCCGGGAAGCAGCGCGTCCTCGTCGATCGCGACGGGGTCGCGCTTGACATCGATGAAGACTCGCCCATCGTCGTCGGGCTCGGCGCCATCACGAGTCCACACCAAACGACCGTCGGAGTCGGCCGCGGTCGCGTCGCCGTGAACCGCCCACCCGGACGCCCCGCGGACGGTCAGCCGGTCGGCACCGAGGTACCGGGTGCCCTCGCCCCCGGCGACGAGGGGGGCGCCGGGACTCGCGGGTGTCAGCGGCGTGAACACCACGACGCCGAGGTGTCGCTCTGTGGCGTTCGGGTCACGGTACTCGACGAGCAGCGTGTCCCCGTCGACCCGCGCGTCGATGTCTCTCGGCTCCGCGATTCCGTCGCGGACCGCGTCGATAACGACCGCGCGTCGAAGGGACTCATTCGCCGCGAGCACGTCTTTACCGCCGGCGAGGTCGACCCGCGCCTCCCACGTCGTCGACCCGTTCTCGTGGAGGGTGACGGTCAGCGAACTCTCTCCGGCGACCACGGCTGTGCCGTCGGGCGTCGTTCGGTCGAGATCGCAGACGCCGCACGCCGGCGTCGGCGGTGCTCTCGCGTCGGCCGCCGGTGCGGCGGTGATTCCGGCCACGAGGAGGAGAAGGACCGTCGCCACGACAATAGTGCGGGGAGCCATGAGCCGAACACTCGACGCGATCGACAAATAACTCACGCGGGGACCGAGGCAGACTGGAGCGAACCGAGGCGGACCGGGGACTCCCGCTGCCGCGGCCGACGGATACAACTCCGGAGCCGACGAACGCGCAACACATGCCCGATATTCCGCTGGAACACATTCACGTCGCGCCCGACGACGGATCCGCCGACGAGCCCGCACCCGCCGTCTTCGTGCTCCACGGTCGGGGAGCCGACGAAGAAGACCTGCTCCCCGTCGCGCGCCACCTGCCGGACGAGCTTCACGTCGTGAGTCTGCGGGCGCCAGACCCGCTACAGGGCGGGTACACGTGGTACGAACTCGACCTCTCCGGCGGCGGCCTCGAAGCGAGCCAGCCGGACGCGGCGGAGTTCCGACGGAGCCTCGATCTGGTCGCCGAGAGCGTCGACGCCGCGGTCGACGACTACGACCTCGACTCCGATCGGCTCGGTCTGCTCGGGTTCAGCCAGGGGGCGATCACGAGTCTGTCTCTCGTGTTGGAGGACCCGGACCGCTACGCGTGGGTCGTCGCGCTTCACGGCTACCTTGCGGACACGCACGTCGACTTCGACCCAGAGGGGATCACGGGCAAGCCGGTGTTCGTCGGTGCGGGAGCCGGGGACCGCGTGATTCCGGAGTCGCGGTCGGCGGCCGCGGCCGATCGGTTCGCCGAGATCGGTGCCGCCGTCACCCGCGGGAGCTATCCGGGGGGTCACGGCATCGGCCAGCAGGAGCTGAGCGACCTCGTCGCGTTCGTGGTGTCGCAGGTCGAGTGAGCGGGACCGACGAGAACGACCCGATCCCCGGTGACACCCCCGGCTCCGGCAGGTTGAAACCGATCCGCCACGATATTCAACCATGAGCGTCGAACAGGCCTCCTCCGACGAACAGGCCACTATCGAGGACCTCGGTCGCGAGCTCGGCGAGCAGATCGCCCAGACGCAGGAGTACGAGCGGTTCGAGACGGCTCGCGAAGCTGTCCAGCGCGACGAAGAGGTTCAGGCGAAGATCGAGGAGTTCGAACAGATCCGCGCGGAGTTCATGCAGGCCCGAGAGACCGGACAAGCGACGAACTCCGGGCTTCAAAAGGTACAGGAGGCACAAGACGAGCTCCACTCGATGCCCGTCATGAGCGAGTTCCTCGACGCGCAGGCGGAGCTGACCGACACCCTCGAAGCCGTCAACGAAGCCATCTCGGAGCCGCTCGCGGTCGACTTCGGCGGCGAGGCCGGCGGCTGCTGTCAGGACTGAGTCGTTTCGCGTTCCCTTTTCGGCTACCGCTGTTCGCGTTCAATTCTCGTCCCGCCCTTTATCAGTGAGAGCGACACAACCCCTCCCGTGATAGCCGTGGCCGGCGGAAAGGGCGGGAGCGGGAAGACGACCACCACGCTGGGGCTCGCGCGGGCGCTGTCACGCCGGGGCGCTCCCGTCGTCGCCGCCGACGCCGACTGGGACCTCCCGAACCTCGCGCGGTTGGCGAGCGCCAGCGACGCCGACCGCGACCCCGCCGCGGATGCGCCGACCGTTCTCGACGCGGTCCGAACCCACAGAGAGCTCCGTCCCGATCGGCGGGCGCCGACGGTGCTCTCCGCGCCGGACAAGCCCGGAGACGCGGAGGCGACACAAGCCTTCGATGCGTTGGCGGACGCGGTTCCGGACGATTGTCCGACTCTCCTCGACTGCCCCGCGGGGGCGTCGCCCGACGCCGCGGCGCCGCTCCGGGCCGCGGATCGGTGTCTCATCGTGACGCCGCTTCGACGCGCGGCGCTCCGCGACGCCGCCAAGACCGCAGCGCTCGCGCGCCGGCTGGACTGTCCCCCGGTCGGCGGTGTTGCCGTGCGTGCCGAGTCGGTTCCGGCGGGCGTGAGCGATCTGCTCGGCTGTCCAGTGCTCGGACGGGTCCCGACGGCCGATCCTGAACCGCTGTCAGCCGCCCCGGTGCGGGCAGCGTATGACGATCTGGCACGTCGGATCGTCGACGAGTACGGGACGGGCCGCTGGCGGGTCGCGTGAACGCCAGTTCCCGCTCCGGTCGGGCGCTCGTCCGCCATCGACAGAGCCAAGCCTCCGGAGCCGGCAGCGCATGCATGGAGACGCTCCCGACCGGGATTTCCGTGCTGGACCGGGAGTTCGGCGGCGGGCTCCCGAGCGGCAGCGTCGTCGTCTTGAAGGCGGATCCCGCGAGCCAGTCGGAGCTGATCGTGGACCGGTTCTCACGCCCTCGGGAGTGTCGATACCTCACGACGGTGCGCTCGGCCGACGCGGTCGAGGAAAGTCTCACCCTCGACGCCGAGGACGGTGATGACGGCGACGAGAGAGATCATGAGACCGTCGTTGAGGAAGTCGACCACGAGGACCCGATCGACGACGTGCTGGCGGCCGCCGCGGACCTTCCAGAGCGCGCGACCCTCGTCGTCGACTCGATCGAGCCGCTTGAGGCGGCCGACCGATCGCGGTACGGCCCGTTCCTCACCGACCTCCGACGACACGTCGACGACGCCGGGGGTATCGCCGTGATACACGCGCTCAAAGGCGAGACCGGGACAAACCGCGTCGTCACCGAACAGGTTGCAGACGTGATATTCGACCTCCGGACGACCGTGACCGGCACGGAGGTCGTGAACCGGCTGATCGTTCCCAAGTTCCGCGGCGGCGCGGCGCTCGAAGAGCCGCTCAAACTGAAACTCACTGACACGGTATCGGTGGACACGAGCCGCGACATCGCTTGAGCCGAGCCGTCCGCCCGCCCGTTTATCAGGATCCCACCGCCGCCGCGGCGACGACGACGACGACACCGACGACGACGGCGGCCGCCGCCCAGTTTCGCGGCCGGTCGAGCGAGCCGTACGGTCCGCCCTTCTGCGAGAAGAGGTAGCCTGCGTAGACGACGAGCGGCGCCAGCGTCGGCAGGGTCGGCACGTCGACGACACCGGCGACGCCGGACAGAAGGGCGACAGCGATCGTCGCACTCCCGGCGCTCGCGGCGACGACGACGTCGTCGCGCGCACGTTCGATTTCCATGTGTTTCAGTGGATCGACCGCAGTTCAAAAGGGATCGGTTCGCGTTTGTACTCGCGTTTTCGCGGGCGGTCCGTTCGACGTTGCCGGTCGGAGCGTTCCGCCCGCAGGCCCGCTTACGCCTCGTCGATCTCGTCGACGATCTCGTCGGCGTCGACGTCGACGTCTTCGAGCGCGTCCTCGATGTCGCCGGCGCCGGCGCCGCCCATGCCGCCCATCATGCCGCCGAGACCGCCCATGCCGCCGCCGTCGATGACCTCCTCGACGACGACCCGGTCGAGGTCGAGCCGGCCCATGAGGTCCTGTGCGATCTGCTGTTTCTGGAACATCCACTGCTGGTTCATCTGCATCGCCTGCGTGGCCGTCACGTAGAGCACGTCCTTCTCGACCGCTTCGGTCTCGACGACCTCCTCGCCCTCGTCGTCCTCGGAGACGGTCTCTTCTTCCTCGGTGACCGTCTCGATGCGGACCTCGGGCGCCTCCTGGAGGTACATTCCGAGCATCCCGGCGGCCTGCTGTTCGCGGTCGTCGATCTCCTCTAAGATCTCGTACTCGTACTCGAGGGCCTCGCCGGCCAGCGGGTGGTTGAAGTCGACCCGGGCGCGGCCGCCGATGATCGTCTCGAGGTAGCCCTGCTGATTGTCGATCTGGACCTGCGCGCCGGGGTAGCGGCTGTCTTCGGGGATCTTGTCGGCCTTGACGGTCTCGACCTCGTCGGGGTCGTACGCGCCGAAGGCGTCCTCGGCGGTCACGTCGACGACGCCCTCGTCGCCGACCTCGGCGCCGATGAAGGCCTCGTCGACCGACGGGAACACGTGACCCGCGCCCAGCGCGATGACGCGCGGCTCGAACTCGTGGTCCTCGGTGTCGATATCCGCGTCCTCGGCGACCTCCTCGTCGGTGGTGTCGATGACGCGGTCGTCGTCGGCGGTTCGGATGGTGTACGCGACCCGCACGAAGTCGCCGTCGGCGAGTCCTTCGGTCTCGGTCTCGGCCTCGTCTGCGTCCTCGGCCGCGTCCGCTTGCTCCTGATCGCTCATACCCTGAAGGTCTCCTGTTACACCCTTAAGGCGCACGGTTCCGTCCGGCGCGGCGCGAGCGATCGCCGCGGCCGTTCACGTCCCGCGCTTTTTAAGCGCCTCCCGACCCGATTCGGTGGCATGTACGAGGTCGAGATCAAGGTACCCGCCGGTGCCAACGCGGTCCGAGAGCGACTGCGCGAGGCCGGCGCCGAGCGCGTCGACGCTCGCCGTCAGCGCGACGCGTACTACGGCGCTCCACACCGAGACTTCGCCGAGACGGACGAGGCGCTCCGGATACGACGTGAAACCCCGCTTCCGGACGGGATCGAGACGGAGGCCGAGGCGTCGTCAACCGCGGACCCGACCGCGGACCCGACCGCGGAAACGACGAAAATCACTTATAAGGGACCCCTCCTCGACGAGGGGTCGAAGACGCGCGCCGAACACGAGACCGCCGTCGACGACGGCGACGCGATGGCTGGCGTGCTCTCGGGGCTCGGGTTCGACCCGGCCGCGGTCGTCGAGAAGCGCCGCGAGTTCTGGTCGTTCGCCGGGTTCACGGTCACGCTCGACGCGGTCGACGGCGTCGGCGAGTTCGTCGAGATCGAACGCGAGGTCGACGACGAGAGCGCGATCGAAGCCGTCCGCGACGAGGCGCTGGAGGCCCTCGATCGGCTCGGACTCGACGGCGACTCGCAGGTCCGAACGTCGTACCTCGGCCTGTTGCTCGCCGAGGGCGACGAGACCGAGTGAGACGGGCCGCGCTCGCTTCTACTCCCCGTCTTCCGGTTGCATTTCCGAGAGGACGGTCCGATCGAACTCGCAGACGAGCACGTCGTCGCCGTCCTCGACGATCTTGAACGCCTCCACGTGCATCGTGACCACGCCTCGCTCGCCGTCGCTCGTCTCGCGCTTGTCAGTGACGGTCGACCGGGCGCGTATCGTGTCGCCGTGGAACACCGGATTCGGGTGTTCGACCGCGTCGTACGAGAGGTTCGCGACGATGGTGCCGTCGGTCGTCTCCGGGATCGACACGCCGATCGCGAGAGACATGGTGTACAGGCCGTTGACCAGTCGCTCACCGAACTGGGTCCCTTCGGCAAAATCGCCATCGAGGTGGAGCGGCTGCTGGTTCATCGTCATGTCACAGAAGCGCTGGTTGTCGGCCTCGCTGATCGTTCGTCGCTTCGCGTGTTCGATCGTCTCGCCGACCGCGAACTCCTCGTAGTAGCGTCCGGGCATGGCGCCACAGTCGGTGGGCGGTGCCAAATCGGTACCGCTCTTCCGGCCGGCCGACACGCCGCTCTTCCGGTGTCGCGGTCGGGACGATTTATGTCGATGGGCGTGGACCGCCCGACATGGCACGACGAAGCCTGCTGTTCTCGCCGGGCGATCGTCCGGATCTCATGCGCAAGGCACCCGGTGCCGGTGCCGACGTGATCTGCTTCGATCTGGAGGACGCGGTCGCGCCCGCCCGGAAGGCCGAGGCCCGCGAGAACGTCCGCGCGGTGCTCGTCGACCCCGACTTCGACCCCCACGCGGAGGTGTGCGTTCGGCTCACGGCCAGCGACCCGATGATTGATCTCGACGCGCTGGTGGGCACCGATGCTGAACACGGGGTGACGGACGACGGGGGACACCCCGAGGCCGACCGCCACGCCGACCTCCGGCTCGACGCGGTCATGCTCCCGAAAGTGGAATCGCCGGAACGCATCGAGGAGGTCGCGGCGCGCTGCGTGGACCGCGGGCTCGACCCGGCCGTGTTCGCGCTCCTCGAGACCGCAGGGGGGATCCTCTCGGCCGAGTCGATCGCGGCCGCCTCGGCGACCGACGCGGTCGTCTTCGGCGCGGAAGACCTCGCGGCCGACGTGGGCGCGACCCGCACCGACGAAGGGACCGAGGTGCTGTACGCCCGCGAGCACGTCGTCCTTGCGGCCGGTGCGGCCGACGTCGACGCGATCGACACGGTGTACACCGACTTCTCCGATCTCGAGGGGCTCCGCGAGGAGGCCGCGTTCGCGCTCACGCTCGGCTACGACGGCAAGCTGGCGATCCACCCGGCTCAGGTCGACCCGATCAACGCGGCGTTCACACCGGACCCCGAGGAGGTCGAGTGGGCCGAGGAGGTGCTCAACGCCCGCGACGCCGCCGACCGGGAGGAACGAGCGGTCTTCGAGGTCGACGGGGAGATGATCGACGCGCCCCTGATCGCGCAGGCGGAACGAACCGTCGAACGCGCCGCCGCGAGCGATCGATCGGGCATCGATTGAGACAAGAACCGAACCGTCCGCCACAGTTAACCACGGGCCCCCGGGATTCAGACGTATGGGCGACCAAGCTAATCCGTTCGAGAGTCTCCAAGAACAGGTCGACGACGCCGGAGCGTACCTCGATACTGCACCGGGCGTCCTCGACCGCCTGAAGAACCCCGAGCGAGTGTTAGAAACGAACCTCACGTTCGAGCTCGACGACGGGTCGCTAGAGACGGTCCGGGCGTATCGGTCGCAGTTCAACGGCGACCGCGGGCCGTACAAGGGCGGCATTCGATACCACCCGGGCGTCACTCGCGACGAGGTGAAGGCGCTGTCGGGGTGGATGGCGTACAAGTGCGCCGTCGTCGACGTCCCGTACGGCGGCGGGAAGGGGGGGATCGCGATCGACCCCGCCGACTACTCCGAGACCGAACTGGAACGGCTCACCCGCGCGTTCGCGACCGAGCTCCGGCCGCTGATCGGCGAGGATCGCGACATTCCCGCGCCCGACGTCAACACCGGTCAGCGGGAGATGAACTGGATCAAAGACACGTACGAGACCTTAGAGAACACGACCGCCCCCGGCGTCATCACGGGGAAGGCGCTCGACTCGGGCGGCAGCGAGGGGCGCGTCGAGGCGACCGGTCGCTCGGTCGCGCTCGCCGCCCGCGAGACGTTCGACTGGCTCGACCGCGACATCGCGGGCGCGACGGTCGCCGTCCAGGGATACGGGAACGCCGGGTCGGTCGCCGCCGCCCTCATCGACGACCTCGGCGGCGACGTGGTCGCGGTCTCCGATTCCTCGGGCGGTATCCACGACTCCGACGGATTCGACCCGCGCGCCGTGAAAGCCCACAAAGCCGAGACGGGCGCTGTCGGCGGGTACGGCGACGCGGAGTCGATCACGAACGAAGCGCTGCTGACGCTCGACGTCGACCTCCTCGTGCCGGCCGCGCTGGAGAACGCGATCAACGGGGACCTCGCCGCCGACGTGCGCGCCGACGTGATCGCTGAAGCCGCGAACGGGCCGCTCACCCCCGACGCCGACGAGGTACTCGTCGAGAAAGACACGTACGTTGTCCCCGACATCCTCGCGAACGCGGGCGGCGTCACCGTCTCGTACTTCGAGTGGGTCCAGAACCGACAGCGGTTCTACTGGACGGAAGAACGGGTGAACGAGGAGCTGGAACGCGTGATCACCGAGGCGTTCGAGGGGATGGTCGACGCTTACGAGGCCCGCGACACGCCGAACCTCCGGACCGCGGCGTACGTCGTCGCCATCGACCGGATCGTGGACGCCTACGGGCAGGCCGGCAACTGGCCGTAGCTCTCGGCTTCGGTAACGCTGGCTCCGTGGACATCCGCTGAAACGGAGGGGAGTCACTCGCCGAATACGGCGAAGAGAGAGAACGGATGCCGGGCCGGCCAGCAACACGAGATGGCAGGCGAGGCTCCCGAAGACCCGATATATCCCAGCGACGTAGATCTCCGAGGCCCGTGTCGGTGGTCGCATATCGAGACTCACTCGACTTCTGACAGTAACCGACTGCTGAACGTGGAGGGTGTGATCAACTGGGAAACAAGGATCCTCGGGTTTTCAGGGCGCAAACCGTGCTGGCCGAGTCGTATCACCCCCGCCGGTTACAATGCTTGCATGTGATGTGTGACATATGGATATCCCGCTTGGCCTCTCGCGAGCGAAGCCCGCTATGCAGATCTTCAGTGAGAAGAATGTGACATTTCTCGCCGGCAGCGTCGCCTACAGCGCGTTCGTCTCGATCGTTCCACTGGTCATGTTCTTTCTCATCGGCGTCTCCGTACTCGGCGCGCCCGAGTTACAGCAGCAGATTGTCGATGTCGCGACCGAAAGCGTCTCGCCGTCGGTCGGTGGCGTCATCGAGGTGATGATCGAAGGACAGCGCGAGGCCGGCACCGGCTCGACAATCCGTTCCACCCTCATCGGGATCCTCATCCTCGTCTGGGGGGCGATCAAGGTATTCCGTGCGCTCGACACCGCCTTTTCAGAGATTTACGAGACGACCGGTCAGGTTTCGCTCCTCGGCCAGATCAAAAAAAGTCTGGTAATGCTTTTCACTCTCGCACTGGGCGCCATCGCGATGGTCGGTACGACTACCGTCGTCGCGTTCTTCTCGTCAGTCCCGTTTATCGGGGTCGCAGTCCCCCTGCTACTGATCGTCGGCCTCTGCGGCGCGTTCTTCCCGATGTACTACCTGTTTCCGGATATCGACGTGACACCGCGCGAAGTGCTTCCAGGGGTGATCGTCGGGGCCGTCGGGTGGGCGGTCCTGCAAGTGGTGTTCCAGGTGTACGTCTCCCTGAGCGGCACCGGCGGGAGTCTCATCGCGAGCATCCTCCTGTTGGTCACCTGGCTGTACTTCACCGGTGTCATCCTCTTGCTCGGTGCCGCCGTCAACGCGGTCGGCCTCGGCCATCCCGACGCAACCGCTGACGAGCGGAAGGGGTCCTCGGTACTGGACGCTGAAATGACTCGCAGCGAGGCAGCAACGTATCTCCGGCGGCTTCGCGAGGACCTCACCGGACGATTCGAGGGCATGCGACCAACGAGTGAGGGAGGAGTCGTCGAACGCAACCCTCCGAAGGGCGCCATCTCCACCACTGAGTGGGTCCGAGAAACTGAGGAGGGGATGACTCACGGGGTCCGGTTGGAGTGGGACGCAGACAGCAACGGCGAGCAGTGACCCCGATCGGAGACGAAGCGGTTCACCGACGCCGCGGAACTCTCACTCCAACCGCGCGTCCCGGATCTCGACGTGGCCGCGATCGCCTTCCCACACCGTCCCGTACTCGATGTCGATCCGCCGGTCCATATGCGGCCCGTCGACGACGTACGTCTCGAACTCTCCGCCCTCGCCGAGCGGGTGGACCCCGTACTCTTCACGAAGGTCAAGAAGCTCCGCGAGCGCGCCCGCGTCGTAGCGCCGGCCGAGCCACGATTCATCGAGGCCGTAGGCGGCCACCTGCACGATCCGGATCTCGAAGCCGGCGTCGAACATCGCCTCGGCGAGCGCGACCGGGTCCTCCTGCCACAGCGGCGCGAACAGACCGATTTCGAGGCGGTCGCACATCCCCTGAATGCGGCTCGTCTGGTACTCGCTCTCGACCGCGCCGGCGGTAACGCCCGCGAGGTTGACGCCGTCTTCGGCGGCGATCTCGCGAAGCGCGGCCTCCATCGGCTTCAGTTCCGCGTCGCCCTGTGCGCCCGCGTCGTCGACGTCGTCGGCGCCGAAGTCGTCGGGCGACACCTCGACGAGGTCGATCCCGATACTCTCGGCCGCGAGCCCGGCGAGCTCGGTCGCCGGCGTGTGGTACATGTACGAGTCGCCCGCGGGGTGGACCGTCAGGAGCCGCGAGACGTCGAGACCCTCCTCCAGCGCGCGGTACAGCGCCCACGAGGAGTCCTTCCCGCCCGAAAAGAGGCTCACCCAGTCGTCGGTCATTGGCGGGAGCACGCCTGCCGCGCCTAAAGCGTCGGCGGTCTGGGTTGACGACCGTCGACTGAGACGAGCCGTACGCGGCGATTCGTTGGTCGAACGGTGATATCCCTGTGAGTTATCCGTTGAACTGGCATTATTAATAAAAAATGACAATATATTAGCGCCTGTCTCTCGGAGTTCGGGTATGGAGGACCAATCAGAGCCAACGCTTGACACGCTCACTGTCACCGAAGGCGAGGAACCGTTCGGGAACGGGAGCGAAGCGGGCGACGTCGTCTCGCCCGTACACCTCTCGTCGACGTTCGCGCTTCCCGGCCTCGATACGGAGATGCGCCTCGAAGACGTGGATCCGAGCGCCGGTGAGTTCGTCTACGGCCGTCTGTCGAACCCGACCCGGCACGCGTTGGAGACCCGCATCGCCGCGCTCGAAGGGGGCGCACACGGTGCCGCGTTCGCCTCGGGCACCGCAGCGATTTTCACGACGCTGCTCGCGAGCGTGACTCCCGGCGATCACGTCGTCGCCTTCGAGGACCTGTACGCCGGCACCCGTCGCATGCTCGACGACGTGTTCCAGTCGCGTCTCGGCGTCGACGTCACGTACGTGGACGCGACGGACACGGCGAACGTGGCGGCCGCGCTCCGCGAGGAGACGGCCGCCGTCTGGATGGAGTCACCGACGAACCCTAAACTCGCGCTGTGTGACATCGCCGGTATCGCCGACCTCGTCGCCGGCCGAGACGTGATGTTCGGCGTGGACAACACGTTCGCGAGCCCGTACTTTCAACAACCGCTCGAACTGGGTGCCGACGTCGTCGTGCACAGCACCACGAAGTACCTCAACGGGCATTCCGACGCCGTCGCCGGAGCGGTCGTCACCGACGACGACGCGCTGGCCGAGGAGATACGGTTCCTCCAGCAGGTCGGCGTGGGCGCCGTAAGCGGCCCGTTCGACAGTTATCTGGTGCTCCGCGGTATGAAGACGCTCGCCGTCCGTATGGATCGACACGAGGCGAACGCCATGGCCGTCGCCGAGTTCCTCGACGAACGCTCGGAGGTGACCGACGTGTACTATCCCGGCTTGCCGAGCCACCCGGACCACGAACTCGCTCGCGAGCAGATGTCCGGCTTCGGCGGGATCCTCTCGTTCGAGCTCGACGGGGAGATCGACGACGCGAAACGGTTCGTCGAGGCGTTAACGGAGTTCACGCTCGCGGTCTCCGTCGGCGGCGCCGAGAGCCTGATCGAGTTGCCGGCCGCGATGACCCACGAACCGCTCTCACCGAGCGAACGCGAAGCGCTCGGAATCTCGGACACGCTCATCCGCGTTTCGGTCGGTATCGAAGGAATAGACGACCTCATCGCTGACATAAAAGACGGTTTCGATGCGATGAATCGCCGTCCGACACCGCCGTCGACCGACCGCTGACACCGATCGGCGGTGCGGCGGCGCCGGTCTCAGTCCGAGATGAACTCGTTGTCGCGCCAGTTGACGCCGCCGTCGCCGTCGCCCGCACCCTGCGGGCTCTCGACGACCTCGATGCTCGCGGGGCGCGGCTCGCCCTCGACGATGCGGGTCGCTTCCAGCTCCCCGTCCTCCTCGGTGATCGCGGTCAGCGTCCCCTTCTCCGAGAGGGTTGCAATCTTCCGGAGGACGCGGAACATCGGATACTGGAGCGCGGAGTTCTGGAGGACGGTCTCGCGGTCGCCTTTAAAACAGGCGAACTCGACGAGCTCTGACGGTATCTCTTCCTCCTCGTCGTCCATCCACTGCGGGCCGCCGGCGCGCGGAGGCTCTTCCTCCCACACGCGCGTTTCCGTGACCGACGCCTTCAGCTGGGCGGTCGGCGTGTACTTGCTGATGCTCTCGTCGTCGGACAGGGCCTTGATGATGAGGGTGTTGTTTCGACGCGTGATGTCGATATCGTCGATCTCCGGCGGCAGGTCGGGATCTTCTTCGAAGTACGTCTCCACGTCTTCGAGGGGCAGTTCGAGCGTCGAATGAAGTCTGAACACGCGGCCTGTCATTGTTGGTTGGGTGAGGTGGGGTCGAACCGGTCGGCACGACGGCAGCGGCGACTGCTGCACCTACACTAGCTAGGGCCCGTAGGTTTATATCGCCTGCCCTTCGACATTCGAAATTCAAAATTTGACTGGGGCGGCAAAAACAGGGACCGTTGGCCTCTATCGACACCGATTTGGACGGATACCGGCGAAACTACTCTGCTCCCAGCTCACCCGCCAGCTCGTCGCGCTCGTCGAGCTCAGCGAGTACGTCACTGCCGCCGATAAACTCACCGTCGACGAACGTCTGGGGGATCGTCTCCCAGCCGCTGTACGACTCCAGCGCCTCGCGGTAGTGCGGGAGCGCCGGGAGGACGTCGACCGTCTCGAACTCGTCGACGTGCTGGCCGATCAGCTCGACGGCGCGCTGCGAGTAGCCGCACTGCGGCATCAGGCGGTTGCCTTTCATAAACAGGACCACGTCGTTGTCGGCGATCGTCTCCTCGACTCGGGCCGCGATCTCGTCGGGCTCGGCGTCGGTCTCGGGTTGGAACGTCATAGAGACCGGTATGCGCCCGCGACGCAAATGGGTTCCGCCCGGAATCGACGCCCGCGAGCGGACGGAGAGCGCCGGTTCCTCCTCCGACGCGTCACTCCTCGCGATCGACGCGAACCACGTCGACGAGCGAGTACACCGGGACGCCGTCGATCTCGTCGTACCCGCGCTTGTCGACGAGCACCACGCAGGCGACGGGCTCGCCGCCCTGTTCGCGGATCGCGCTGATCGACTCGCGCATCGTCGTCCCCGAGGTGATGATGTCGTCGACGACGTAGCAGTCGCGGTCGCGGATGGCGGCGAAGTTCCGCGAGAAGCCGCCGCCCTGCTCGTCGATGTCGCCCTCGTCCCACTGGTGTTTCGCGGGCGCGTACGTGCCCAGATCCGTGTCGAGCTTGTTCGCGACCGCGGTTGCGAGCGGTGCGCCGGCCTTTTCGATACCGACGGTCAGGTCGACCGCCTCGCCCTGCTTCGCCAGCAGGTCCGCCATCGCGCTCGCCGCGTACCGGAGCCGCGTCGAGTCGCGCCCGAGGGCCGACCAGTCGACGTGGATGTCGGCGGTCGTCGTCGTCGCAGCGGTCTCTGCGCCCGTGTCGTTGCCGCCGGCGCGCTCGACGAGCCAGCTTGCGGTCTCTCGGGAGACGTTGAGTTCGTCGGCGATCTCGCCCTTCGAAAGGCCGTGTTCCGCGAGCTCGGCTGCGCTGTCGATCAGGTCGTCAACGTTCTTCATATACGTCGAATTCGACCGCCGTTTTAATAGTCGTGTCGTCATCCGCGAACGCGGCCTCGAACTCGTCGAGCCCGTACACGCCGGTGACGAGATCGCCGAGGAACGTCTCAGAAAAGCGGGACAGCGACTCGACCGCCGCCTCGAAGTGTTCGTAGCCGGAGTTGACGCTGCCGACGAGCGCCTTGTTGTGGAGGACGAACTCCCGGTGGAGTCGCCCGCCGTCGATCTCGAACTCCCAATCGTTCGGAACCCCGAGCAGCGCCCCCACTCCGTTCGGTGCGAGCGCCTCGATCGTCTCGAAGGCGTGCGGCGCGTGGCCGGTCGCCTCGAAGACGAAGTCCATCGGCTCGTGGGCCTCGGGGACTTGCGGGACCGCCGTCTCGTTGGAGTTGACGTACGTCGCGCCGAGCGACTCGATAATCTCGATCGTCGGGTCCGGGCGCTCTCGGCGACCGAGACAGTAGATCCGGTCGAACGCTTCGTCGAGGGTCGCGATCGCCAACAGCCCGAGCGAGCCGTTTCCGAGCACCAGCGCCGACTCCGGCTCCCAGTGGAACGCAGACCGGCTGGCGTAGGCGTGTTCGATCGCCTTCTCCGCGATCGAGACGGGCTCGACCAGAAACCCCCACTCGGCCAGCGCCGGGGGAATTTCGACGAGGAACTCCGCGGGGCTGGTGAAGTACTCCGCCATGAACCCGTGGGCACCGACGATGCCGCGCTCGTGGTATCGACCGTCCGGCGCCATGTCGGGTTCGCCGCGGGCGAAGTACTCGTTCGCGCCGTTCGGCGGGCGCCGAACCGTCGGCACCACGACGTCTCCGACCTCGAACGGCGTGTCGTTCGGGTCCTCGACCACCCCGACCGCCTCGTGGCCCAACACGAGGTGGTCTTCGCTCTCCGGAGATCCCCCGTGCCCGCCGGCGATGACCTCGTGGTCGGTTCCGTCGACGCCGACCCGGAGGGTTCGGACGAGCGCCTCCCCTGGCGCGGGCTCCGGCCGCGGTTTCTCTGTGACGACCGGCTCGTCGGCCCCGTCGTACACGGCGATCGCGTTCATACAACGGCTTTAGCAGTCAGGCACCAAAAGATTTCTTTTGTTATGAGTAAATTATCGCGGCAGAACCCACCCCGGGTTTTTCCTCTGTAGCCCGCGGACTGACAGCCGTGTGTACGCTCACCCTCGCGTGGCGGACGTTCGGTGACGCGTCGATCGCGCTCGCCGCGAACCGCGACGAGGCGCTGGATCGGCCGTCCGAGCCGCCGGCGCTCCGTGGCGACGGCGACGGCGGTGACGACGGCGACGGCGAGGGCCGAATTGACGGACACGGGTACGTCGCGCCCCGCGACGGCGAGGCCGGCGGGACGTGGATCGGGCTCTCCGCGTCGGGGGTCGTCGCCGCGGTCACGAATCGCTGGCTCGACGTCGACCGCGAGGGCGACCGGTCCCGCGGCCTGCTCGTCCGCGACTGCCTGGAGGCCGACTCCGCGGAGGCGGCCGTTCGAACCGTCGAGCGCGCCCTCGAAACCCGGTCGTACGACGGCTTCAACCTCGTGCTCGCCGACGACGCCGCAGCGTTTCTCCTCTCGTACGACGGCACGCTATCGATCACTCGACTCGATCCCGGCGTCCACGTCGTCGGCAACGTCGGGGGCGTGGTCAACGGCGCCGAGTGGTTCGCGATCCCCGACCGGCGGCGGGAGTTCGGCGCGGAACGCGCCGACAGCGCGCGAGCGGTCGCGGCCGCGCTGACGCCCGAACCCGGTGAGTCGGGCGGGGCGTGGATCGATCGCGCGAGCGCGACGCTCGCGGACCACGAGTACGGCGCCTGCCTCCACGGCAACGGCTTCGGCACGCGGTCGTTCACGCGGATCCGAACCGCTCCCGGCCCCGGGACGCCCGCCGACTCCGGGACGGCTCCCGATTCCGAGACGACCGCCGAGTTCGCGTACGCCGACGGACCACCATGCGAGACGCCCGCAGAGCCGGTGTCGCTGCCGGCGGGGTTCGGATCGGGCCGATCGGACGGATCTGGCGGGTCTGCTGGACCTGATGGATCGGCGTAGCGGTGGCGACGGCGCGGAAAGCCAGTTTTAAGCGACTCGCGGGCGCCCGTATCTGTATGAGCGTGTCCGAACTCGAGGCCGACCTCTCGGAGGACGAACACACCGGCCTCGAACTCATCCGCGAGACCGGTGGCATCCACCAGAGCGACTTCTGGAAGGAACTCGACGTCTCCTCGCGGAAGGGGAGCCGCATCGCGGAGGCGTTAGAGGAGTCCGGGCTCATCCAGCGCTCGGACACCGTTTATAACGGCCACAACACGTACTACCTCGAACCCGCGCCTCGCGACCTTGACTTCTCGCTGCTGATGGCCGGCGATATGCTCTCGCCGTTCATCGGGGAGGAGGAGGTCGACGCACAGGCGGACGCCTTCTCGCAGTGGATGATGAACCTCGCGTACGAAGAGTACTGAGCCGGACGCCGAGGATCCGGCCCCAAACGCCCTTACTCCGCGCTCTCCGGGTCGATAACGTCGTCGTCTACCCGCCGAACGCTCTCCGCCAGCCGGGAACCGTCGGGAACCGCTTTCAAAAACGCCTCGGAGCCGAACGGCGCGTCCCCGTTGACCGACACCATCCCGAGGTCTGCCGGGTCACCGTCAAGCCCGGTGAGGAACGCGACCGTCCGGACCGCAGGCACGTCGTCGACCCGCGCCGCCGGATCGACCGATCCGTACAGCGAGCGGTGCGTCCCGACGTGGTAGACGCAGGTCGGAGTCGGCGCGAAACAAAGGAGAAACCGCGCGCCCGGCTCGGTGCGTCCGAGCTTGGGCCGGATCGCGTGGCTCGCGTCGGCGTGGAAGTACCGTTCCATCCGACGGTACTGTCGGAGGACCTCGTTGGCGCCGGTCGCCCGGCGCACGGCCGCGTCGCTTTTAAGCTCGATGACGTGATCGACGCGTTCCGGTGCGCGAACGCGGACGTACACGTCGACGACACCGCGGCGACCGTCGGCGTCGTACGGCTCCTCCAACCGGATCTCGGGCTCGCCGTGGACTGCCGTGTAGTGGTCGACCACGCGCGTCGCCAACTCGTCTTCTCGCATGGCTCGACCACGGGGACGGCCGCGAATAAAGTCGCCGACGGCGGGACCCGACCCGGCCCTGCCGGTCGAAGCGTGTTCTCATCATTCGAGTCACATCAAGGGGTTTGTAAGGCTCGAACCCGTACTAAACGATGATGTCTGATAATCTGTCTAGACGGCGGTACGTCGCCGGAACCGGAGCCGCGCTGACCCTCGGAACGCTTGCCGGCTGTTCCGGCGGTGGGGACGGCGGCGACGGCGGCGACGGGTCTGACGGCGGCGGGTCGGCGGCGGACGACGTTCCGACCGAAATCGATGAGTACCTCACCGATGCCCGGATGTACGACGGAATGATCATGGATTACACCGGCCAAGGCGAGGTCACGGTGTCGGTCGGCGCCGGCAGTGACGGGCTGGCGTTCGATCCGGCGGCGATTCGGATCGACTCCAGTACGACCGTCGTCTGGGAGTGGACCGGTGAGGGCGGCGCGCACAACGTCGCTTCCACCGAGAACTCCGAGTCGGACTTCAACAGCGGCGACTCCGTCGACGAGGAAGGGTACACCTTCGAGCAGTCGTTCGATAACGCGGGGATTCAGCTCTACTACTGCACTCCTCACCAAGCGGTCGGGATGCTCGGCGCCATCGAAGTCGTCGACGCCTAACTCGAACCACTGACTGCGGTTCGTTATTATCACCTGCTGAGCGATTCGCATCGCGCTCGCTCGCCACGATAGCGAACACGCCCGCAGACTCGATAACTACGGGAGGAACGACCACCGCACGTCGACGATCCGGTCGTGTTCGCTCGTGACCGTCGGACGCGCGAGGTGGTCGTTCGCGTTGACGCCGGCGTCGGCCAGCCGGGAGAGCGATTCCTCGAGCGTGCGGTCGGAGCGTTCGACCGTCGAGTCCCGGACGTACGGCGCGTCAAGGGGGTCCGACCGGGAGTTCGCGATATCGATCGCGTCCGCGAGCTCGCTCCCGATCGCGTACGCCGGCTGGTGGAACTGCCACCCGTCGACGGACAGAAAGAGCCACACGTCGCCGTTGATCGCGTGATACTCCCCCGAGACGCGGGACGGGTCGTGAGCGACGACCCGGGAGAGGACGGCCGTCTTCGTCCGATACAGCGCGTCCTTGCGAGCCGACCGAACGTTGCTTTCGGTGAGATCGCCGCGCTCGTAGGCTGCGGTCGCCTCGTCGGCGAACTGCTTGGCGGCCTTGTTGACGACGTACAGCGATTCGAGTAGATCGTCCGTTGGTTCGAGCGGATCCACGGTGACATCGGTCGGCGACTGCGACCGGTGTGAGGTGGGTCCGTCGCGCAGATAGGGGTTTCGGGATCTGCGGTCGGCTCGGTCAGCGCGTCTGCAGTCTGCTCGGACACATCACGCCCCCCGGATGGTTAATTCTTTAAGCGTACGGACGAAGGAAGTGGCAAGCAATGTCGCACGACTCGCTCAAACTGTACTCGGCGATATACGTCGCGCTCCTCGTCGCGGCGACGCTAAACTTCGTTCTTTTCGAGGCCGAGTTCCTCAACTTCACGTACGCTCAGGCGCTCGGCGGCACGCTGGTGATCGCGACGGTCAAGACGCTGCTCATCGTCGCCTACTTCCAGCACCTCCGGTGGGAGAACCGCTCGCTCACCTACGTGATGTCGCTCGCGCTCGCGCTCACCATGCTCCTGATGGCCGCCGCGACGTACTCCATCTCGTAGCTGCTCTGCGACGCCCTCTACTCGCGTTCCGTTTTTGCTTCCGCTTTCTCTGCTCTCTCCGTCGCAGACGCGTTTCGTCTGCGTGTTTTTTGTAGCCACGGGTGAATAATCCGCTATGGAACTTCGATCCGCCACGCTCGACGACATCGACACGATCCGGACGATCGCGCGCCAATCGCTGCTCGCTTCCTACGGTCACGCTGTCGACGAGGCGTTGCTTTCGGAGGCCGTCGACGAGTGGTACGACCCTGACGAACTCGGCGCGGACATCGGTGACGACGACACGGTCTTTCCGGTCGCCGTCGTCGACGAGGCCGTCGTCGGCTTCGCCGAGAGCTACGTCGTCGGTCGGCGCGAGCGCGTCGGCGAGATCGACTGGCTGCACGTTCACCCGGACCACCGAGAGTCGGGGATCGGATCGGCGCTCTTAGAGCGGGTGGAGTCGGAGCTCCGCGCGGCCGATGTCGACCGCATCGAGGCGCGTGTTCTGATCGACAACGAGGCCGGCTCTGCCTTCTACGACCGCGAGGGATACGAGCTCGACGGCGAGCGCTCGGTCGAAATCGGCGACGAGATATTCGACGAGCGGGAGTATCGGAAGCAGACCGGACGACTGACCGGTATCTCGGAGGGCATCTACGAGACGGACGACGGCGAGACCGTCCACGTCGCCTTCGACGAGAGCGATCGGGGCTCTCACGCGCCCTTTTACGTCGCGTACGCCGACGAAAACCTGACGCAGCGGTACGGCTTCCTCTGCGGGAACTGCGAGGGAACGAACGTCGCTATCGACACGATGGACCGGATGGAGTGCCGCGACTGTGGGAACCGACGCAAGCCGACCCGGTGGGACGCGGCGTACTGAGTCGCGCGCAGCGGTCTATAGGGTCTCTTTGACTCCAACTACGCGCTCCTCGGCCGCCCGACCCGGGTCCCACTCGCTTCCGTCGCGGTCGGCGTCCCGATGTTCGGCGACGGTCCGCACCATCGCCTCGTCGACGGGTGTCGACTCCCACCCGAGGTCGGCGAGCGCGCACGTGTCGAGTAAGTGCGGGTACTCCCGATACAACACGAAGTCGTCCGGTTCGAGGCCGCCGGCCGCCAGCGCGTCGGCGCTCGCCGTGACGGCCTCGCAGTCGGTTCCGGCCGCGTCGGCGATCACCTCCAGGGTCTCTTCGAGGGTGAGCGCCCGGCGGTCGCCCACGTTGTACGCCCGCCCCGCCTCGCCGCGCTCGGCGACGATACGGAGCGCACTCGCCGCGTCTTCGACGTACGTGCGGTGCCACAGGTTCTGTCCGTCGCCGGGGACCACGACGCGGTCGTGAGCGAGTACGCGGTCGATCCAGTAGTCGAGCCGCTCCGTGTAGTCGTACGGTCCGTAGACGATACAGGGGCGAACCGCCATCGCTCGAACTCCTTCCTCGGCGGCCGCGAAGACGGCGCGGTCGCCCTCGGCCTTCCGGTTCCCGTAGGTCTCTGCCCCATCGTCGGTGGCCTGCTCGGGCGTGCAGGGTCGAAGCGGCGTCTCGCCCTCGCGTTTGGGAATCTCCTCGGCGGCGTAGCTGTCGCCCGAAGAAACGTACACGTATCCATCGACGTCAGCGAACACGTCCGTGGCCGTCTCCACGTCGCTCGGCTGATAGGCGACGCAGTCGATCACGATATCGGGTTCGATCGAGAGTTTCGCAGTCTGGAGGTCCCGTTCGTTCTTCCGGTCGCCCTCGACGTGGGTCACCCGATCGTCGTCCGAAAAGGGGTTCTCGTGGGAGCCTCGGTTCAACATTCCGACCTCGTAGTCGTTCGCGAGCAGGTCGGAGACGGTGTGTCGGCCGATAAATCGGGTGCCACCGATGACGAGAGCCGTGTCGGTCATACTCGTCATCCGGGAACCGGCCCCAAAAGCGTGGCCGAACCGGAACGGGCGGTCAGTTCTCGGTCTCAGACTCGTCACCATCGGCACTGTCGGGACTATCCACCCCGTCAGCGCGAGGCCCGTCACCGCGCCAGTACCGGTACAGGAGGTACGCGATGCCGAGCCCGACGAACCAGGTCCCGACCCCGGCAATCGCGAAGCCGACTCCAATCAGGAATTCTCCGGTCGGCACGCCGAACATACTCCCGCTCGGCGTCTCGGCCACATAAACGCTCCGAGGAAGGGGTAGTTTCTCGGCGCTCGCGTTCGTTGCCCACGGCATGAGCGATTCCGAGACCAGTCGACGACGGCCGTGGCTCGCGGCCGCGCTGGCGCTTGCCGTGTCCGGACTCGGCCACGCCTACCTCCGTCGGTGGGCGCGAGCCTTCGGATGGTACGCGGTGATCACGGCGACGCTCGTGTTCGTCGTTCCCGACGCGGCGGTTGACGGGATACTGGGTGGTACCCGCCCACCGGTCGTCGACATCGCTCCGGCACTCGTCGCCGTGGCTGCCAGCGTCGTCGACGCGTACGTCCTCGCCGTCAGAAACAACCGAGCCCACGAGCGGAGTTTGTCGTCGGCGACTGAAACCGCAGCGCAGGCGTCACAACCGTCCGACGATCGGGGAGAAACCCGAAGTGACCCCGTCGAGACCGCCGAAACCACGTCCGGGAGCGATGTCGAGACCGGATCGTCCGAATCGGTCGACGGCTCAGTCGCCGACCGCGTCTCGTGTCCGCACTGCGGCCGTGAGACGGACGCGGCGCTGGACTTCTGTCAGTGGTGTGCCGAACCGCTCGAGGAGTGAGGACGAATCGGTATCGACGGCGGCGTTGGGGCGCCCGCTGCCTCCTCAGAAGAGGTAGAACAGCGGGAAGATGAACACCCAGACGATGTCCACGAAGTGCCAGTAGAGGCCGAAGTACTCGATCGGCCGCTCGTCGTCCAGGTAGTGCCCCTGGTACGTCCGAACGAACAGGAAGATGGCGATCAGGAGACCGATGACCACGTGGACTCCGTGGAGCCCCGTCGTCACGTAGTAGATCGACGCTTGAATCGGGTCACCGTGCGGGTTCTGTGAGAGGGTAACGCCCACGTCGAACACCTCGTGGTGCCACTCCCACAGCTTGATCGCGAGGAAGGTGAAGCCGAGCCCGATCGTCGCGCCGAGCGAGGCGAGTACCCCCTGGCGACTCTTTCGGTGAGCGGCCACCAGCGCCAAGATCACGGTGAACGACGAGGTGATCAGCACGAACGTGTTGATGAGTCCCGGTAGCGACTCCGTCAGCGGCCCCCACGTCATCCAGCCGGCGTTGTACCGGACGAAGATGGCCGCGGAGAGGAACGCGCCGAAGACGATCACGTCCGACGCGAGGAAGAACCACATCCCCAGCTTCACCTTCTCGACGCCCTCGAAGGGCCATCGTTCGGCGAACTCGCTGGGCGGCGCGTAGAAGTCTTCGAGCCCCCACTTCACGCCGGACCAGACCACTCCGATCATCCCGACGACGACGAGTATCGGGTACACGGGATTGGCAACCGTGAGCGTCGTCGTCGCGAGCGTCTCGCCGATTGCGAACGACAGCGACTCGTTGAACCCGGAGAGGCCGAGCAGCATCGTCCCGAGCGCCAGCGAGATGGCGAACGGCCAGATGCTCGCGTGGCTCGGGTGTTTGTCCCAGTACGGGTACTTCGAGATGTGCTCTTCGTGCGTGTCACCGCCGTCGGTCGCGGCGTTGCCGTCGCCGTCGGCTCTGACTGCCGGGCCGCCGTCCGGCACGTAGTCTTTCACGAACTCCAGCTTGCCGGAGGCGTACGAGGGGCGGTTCGGCCAGTTCTCAAGCGGCGGCGGCGAGGAGATCGCCCACTCCGCGGTCCGCGAGTAGTCCCACGGGTTGTCGCCGGCGGGCTCGCCGGAGACGTAGGACTTCGCGAAGTTGTAGAACATGATGAAGAATGAAAACCCGAGGATGAACGCGCCGATCGTCCCGAACTGGTGGAATATCTGGAACTCGGGGTTGTATTCGAACACGCGGCGGGGGGTCTCCCAGCCGAGGAACATCGAGAAGTACACCATGTTGAAGCTGACGAAGAAGACGGCGAAGTGGATCTTCCCGAGCAGCTCGTCGTACATCTTCCCGGTCACCTTCGGGAACCAGTAGTAGGCCCCGCCGAACAGCGCCGTCGCGCCGCCGAACATGACGTAGTGGAAGTGCGCGACCACGAAGTAGGTGCCGCGGAACTCGTAGTCGAGCACGATCGCACCGAGGAACACCCCGGTGATGCCGCCGAGGATGAACAACAGCAGCGCCCCGAACGCGAAGAGGAACGGCGTCGTGAACTGGATCCGCCCCTTCATCAGCGTGTAGATCAGCGAGAACACGATCAGGTCGAAGGGCAACGAAATTCCGATGGTGGTCGCCATCATCAGCGTCTTGATCTCCAGGTTGATCGTCGTCAGGAACATGTGGTGCATCCACACGAGGAACGACTGCACCGAGATCAGACAGATGGCGATAATCACCCACTTTCGGCCGACAAGGCGCCGCCCGGAGAACGTCTGGAACAGCTCCAACATCACACCGAGCGCCGGGAAGAAGACGATGTACACCTCCGGGTGGCCGAAGAACCAGAAGAGGTGGCCCCACAGCAGGGAGCCGCCCTCGGTGGCCGAGAAGTAGACGCTCCCGAGCACGCGGTCGGACGCGAGGATGAGTCCGACGGCGAGCAGCGCAGCGAACGCGAACAACATCATCCACGCCGTCGCGAGGATCGACCAGGTGAACATCGGCATGTCCATGATCCCCATCCCCTCGGCTCTGGAGTGATGGATGGACGTGAGGAAGTTCACCGTCGACGCCGTGATACCGATGGTGAACATCGCGAGCGCGAGCACCGCCCCGGTCGACCCGATGCTCGGTGTGTACATCGGGATGTTGAGCGGAGCGTACATCGTCCACCCGGCGCTGAGGGTTCCACCCTGGAAGAAGCTGATCCCCAGGAGCATCCCCGAGAGCAGGTACATCCAGTACGATAACGCGTTCAGGCGGGGGAACGCGAGGTCGTCGGCGCCGATCTGCAGCGGCACGAAGTAGTTCGCGAACCCGAATCCGAACGGCGAGAGGAACCAGAACACCATGATCAGCCCGTGGGCGGTGACGGCCTCGTTGTACGCCAGCCCGGAGAGGATCTGACTCGTCGGGTCCCACAGCTGCATGCGGATGAGCAGGGCCAGCACGCCGCCGAACAGCAGGAAGAACAGCGCGGTGATGGTGTACAGGATTCCGATGTCCTTGTGATTCGTGGTGACGAACCAGCGCTTGACGGACGTCGTCGGCGGAAGTTCGCTCATGCGGCCACACCTCCGGCGACCGCGTTGTTGACCGTGGTCGCGCCCTCGACGTTGGACGCGTTCTCACCTTCTGTCCCCTCGTACCACGTCTCCCACTCGTCCTGCGGGATAACGGTTATCTTGCTCTCCATCGCGGAGTGCCCGGCACCGCAGAGCTCGAAGCACTCGACCCTGAACGTCGCTTCGCCACCCTGCGCTTGGACTTTCTCGGAACTCACGGAGAACCAGTTGGTGTTGGTGTCTCCGGGGATGGCGTCGGACTTTATCCGTAAATCCGACGAGCCGAAATTGTGCCAGACGTCCCGTGATGTCACCGTGAGGTCGATCCGAGTGTCGGCGGGAACGATCATCTCACGGGTCTCGGTGTGACCGTTCGAGTACGTGTAGTCCCAGCCGTACTGGTACCCCTCGACGAGGATCTCGATGTTGTCTCCGTCGCTGTCCGGACCGTCCTCGACGTAGAGGAGGATCCCGTACGCGTACACGACGAGACTGATCACGACGATCGCGCTCAACCCGAACGACAGGAAGAGCTTCTTTGCTTTCGGACCGCCCTGTCCCGTCGGGAGCTCGCCGACTACCGGCGCGTCGAAGTCTTCCTTCGGTTCGCTCCCGTCGTCGCGGTACTTGTACACGTTCCACAGCGTGTACGCGACGACGATGGTGCCGACGAGGGTTCCCAACGCGAGGAACACGAAGAAGATCTCGTCGAAGACCTCCGCCTGCGCGCGCCAGCCGCTCCCTTGTTGCAGGATAAGTGTGTCTAACATATTCGTTTCACTGCTCTTGTACTCCCCTTGGCGAAGGCGCACTTAGCTCTTGTGTGAATCACCTCGGAATTATGCCTCGAAGCACTCGCCTTAGTCACATGTAGGCAAGCGAGAACTAATATTCGGGAGTCGGAACGAGCCGGTCTTCCGAGGCGGGACCCGTCGCTCGCAACGGTCTACGACGGAACAGCGCGGGCCCGATCACCAGAACGGACGAATCTGATCGGCGAAATATACGAAGGCTATTTGTACGCGGCAACGGACCTGCTAACAACGAACTCACAATGGTCTCTCTCACGCTCTTGAGCACGGTACTGATGGGACTGCTCGTCGTGGCGACCTTCGTCGCGATCGCGCAGGTCGGTGCGAAGCGCACCGCCCCCGGCACCGGATCGGTCAGCAGGTACGACGCGATAACCGAGACACTCGGCGATATCGTCCGGAAACCGGCCGTCTGGGCGATCGCCTTCGTCGCCATTACAGTCGGCATCGGCGCGGTCTCGCTCCTCGCGGTCGGCAGCTTCGGTCTGCCGGAGGGGCTCTCCGGGAGTCTCCTCACGGCCGTGTACGTCGCGGTCGGGCTGCTGGTAACCGGCTTCGTCTTCCTCGGTGCCTACTTCGGTGCGCGGGGACGGGGACTCGGCAACGCCCACGGCGTCGCGGCCGGCACGTTTGCGTCCGGACTCGTGTTCCTCGTGCTCATCGTGACCCAGCTGCTCATCGGCGTTATCGGATAACTCGATCGAGCGGGCGGGCCAACAGACCCCGCTTCATTCGGCAACCATCTCCGCCCGAGGGTGTACCGCTTTTTTGTGAGAGCAACCGCTCCGTGAGAGCAATCGCTTCGTGAGAATTCGTTTCGCGAGACCGATACGCCCTGAGGCCCTCCGCGATGTCTCGATCAGGCGACTGCGACGCCGTTCCGGGCGAGGAAGTCGCTTGCCGCCTTGATCTCCACGGGGCTCCCGATGATCCGGTAGTGATCGTCTCCCTCGACCACCGTCACGGTGAATCGTTCGCAGACGCCGTCCCGCAGCCCGTCGAGCGCGCAACGCGGGAGGACGATCTGTGTGCTGTCACGGAGGCTCGACGGATCGGGCATTCGACGTATCGATCATCGCTGTAGCCCGTCATAATCGTGTCGAAAGATTGCCGAATCGAACTCGGCGTTCCCGGTCAAGTCGTACCGCTTCCGCGCTCCGAGCGGTCGTCGCGTCCGTGGACGATCGGATCGCGAAACGGATGCGTCGGCTCCGACGCGGAAGGAACACCTTTAACGAGACGAGCGGCCGACTGTACGCCAATGGGACTGGAAGAGGAGATTGAGGACCTCCGCGAGGAGATCGCCAACACGCCCTACAACAAGGCCACCGAGGCCCACATCGGGCGGCTGAAGGCGAAGCTCGCGGAGAAAAAGGAGAAGCTGGAGAACCAGTCCTCCGCCGGCGGCGGCCACGGGTACGCCGTCGAGAAGCACGGGGACGCCACGGTCGCGCTCGTCGGGTTCCCGAGCGTGGGGAAGTCCACCCTCATCAACGCCCTCACCAACGCCGACAGCGAGGTGGGCTCCTACGAGTTCACGACGCTCGATGTCAACCCCGGCATGCTGCAGTACCGCGGTGCGAACATCCAGATCCTCGACGTGCCGGGACTGATCGAGGGCGCCGCGGGCGGTCGCGGGGGCGGAAAGGAGGTGCTCTCCGTGGTTCGGACCGCCGACTTGGTCGTGTTCATGCTCTCCGTCTTCGAGATCGAGCAGTACGACCGCCTCCGCGAGGAGCTGTACAACACCAACATCCGGCTCGACACCGATCCGCCCAACATCAACATCCGGAAGACCCACAAAGACGGGCTCGGCGTGACGATGAGCGACGAGGTGAGTCTCGGCGAGGAGACGATCAAGCAGGTCCTCCGCGAGTACGGCTACGTCAACGCGAAGGTGACGATCCCACACGATCTCACCATCGACGAGTTGGTCGACGCCGTGATGGACAACCGCGAGTACCTCCCCTCGATGGTCACCGTGAACAAGGCGGACCTCATCGACAAGAGCTACCTCCCGACCGTCAAGGAGGAGCTCCGCGAGCGCGACCTCGACCCCGACGACGTACTCTTCATCTCCGCCGAGGAGGAGCTCGGGCTCGACGGCCTCAGAGAGCGGCTCTGGGCGGAGCTAGGGGTCATCCGCATTTATATGGACAAGCCGGGTCGCGGCGTCGACTACGAGGAGCCGCTCATCCTCTTCGAGGGCGACACGGTCGGCGACGCCTGCACGAAGATCGGCGGCGAGTTCGAGGAGCGGTTCAAGTTCGCGCGCGTGTCCGGGGCGAGCGCAAAACACGACGACCAGCAGGTCGGGAAGGGCCACGAACTGGCCGACGAGGACGTGCTCCGAATCGTCGCTCGGAAGTGATTTTTTAAACGGATGGTGGCAGATCGGTCGTCGCTGCTATCAGGCTCCCAGCGACTCGCTCATAAGTGGTTGCTGGCAGTGGATCGACGGTGAACACCGCTAAAGCCCCAGCCGCTCGCTTATAAGTGGTTATCGGTGACTCCGCGGAGAACACCGCCAAAGCCCCAGCCGTGGGGCCGGCGTACGCTCGCTGCGCTCCTCAGTCGCTCGCTGCGCTCCTCAGTCGCTCGCGATGCTCGCTCCCTGCGGTGCTTGCGTCCCCTACGCCGGCCCCACGGCTGCCCCTTTGAGTCCCGCCCGTCCCGCAACCGCAGCCTCACACCTCCCCAGCCTCGCGGCTCGCGCTTATCAGCGCTCGCCGCGTCCCTCGCACGCGCTCCTCGCGGCCGTTTTTAAACGGCCGCTCGGAGGCGCGCGCCGCTGCGACTGGATGTGGATAGTGGATCCGCTGTGGCCGTCGGTCCGTTCCCTCACCGAGTCCGACCGAAAGGCGCTTTTCGGCGGGGTGTGACCCTCGCGTATGATCACGGTCGCGCTCGCGGGCAAGCCGAACGCCGGCAAGTCCACCTTTTATACCGCTGCCACGATGGCCGACGTCGACGTGGCCAACTACCCGTTCACGACGATCGACGCCAACCGGGGGGTGACACACGTCCGTACGGAGTGTCCCTGCCTCGCTCGCGACGAGCGGTGTGGCAACGAGAACTGCCACGAGGGCAAGCGATACGTCCCGGTCGAACTCCTCGACGTGGCGGGGTTGGTCCCGGGCGCCCACGAGGGGAAGGGGCTCGGTAACCAGTTCCTCGACGAACTGACGAACGCGGACGTGGTGTTAAACGTCGTCGACGCCTCGGGCGCGACGAACGCGGAGGGCGAGCCGGTCGAGGTGGGCGCACACGACCCGCTCGACGACGTGGATTTCATCGAGGAGGAGATGGACCTGTGGCTCGCGGGGATCGTCGACCGCAACTGGGAGGGCGTCGAGCGGCAGTCGCGCTCGCCCGACTTCGACCTGGAGGCTGCGGTCACCGACCTGCTGACCGGGTTCGGCGCGACCGAACACGACGTGACGGCGGTCCTCCGCGAGTTGGAGTACCCCGACGATCCGAAGGTCTGGACCGGCGACGACCGCGAGGCGCTCGCGCGGGCGATCCGCCGCCGGACCAAGCCGATCGTCGTCGTCGCTAACAAGGTCGACGCCGCGCCCGAAGGCGCGATCGACCGGCTCCGCGAGGGGACGGACAAGCCGGTGATTCCGGCGACCGCTGACGGGGAGCTCGGTCTCCGCCGCGCCGCTGAGGCCGGGATCGTCGACTACGACCCGGGCGACGAGACGTTCGACGTGGTCGGCGACGTCTCGGAGGGCCAACGGGAGGGATTAGAGGCCATCCGTGGCGCGATGGACGAACACGGCGGGACGGGGGTCCAGACCGCGCTGAACGCGGCGGTGTACGACCTGCTCGACCGGATCACGGTGTATCCTGTGCAGGACGCCTCGAAGTGGACGGACGGGACCGGGAACGTCCTCCCGGACGCGTTTCTTCTCTCCCCGGGAGCGACTCCCCCGGACCTGGCGTACGCGGTCCACACCGACATCGGCGAGGGGTACCTCCACGCGGTCGACGCGCGGTCCTCGCGTCGGATCGGTGAGAGTCACGAGCTCTCGGAGGGCGACGTGGTGAAGATCGTCTCGACCGCGGGGCCGTGAGGGCGGTGAGCGAAGGCCCGACCGACCGCGCGAGACGAGGACGACCGACAGGCACATGCGGATCGCCCGAGACGGGGTGGTAGACAGCGCTATGCTCGGGCTCGAACACGACTTCCGGATCGTCGACACTCGCGCGACGCTCGACCCCGACGAGTCGTCGGTCGCGACGCACGGGCGGGACATCTCCCCCGAGCGGCTGGAACGAGAGATGCTACAGGCCGGCGTCGTCCGCGCGGTCGCGAGCCCGGGACAGCGCGCGACGGGACGGAGTTACCTCCGTGCGAACAACGCGGTCGCGAGACTCTCGATCGACCGCCCGTTCGTCGCGTTCGCCCGGCTCAACGGCCCCCGCGATCCGGGGAACGGTCCCCTCTCTACGGTCAAAAACCTCCGCGCCGAACGCGATGACCACCACGCCCGCCCCGATGACGTCGAGCAGTACTCCTACGACGACCGGTTCCACGGCTTCACCCTCGTCCCGCACGCTGACGGTCTCCCGAACGAGGACGTGCTCACCCGGCTGGAGGCCGCAGACCTCCCCGTGATCGTCCACGCCGGCAAGGCGTTTCCCCCGGAGGCGGTCGAGCGCGAACTGCTCGGCTACGACGTGCCGATCGTGCTCGCCAGCTTCGGCGGGTACCCCCTCGACGCCGATCTGATGAACGAGACGCTCGACCTGTTGGACGAGTACGATCGGCTGTACGTCGAGACGAGCGCCGTGCGGTACCGCGAGGTACTCGAACGCGGTATCCTGGAACACCCCGACCGCGTCCTCTTCGGCTCCGGGGCACCCAACGTGCACCCCAACGTCGGCGTGATGGAGGTGCTCACCCTCGACGTCTCCGAGGACCTGATGCGTCGCGTGTTCGCGAAGAACCCAGCCCGGTTGATCCCCGTCCTGGCCGAGGGCGCCGACGTGTGAAGCGACGGGCACTTGTCGAGGCGTCGCGGACCGGATTCCCATGAGCGATACCGAGAGCAGCCTCGACGATGTCGGCGACGACGCCCTCGTCGAGGTCGTCCACGCCGTCGGGCACGAGCACGTCACCGCAGAACACGCGAGCACCGTCGAGCTCACGACCGACGACTGGCTCACGCCTGCCGGGGACTGCATCGTCGGTGTCGAGGCCGACCGCGGGCCCCGCGACTTCTCCGCCGCGTTCCGCGAGGCGTGTCAAGATGCAGGCGCGGCGATCACGGCGACGTTCGCGGTCGCCGAGCCGGACGCGGACGCGGTCGACATCGACGACCCCGCTCACGTTCACGAGATTGTCGGCCGTGGCGACCCCGACCTCGCGCTCCTCGACGACCGATCGATGGTCGGCCGGACCAGCGAGTACACCGACGACGAGCGGACGATCTTCGTCGGCGGCGACGGGGCCGCCGCGGACCTCGACCGAGATCTCGTGGCCGCGCTTGGAGAGGGAGCGAAGCTGACGCTGCGGCTGGAAGTCGAACCCGCGGAGTGAGTGCGTCAGCCATTTATAGGCGAACGCCGAGGTCCGCAAAAGCGGTCACCGCGCCGAAACCCGCTTAAATAGGCAGTTCGGCGTTGGCCCCGACCACCCGATCGACTTCCTCCGGCGCGCACCAGTCGGTCGTCCGCTCCAGCAGCTGTACGACCATCCGGCCTGTCACGCCCCAGACGGTGTAGCCCTCGACGTGGAAGAAGTGGACCCGGTGGTCGCCGTACTCCGGGTGGCCGACCCGACGCTCCGACTCGTAGTTCGCGAGGTCCCTCAGTCCGCTGACGGGGAGCACGGCCACCTCCGCGACCTCGGACTCGTCGGGGACGTACTCACGGTCGGGTGCGACGCCGACGAACGGCCGAACCCGGTACGCGGAGGCCGTCTGCGTGTCGTCGAGTCGACCGAGGACGTCGACCTCGTTCGGGCGCATCCCGACCTCTTCGTCGGCCTCGCGGAGCGCGGTATCGGTCAGGGTCCGGTCGATCGGCTCGCGGCCGCCGCCGGGGAAGCTCATCTGTCCGGGGTGTTCGCCGAGGTGGGCCGCGCGTTTGGTGAACAGCAGGTGGGCCTCGCCGCCTCGCTCGATGACGGGCGCCAGCACGGCCGCCTCGCGGCGCGTCAGCGTCACCTCCTCAGGCGTGTGCCGACGCAGCCCCGTCAGGTCCATACCGGGCGTAGGCGTCCGGACGGGGTTAACGTTTCTCTGCGTTCCGACTATCTGAAACAAGGCCGTTCCGGCCGATGGCGTCGACGCTCGCGCTCGACCCAGTCGGAAGCGTCCGTGCGGCTTCGGACGTTTTAAGCCCGCGACTAACGCTTCACTGGACAATGAGCGACGACGACCAAGAACTCGGCATCACCGAGTCAAAGTCACACAACACCGGCGAGTGGTACGCCGAGGTCGTACAGAAAGCGGGGCTAGCGGACTACGGTCCCGAGGGGATGAGCGGGTTCATCGTCACCCGACCGCGCGCGTACGCCGTGTGGGAGCGCCTGCAGGGATTCCTCGACGCGAAGTTCAAGGATACCGACGTCCAGAATGCGTATTTCCCCCTCTTCATCCCCGAGTCGTACCTCGAACGCGAGAAGGACATCGTCGACGGGTTCGATCCCGAGGTCGCGTGGGTGACCGAGGCGGGCAACAAGGAGCTCGAAGAACGGCTCGCGGTCCGACCCACCTCCGAGTCGATCATCACGCCGTACATCAGCCAGTGGGTGCGGAGCCACCGCGACCTCCCGCTGCGCGTGAACCAGTGGTGTTCGGTCGTGCGCTGGGAGGCGACGGAGACGAAGCCGTTCTTCCGCACGAAGGAGTTCCTCTGGCAGGAGGGGCACACCGCGCACGCGACGAGCGAGGGCGCGTGGGACGAGACGATGACGCGGCTCGACCAGTACGCGTCCGTCTACGAGGACCTGCTGGCGATGCCCGTCTTAAAAGGCCAAAAGCCCGACCACGACACGTTCCCGGGCGCGGAGACGACCACGACCGTCGAGGCGCTAATGCCCGATGGCAAGTCGGTCCAGGCGGGCACCTCTCACCATCTCGGTCAGTCGTTCGCCCGGGCGTTCGACATCACGTTCTCCGACGCGGACGAGGAAGAGCGGCTCGCACACACCACCTCGTGGGGGCTCTCGTGGCGCGCGCTCGGCGCGTTGATTATGACCCACTCCGACGAGCAGGGGCTCGTGCTCCCGCCCGGCGTCGCCCCCGAGCAGGTCGTCGTCGTCCCCATCTGGCAGGAGGACACGAAAGATGAGGTACTCGACTACGCCGAGGGCGTCGTCGACGACCTCGACGACGCGGGGATCCGAGTCGAACTCGACGACCGCGACGAGCGAAATCCCGGCTTCAAGTTCAACGAACACGAGCTCAACGGCGTGCCTCTCCGGGTCGAGATCGGGCCTCACGAGGTCGAGGACGACGAACTCACCCTCGTTCACCGTCCCGACGGCGAGAGTGTCGTCGAAGGGCGCGACGAGGTCGTCGAGACGGTCCGCGACCACTTCGACGAGATCTACGCGAAGCTGTACGCCGCGGCCGAGGAGACCCTCGACGGCGAGGTCCGCGAGGCCGACGACCGCGCCGACATTCTCGGCACGCTCGGCCAGCACGGCGGCTACGTGAAGACCCCGTGGTGCGGTGACGAGGAATGCGAGGAGCCGATCAAGGAGCCGATGGCGGCCGAGATCGTGATGGTCCCGTTCGAAGAGGATGACCCCCTCGCCGACGGCGACCACGACGAGACCTGCGCGATCTGCGACGACGACGCCGAGCGAACGGCGTACTTCGCGAAGTCGTACTGAGCCGTCGCGGTCGTTCTCTCCGTTCACTCCCGCCCCCGACGCTATCACCCGTTTAATCCGCGTTGATCCGGCTTAACGGAGATCGGTTTATATACGGATACGTCGCGTACCGTCAGGTAATGAATCGACGCATCGCGCTCATCGCTGTCGCGGTCGCACTGGTCGGCGTCGCCGGCATCGCCGCGGCCAGTCCCATCGGGACGGCTGTCGCACAGGACGACCCAGTAGCGACGAACGAGACGGACGCGGGCAACGAGACGGTACACGAGACCGACATCAGCCCCGGAGAGCGCCTCTCCGGCGTGATCGGGGTCCAGCGGGCCGAGATCTCCGGCGAGGTCGACTCGCGGGCGTTTGAGATTGGCCTCAACCAGACGGAGACCCCGGAACAGCGGGCCGATCTGGTCGCAGAGCGGCTGAACCGGACTGAAGACCGGCTGACCGAGATCGAGCGACGCCAGCGAGAGCTCCGCGAGCGTCGCGACGCCGGCGAGCTGAGCCAGGGCGCGTTCGCCGCGCGGATGGCGGAGACGAGCGCCCGAGCCGAGGCGGTGAAACGCGAAGCGAATCGGAGCGCCGACGTCGCCGGGGACCTCCCCGAGTCCGTCAGAGCCGATCGCGGCCTGACCGAGGAGCGACTCGGAGAACTCCGTCAGCGCGCGGGGAACGCGAGCGGCCCTGAGGTCGCAGCTATCGCCCGCGGCGTCGCCGGCAACGATGTCGGCGGCCCGCTGGCGTCGGACCGGCGTGGTCCGCCGGCAGGCGCAGGCACCGGCGGCGGTGCTGGCGCCGGCCCACATACCGGCAACGGGACGGAAGCTGACCGCCCGGGAGGAGGTGATGGATCCCACGGTGACGGACCGTCGGACCACACGACCGGGATGGATACCGACGGCGACTCGATGAACGCGACCCGCGACTCGACGAACGCGACCCGCGGCTCGACGAACGCGACCCGCGGCTCGACGAACGTGATCGGAGGCCCCGCCGACGACGCCGGTAACACCACGGACGCAGGCGACGACGGTGGCCAAGGAGACGGTTCTGACGGAGCGAACGCGACACTGCCGCGCGACGACAGCGGTGACGGGCCGAGAGCCGGGAACGGGAACGGTCCCGGCTCAGCCCGAACCGTCGTGAACGCTGCAGACGGAGTTACAGAGCGTCTCGACGGGCCATTAACCGACGGTGCCGACTTCGTCCGGCGAGTCGTCGGCATCGAGCGGTAGATCGCTCTTGTCTCGGCCGCGCTCCGGTGTCACCGAAAGCGGTCGGCGTGTCTGCACTCAGGCGGCGAACAGCCCGAATCCGACCCGTTGCACCTCAGAAGATGGGAAGCGATTTATCCGAGCCTCGTAACTACCCGTCCGTGCAGCGAACGGTAGTCCTCTTGGTCGTCCTTGCCGCGTTCATTGCCGGCGCCGGTCTCGCATCGACCGGAGCCGCACAGAGCGGCGCGGGCGTCCCGGCCGGCGGGTTCGAACAGATGGACGTCGCCCCCGACGACGTCTTGATCGAGGCCACCGTCGAACCCGACGGCGACGCGGTCTGGGTGACCCAGTACCGCGTTCGGCTGGCGAACGACGACGAAGAGCAGGCCTTCGAGGACCTCCGCGCAGACGTAGAGTCGGACCCGAACGCGTACACGGGCCGATTTGCCGAGCGAATGCGCGCGACCGCGGGCGCCGCTGAAAACGCCACGGGCCGCGAGATGAACGTCACTAACGTCACGGTGACCGCGGAGCGCCGCGAGCTCCCGCAGTCGTACGGCGTCCTCACGTACCGGTTCGAGTGGCGCAACTTCGCGGCGACCGACGGCGACCGGCTCGTCGTCGGCGACGCGGTCGACGCCCTGTTCCTCGACGAGGCCACGTCGCTCATCGTTTCGTGGGAGGACGGCTACAGGCTCGGCGATGTCTCCCCGTCGCCGACGGAGACCCGCGACAGCGCGGTCGTCTGGGAGGGACCGAAAGACTTCACCGAGGGCGAGCCGCGTGTGACGATCGAGCCCGAGGGGCGCGGCGTTGGGCCGCTCCTCTTCGTCGCCCTCGGACTACTCGTGGCGATCGTCGCCGTGATCGGCTACCGGCGTCGTCCGTGGGAGCGTTCGGCCTCCGACCGCCGGTCAGACGCGCCGGGGGCGACCGTTGGCGGGCCGACCGACGACACCTCGGACACCCCCAGCGACACCTCTGCGGCCGACGCAGCCGACACTGATGAGGGTGGTGAATCCGACGACGACTCGGAAGAGACTGAAAGCGACGCGGACGAGGGCGTCGGCTCGGCGCCCCCGGTCGACGACGACCTCTTGAGTAACGAAGAGCAGGTGCTGCGGCTCGTCGAGGCGAACGGCGGTCGGATGAAACAAAAGCGGGTCGCCGAGGAGCTCGACTGGACCGCTGCCAAGACGAGTCAGGTCGTGACGGGGCTCCGTGACGAGGGCGACCTCGACGGGTTCCGGCTCGGGCGCGAGAACGTCATCTCGCTGCCCGACTACGACGCCTCGTCGGAAAACAGCGGTGAGGACGGGGGCGAGAACGGGGACGAGGATGGGGGCAAAAACGAGAGCGAGAACGACGCCGAGTGAGCTCGACGCCCTCCGTCACAGGTCCCGCGACCGTCCGAGGTGTTGAAGCTCGCCGCCGCACTCGCAGGTGTTGCTGCCGGTCTCAGATCGCGCGCCGCATTTGAAACACTCGTACAGTTCTCGACCGTGAATCTCTGTTTCTGGTCGCATATCATGCCAAATGTTACCGAGAGGTATAGCGTCAGCCCTAATATTATTTACAGAGTATAATCAAATCCGCCAGTTTTTATGGATGAACGATCGGTTTCTCTGAAGACGCGACGCGAAAGAACGGATCGACGGCGAATAACGTGAGCTGCGGTCGTTTCGCCACGGTCCGTGTCACTCGCGGCGCGGTCGGCCCACACGAGCTGGCCCGTCCGGTACTCGGCCGCCTGCACGCCGGGAACCGACCCGCTCGCGGAGTCTCGACGGCCCGTTGGCGTAGTGCGCTACCCGCTGGTAGAGCGCCAGACGTCCGGGCTCCGCTCTCTGATTCAGGCGATTACTCGTCTAGCGACTCCCGTAACGCCGCCTCGATCGGCTCGTCGCCGGCCGCGATCTCGAACGTTTCGCCGCGCGTGGTCTCGGCTCCGAGCGTTGCGACGAGCGTTCGGGAGACGTCCTCGCGGGGGATTTCGGCGTCGTCTTCGGCGAGGTCGGTGCCGGTTCTGATCCGTCCGGTGCCGTCCTCGTCCGTCAGCGGCCCGGGTCGGACGATCGTGTCCGTCAGGTCGCTTTCGCGGAGGTACTCGTCGGCCTCGGCCTTCGCTCGGAGGTACTCGTGCATCTCTTCCGGGCCGTCCTCGGGTCGATCGACGCCGATCGAGCTGAGCATCACGAACCGGTCGATGCTCTCCGCTTCGGCCTCGTCGATGAGGTTGATCGCGCCGTCGCGGTCGACGCCCCACACGTCCTCGCCGGCCGAACCCGCGGCGAAAATGATCGCGTCGATTCCCTCAACGGCGTGTGACACGTCCCCGGTCAGATCCGCGACGACCGGCTCGGCGCCCAGGTCGTCGATGTCCGTCGCCTGCGACTCCGCGCGAACCATCCCCCGAACGGCGTGGTCGCTCTCGGCGAGGAGGCGGGTCGCGTGTCGGCCGACTTGTCCGTGTGAACCGGCGACGAGCACGTTCATACGCGGGAAATCGGTCGGCATCGTGAAGAAGGTGGTGGCGGTCGGAGAGTTCGTCGGATACCTCGGGCCTCATACCTCGAAATACACCAGCCTGGTATAATCGGCAACTACCGACGCTGAACCTGGTGACGACAGGATTTCTCATTCTCGGCCTCAAGTGTTGAAGAAGGTGCATATTTAAGCAAAAGTGTTAGACAATGCATATTCACGTGAGAAGACCCCTGCTCACCGAGGCTGCAGTCGGTGCTAGACGTTTAGAATCCCAACCAAGTTCACTGACCGGCTTTGAACTTGCAGTTCTAAGCCGGAGGAGGGATTTGAACCCACGACCTATTCCTTACGAAGGAATCGCTCTGCCAGCTGAGCTACTCCGGCACTCACTCTACAATTCCCGAACGGAAAAATAAGGGTTCCGAAACCGCGACGCCATACTCTGCGAGATCACGCGACGCCGGTCGGTTCCAGTCTGTCGATCGTAAACGGATGGGCAGTTGCGTTTGTTTGGAAATATATCTACTATCGTCTGGATCAACGTATAGAATTGAAGATCGTCACAGGAGTATAAGGAAAAAGCATATATAGGTGTTTGAACATCGATTAAGATGTGATCGCGCCGATCGTGTGCCGCGATGGCGGGGATCGACTCCCCCGACGGTGTCTGCCCGGTCGGAGCCCGTACCGGGCGTCGCTCGTCCCGTCGGTCGCGACCCCCACCGCGACTCGGCGGCAGTCACCCTATCAGCGATCCAACACGGCCGGCGTGTGATCCACGTCTCTGACGTGCCAAGCGCGAAATCGCCTCTGGCCCCGACCGTCTCGCGGCCGTGGACTCTTGTCATGTGACGGGCCCGCAGCCGTCCCAACCCGTCGGCGGTTCCGGGTGAGACGGCAGTCACGCTGTTCCCTCATCCTCGCCAGTAACTGCTGACGGGAGATACGTCGGAAAAGTGGCGGTAATCGTCGGGCGTCCCGCAGTCGCGTTATTCGAACAGCCGCCGCGGCGCGCTCGCGGCCGCCGAGAGCCCGCCGACCGCAGCTCCGACGGCGCCCACGAGCCGCACTTCCGCCGGCGCGACGCCGAGCTCGCGGGAGAGCGGTCCCGGCCGGGCGTCGGCGCCGATAACGGCGACCGTTCGGCCCCGAACCCGTATCTCCGTGGTGAGGTCCGTCGCGGTCAGCAGCGCGGCTGGGCCCCGGGCGTCGGTGTCTTCCGGCAGGCTCCGAGCGACCCGGACGGCGTCGCGAACGGTTGCCACCTCGACGAACAGGCGATCGCCCGTCGATCGAACGTCGAGGTCGATACCCTCGACGCTGAGCGTCAGGTCCTCCGTGGCGACCGAAAGCGGTGCCCTCGCGTCAGTCCCGTTCACGGGTCGTGACTCGAACGGTCCCGTCGAGCCGCCAGTTGGCGTGTTCGACGTCGTCGCCGGTGCCGCTCGGGACGTCGACGCTCATCTCTTCGAACTCGTAGACGATCTCCGCGTTGCGGCCGGTCAATCTGTCGTAGAGCCCGATAGCGAGGTCGGGCCAGGTCGTCGTCTCGTCGATGCGCTCTTCAGGATCGATTGTATCGCTCATACATCACGTAACGAGCCACAGCAGCATAAAACCGCCACACCAGCGACACCACGGCGGCACGATTTGTCAGGGGCTACCGAGGTACAAAGCCCCGACCGTCGCGGGTGACGGAGGAACGCGGACCGGTTGTACCGTGCCTCAGACCCGCGTCAGCCTGACGTCCAGACAGATGTTGTACTCGTGTGGCGCGTACGACCGAACGACCCGTTCGGTTTCGACGCTCAGATCGTAGGCATCGCCGGCGGCCGCACGAATCGCCCGCTTCCCGGGTCCGAACGGGTCGTCCTCGTGTTGGATGTCGTAGTAGTGGACGACACAGTCGTCGCCCGCCAGCCGAACCGCCGTGTCGAGGAACGCGTCGGCGGAGTGCGGGAGGTTCATCACGAGTCGGTCGGCGGTATCGGCGTAGTCGTCACCGATCTCTCGCACGTCGCCGGCGATCGCGGTCACGCGGTCGGAGACCCCGTTTCGTTCGGCGTTCTCCCGGAGGTACTCGACCGCGCGCTCGTTGAGATCGCAAGCGACCACGTCGGCGCCGCGGGCGGCCATCGGGACGGCATACGGGCCGACGCCGGCGAACATGTCGACGACCGTCTCGCCGGGATTGACCTGCTCGATCACGCGGTGGCGCTCGGTGGCGAGCCGCGGGGAGAAGTACACCTCGGCCACGTCTACCAGGAACTCGTGGCCGTACTCGCGGTGGACCGTCTCGGTGTCGTCGCCCGCCAGTACGTCCCAGCGCCGGACGCGTAGCTCGCCCTCGATCGGGGAGGCCCGGTTGAGAACCGTCTCGCAGGGCACGTCCGAGGCCATCACCGCGTCGGCGATCTCGCGGGCGCGCTCGTCGTCGTCCTCGTCGATGATGACGATGTCGCCGAGCCGCTCCAGCGAGGGCTCGTAGCCGAGGATCGCGGCGGGGGTCTGGGGTTGGTCGCGTTCGGCGGCGTCGCGCTTGACGATCGGCGCTTCGAGGTCGCCGGGGACCGTTTCGGGGTCTGTAACGGGGATGTAGATCGTGTCGCCGTCGACCGCGATCTCGTGGTCGCCGTCGAGGACGTCGGCGTCGGCGAGCCGCTCGCGGACCGTCTCGCCGCGCTCGCGCTCGACCGCGACACAGGGGACGCTCATTGTCACGAGAACGCGGGGCGAGTCATAAACGCTGACGCTTCGGCGGTGTCAGTCGAACGGGTACCGCGCGGTCGACCCGCACTCGCGACAGCGGACGACGACCCGCCCGGGCCGGAGCCGGACGCGGCTCGTCTTCCCCGGTCGGAGGTAGACGCCGCAGTCGTCGCACGTCTTCCGGGAGAACTCGGCGGGGACGCCACAGCGGTTCCGCTCCGCGATCCGACGCGCGAGCGCGACGTACTCCCGTGCGCGGTCGTACTCGTCGTCGACGACTGCCTCGCGGGCGAGCGCGAACAGCCGGTCGATCCGTTCCGACGGGATCCCCATACCTCGCCGGGGGTGACGGACCGGCAAAGTCGTTGTCATCGACGGTCGCCGCCAGCCCGCGACGCCCTGTCGGCTGCTGCTCGCGGCGGTTCGTTAACCCGCACGCTTTTTTAACGGCCCGCGCGAACGGTGGGATATGAAGGAATCTCTGATGGACGTCGTCTGCTGCCCGCTCGACAAGGCCGACCTCGACCTCGACGTCGACGAGCGGGACGACGAGGAGATCCTCGCGGGGACGCTCACGTGCACCGAGTGCGACGAGACCTACCCGATCGAGGACGGCATCCCGAACCTCCTCCCGCCGGACATGCGCGAGGAGGCGACGGCGTAGAGCGCGTCATCTGCTTCTATCCCGCACTGATCACCCCCGTTCCGTACTGCATCTTTTTTTAGTGTGAGTACGTCGACTCGAACGTGTCGACACTCTCCGTCGAACTGAACGGGGACGCGGTTCACTCGATCCGGGCGCCGGACCGGTTCGAGGCGACCGGCCCGTTCGCCGTCGCGCTCGAGAACGCGGGGCGGTCCACGCACGTCCACCTGCACTTCGACGACGACCTCGATCGGGTCGTCTCAGTCGACGAGACGAACCACTTCGTCGACGACGAGTCCACGAGACACGTCCACGTCTCGGTCGGAGACGTGACTGAGCCGATCCAGGGGAAGCTCAAGATCGTCACCGGCTACGGCTCCAACGCTCGGTACGTGAACGTCCGCATCGACGCTCCCGAGGAGCCCGTCGCCGAGACGGTCGCCGTCGACGAGTCGTTCGCGAGGCCCCCGGAGCGTCCGCCCGAGGTCCCGCCCTCACAGCGCGTGGCGAACGCGGTCGACCGGCTGATCGAGCGTGGCGGCGTCCCGGGAGCGATCGCGGCGTTCCTCGCGCTCGCCGCCGGCGTTGCCATCGCGCTCGCGCTCGAGAGCGCGGTCGTCTCGGTGGTCGTCGCCGTCGCCCTGACCGTATCGCTCGGGGCGGCGCTGTTGGCGGCGTGGTGACGACCCCGAGGACGGTCGTGTCATTCTCTCCGACGGCGACTTCGCCTCCCGACCGCCGCGAATCCGGGCGCTTTTAAGCGTGCCAGCGGAAGATTCGGGCATGAGCTTTGAGAAGGAAGACGAGGTCGTCCTCCACGACAAACACAGCGAGTACGACGGCGAGGCAGGCACGATCACGCAGGTCATGGAGACGATGTTCGGCGACGCGACCTACACGATCAGCTTCGAGGACGGTCAGGAGACCGGCGTCCCCGAGGATGACCTCGACGCCGTCGAGAGCGAGGAGTAACTCCCCCCTTTTCCGACCCGCATGGCCAAAGTCCCGTTCCACTACGTCGACCTTCGAGCGTTCGCGTACGCCACCGAGGACGAAAAGCGGGTCGCGGACGCCCTCCGGACGTTCCTTCCCGAGGACGCCGAGCTGGATCGCGTCGAAAACGTCGGCCACCACGGCGACCGGATCGTCGTGCTCTCGGCTCGGATCGAGAACGCCGACGGAATGCGTCACGTCCTCGATCGACTTTCCGGCCTCGACGAGGTCGACCGCGTGATCGACGAGCTCGACCAGCGGGTCGACGACAACTGTGCGCTGTTCCTCCGCGTCGACAAGCAGGCCGCGTTCCGCGGCGAGGTCCGGCTCGGCCCCGGGATCACCGTCCGGGCGAAAGTCGAGGCGTACCCGGCGAAGAAGGAGGCCGCCGTCGAGAACGCTCGGGAGACCCTCGGGCGGCTGGCGGACGACGATGACGCTCCCGCCGACGAGACGTAACCCACCGAGCGCGCGGGGGGACGGACGCCCCGCTCGCACCTCCGGCGTGCCTTTTTACGACCCCCTGCCGTCGAATCGTCCATGAGCGATCCGTTCGTCGTCGTCGGTGCCGACGCGGCAGGGTTGAGCGCGGCCAGCAAGTTCCGCCGCGAGGCGCCCGACCGCGAGGTCGTCGTCTTCGAGATGGGGCAGTGGATCTCGTACGCCTACTGCGGGATGCCGTACTTCATCGAGGGCCGTATCGAGCGCATGTCGAACCTCCTCTCGCTGTCGCCGGACGAGGTCGACGAGCGCGGGATCGACCTCCGGCGCGGCCACGAGGTCGTCGCCGTCGACCCGGACGCGAAGACCGTCGCCGTCGAGACCACCGAGGGCGACTCCTTCGAGCAGGCGTACGACGACCTCCTCGTCGCCACCGGCGGCCGCGCCGCCACCGGCCCCTTCGACGTGCGCGGGCTGGACGGCGCGTTCACCCTTCACAACATGGACACCGCGGCCGCGATCGACGCGTACATTGCCGAGCCGGACGCGTACGACCCCGAGCGCGCCGACGTGAGCGGGGTCGACCGCGAGCGCGTCGAGCGAAACGCAGCGATGGCCGCCCCCGAGACGGCGGCGATCGTCGGCGGCGGCTACGTCGGCGTCGAGATGGCCGAGGCGCTCGTCGGGCGGGGACTCGACGTACACCTGTTCCACCGCTCCGGGCACCTCCTCTCGGACTTCGGCGAGGCCGTCGGCGAGCGTGTCGAGACCGATCTGGAAGCGAACGGCGTGACGGTTCACACGAACACCCCCGTCACGGACCTCGTTGGCGAGGACCGAATCGAGGGCGTGCGCTTCGCCGGAGACGAACTCGTCGCCGATCTTGTGATCGTCGGCGTCGGGATCCGGCCGAACACCGAACTCCTCGACGGGACCGGGATCGAGACCGGCGAGGGCGGCGCGATCCGCACGGACGAGTTCGGCCGGACGAACCTCCCCGACGTGTACGCCGCGGGCGACTGCGCGACCGCGGTCCACGCCGTCACCGGCGAGGAGGCGTGGATGCCGCTCGGGCTCACCGCGAACCGGGCCGGGCGAGCGATCGGCGCCACAATCGCCGGCGATCGCTCGCCCGTCGGCGAGATCGCGGGCACCGCGGCCGTCAAGGCGTTCGACATGGAGGCCGCCCGAGTGGGACTCGTCGAGGACGAGGCGGCCCGCGAGGCCGGCTTCGACCCGGTCCGCGAGACGGTGACCGCCGGCTCCCGTTCCGGCTACTATCCCGGCGCGGCGCCGACCGACGTGACGCTCGTCGCCGACCGCGACACGGACCGGCTCATCGGCGGGAGCATCGTCGGTCCCGACCGCGCGGCGATCCGGATCGACACGCTCGCGACCGCGCTGGAGGCGGACATGACGGTCCCGGAGGTCGAGCGGCTCGACCTCGCGTACGCCCCGCCCTTCTCGCCGGTGTGGGACCCGATCCTCGTGGCCGCAAAAGTGCTGAATGGAACGCTCGACGAGGCGTAGCGGGTCGGGTCAGTCGCTCGCGTCCGCGCTTTCGTCCGGAGGGGTCGACTCGCGGTCTCGCTCATTGCTCCCGATTCCGGCGATGACGCGCCCGACCGCGTAGCCGGCGACACCGACGGCGACCGCGGCCGCGCCGGCGATACCGAGGGCTTCGAGCAGCGCGGCGAGGAAGGGGACGGGGTCGACGACCGGGATGCTGTAGGGTTCCGGGCCGGTCGTCCGCAGGAGGACTGCCGCGAAGGGGCCGTACGCGAGGAGGACCGCGGGGAGCACGCCGCCGCCGACCGCGGCGAAGGCGACGACGCCGACCGCGGTCGAGATTGCGAGGAGTCCGGCAACGGCTGCGGCGAGAGTCTCCGGGACGGCACCTCCACCCAGTAACGCCGCGGCGTCGGCCGCGATCCCGACTGCGTCGAAGGCGACGTACGAGACCGCGAAGCCGACCGCGCTCCAGACCGCGGCGCGCTCGAACCCCGTCTCGCCGAGGGCAACGTGGGTAAGGGAGGTGCGGCGTCCGGACTCGTCGTTGTCCCCCGTCATTCCGGGCGGGTCGCGCCTCGCCCCTCCCGGTCGGGGGTGAGGTTGCCGTGTTCGTCGATCTCGCCCGCGACGATCCGCGTCGAGGAGATCCGCTCGCCGTCCTCGGCCGACACGTGGTCGACCACGACGAGCTCGAGGGGGTCGTGGCCGCGCTCGCGGCGGATCTCGTTGATCTGCTCTCCGCCCTCTCTCGTCTCCGGGGAGACGATCAGCGCGCCGAACTCGGGCTCGACGGCGATGCCGCTCGGGTCCGTCAGCTCGCGGACGTCGAACTCGCGGTCGCGTTCGTCGGCGAGGTCGGCCAGTTCGGCTTCGAGGTCACGCTTCCGGCGGTCGTACGGGCGGACGTACCGCTCGACGTGTCGGGTCTTCGGCGCGAGCTCGTCCGACGTGAGCCCGACGGTCACGTCACCCAGCTCGAACGCCCGTTCGAACAGCTTCCGGTGGCCGTCGTGAACGGGATCGAACGTACCACCCAGCGCGACGTTCATGTCCAACGCTTGCGCGGGCGGACCTTAAAGGATCTTGAACCGGGAGCGGACGATCGCGGCCTACCGGTCGTCGTCGCTGTCGTCGCCGCCGTCGTCGTCGCCGTTTTCGCCGCCGTTTTCGCCGCTGTCGTCGTCGCCGTCGTCGACTTCAACTCCCTTCCCCTCGTCGTCGTCGACCGAGATCTGGACCGGCTCCGCGTCTCCGTCGGGCGACTCGCCGCCGAGTCGTCGGTCGAGGTTGAACACGGCGTTGAGCTCCTGTTGGACGTCACCGACGACGCCTTGCACCAGCTCGCTCGGCGCGATCGCCTCGTACTCGTAGGGGTTGTTGCCGGCGCCGCTCGCCTCTCGCTTGTCGCGCTCGACGGTGTCCTCGTCGTGGAGCTCCGCGAGCGCCTCGCGGACCGTGCTCGGGTAGAGCCCGGTGCCGTCGGCGACCTCGTCGCTGGTGCTGTTCGGGTTGTCGCGGAGGAAGACGTAGATGCGAGCGCGGGTCTCGGTGTCGAGCAGCCACGACAGGAGGTCGACGATGTTGTCGTCGAACCCCTTGACGGCCTTGTCCGCGCTCTCGCCGAGCCGTTCTTTGGTCTTCCGGAGCTCCTCGCGCGTCCGTTCCGTCGGCGATTCGTCGCCGGGGTCGATTTCCGTGTCGGCGTCGAGATCGTCTGCAACGTCGAACGCGTCGTCGTCGTCGTCGCCGTCGAGGTCGTCGGCCGAATCGTCCGTGGTCATACCTGAAACTGCGGTCCGCGCGCCCAAAAGGGTTTCTCGTCGTTTCGGTTCCGACGGAAGAGGGGCCGGGCGAGCCCTCCGCCTACGGCGACAACACCAGGTCCTCACAGAGCGCGTCGAGGCCGGCCTCCTCGCGGAGTCGGCGCTGACGCTGGGTCCCGCTCTCGCGGTCGTACACGTCTCGGATCCCGTCGATCCCGAGGCGGTCGCACTCGTCGGCGACGACCTCTCCGACCGAGACCGTGTTCTCGCCGTCGCGGGTGATGAACGACGCGTCGTGGCCGTGACGGATCGCACGCCACTTGTTCTCGTCTAATAGCTCTCGGCGGAGGGCTGATTGGGACTCGCCGTCCGCGTAGCGCTCGGCGTAATCGACGACGAGGGCGTGGACGTACTCGACCATCGCGAGGGTGACCTCCGGGTCGCGCTGGGCGTCCGGCGCGCGCACCTCGACCGTGCCGTGGCCGGTGTGCGGGCGCACGTCGAACCAGAGCTCGCCGCGGTCGTCGATGGACCCCTGCTCGACCATCCTGCGTTCGTACCGCTGGAAGGCGTCGAAGTCGTCGAACGCGGAGGGGATTCCCGTGTTCGGGAGGTTCTCGAAGATCTTCGCGCGGGCCGACGCGAGCCCGGTGTCAAAGCCGTTCCAGAACGGGGAGTTCGCCGACAGCGCGAGCAGCACGGGAGCGTGCCACCGAAGCCGGTTCGCGATCCACACGGCCTTGTCCGCGTCGTCGACGCCGACGTGGACGTGGAGCCCCGCGGTGGTGTTGCGGTGTTGCGGATACTGGATCCGATCCAGCTGCGCCCGATACCGCGGCTTCTCGGCGTGATCGAGCTCCCGCCACTTCGCGGCCGGGTGGAGGCCAGCAGCGGCGATGCGGTAGCCGTCGGCGGCGGCGTGATCGACGAGCGCCTCGCGCACCGTGGAGAGGGCGTCGGCCGCGTTCGACGGGTCCTCGATCAGCTTCGTCTGCGCCTCGATAGTGCATTTGAACAGCTCGTGGTCGAACCCCTCAGGCACCGCCGCTGGCGGGTCGCGACCGTAGACGAGATCGTCAATCCCCGAGGTCGGGCGGCCGTCGGCATCGACGATGTAGAACTCCTCCTCGATGCCGAGGGTCCCCATCCGGGCGAACGCGTCCCGCGAACCGAGTTCCATTACCGCTCCGTACCGGCCGCGCGGTCTTATAAGGATTGAAAGCCGAAACGGAGGACCGGGGACCGCGTGGGGCGCCGCGCCGACTCACCATGTCTCGTCGGTCGCGAAATCCGCGCCCCGTCAACTCACCACGCCTCGCCGCTCGCCAGATCCACGTCGCCGTCGCCCTTCTCGGAGGGGCAGATCTCCCCGAGCACGCAGTCGCCGCAGTCCGGGTTGATCGCGGTACACGTTGCGCGGCCGTGGTCGATCATGAGGTGCGTGAACTGCTGCCAGTCCGCTTCGGGGACCACGTCGAGGAGGTCCTGCTCGATCTTCGTCGGGCTCTGCTCCTCTGTGATCGCGAGCCGGCGGGTGATCCGCTGGACGTGGGTGTCGACGACGATCCCCTCCACCACGTCGTGGCCGTGCTGGAGGACGACGTTGGCGGTCTTTCGGCCGACGCCCGCCAGCTCCGTCAGCTCCGACATCGTGTCGGGTACCTCGCCGTCGTGCTCCTCGGCGATGTCGGCGCAGGCGGACCGGATGTACTTCGCCTTGTTGTTGTAGTAGGTGATCGAGTTGATCGCCTCCGCGAGCTCTTCTTGGGGCGCGTTCGCGTACTCCTCGGGCGTCTCGTACGTTTCGAACAGATCCGCACAGACCTTGTTCACGCGTACGTCCGTACACTGCGCGGAGAGGATCACGGCGATGAGCAGCTCCAGCCGGTTCGAGTAGTTCAGCGAGATGGTCGAATCGGGGTACTCCTCGTAGAGCCGGTCGATGACCTCCTCGACCTGCGCTTCCCGTGGCTTCAGTGGCGTGCCCATGCCGATCCCTCCACGCGGGCGCCATTGAACGATCCGGAAGCGGAGCGCTCCCCGCTCCGTCTCCGCGTTCCGAACCGGCAGATTCACGTCGCTTCTGCGACAGGTCGAATCGTGTCCCGGTCCCGCGGCCGACGGCGGCGACGCCCGGCGTACAGCCGCCGGCCACAGGAGTTTTACTGGCTGTGGATCGCCGCGACGGCGACGTACGGCGTCGGCGACATCGTCTCGACGATCGCCTTTCTGGAGTACGTCCCGACGATTGCCGAGGCCAACCCGATCGTCACGCTTGCGCTCGACTCGTTCGGCCTCTCCGGGCTCGTGCTCCTGAAGATCGCCGTCTACCTCGTAATGCTCTGGATCAGCGTCTCGGGCGCCCGCGACGGCGATGCGCTCCTCTACTACTTCCCGCCCGTCCTCCTGACGCTCGTCGGCACGTACCTCACCGCGAGCAACGTTCGTCTGCTGTGGCTCTCCTGAGTCGACCGACAGCCCCAGTGCCGAACGTGTTCGCGACACGGCCCATCCGCCTCGGCGACCGAGAGAGAGCCGATGACCGAACTCGACGTCAGACAGATCCCGCCGAGCGAGCGACACGACCGGATACGCGACGCGTTCGCAGACCTCGACTCCGGCGAGACGCTCACTATCGTCAACGACCACGAGCCGACGCCGCTCTACCACGAGCTGGCGGCGGAGGTGCCCGCCTTCGACGCTGACGGCTACGCCGCCGAGCGCGAGGAAGCCTCCCGGTTCGTCGCCGAGTTCCCGAAGGTCGACACCGAGTCGAGCGTGGAGACGGTCCGGATCGCGGACCTCGACGGCGATCCACACGCGACGGCGTTCCCGGGACGCGAGCCGAAGACGGTCCGGCTGTCGCTGGACGACGGCCAACGCGTGCCCGAGCACACCCATCCCGACCGGACGGTGCTGTTCCACGCGCTGACGGGGGCGTTCGAGGTCCGGCTCGACGGCGAGCCACACGCGGTCGAGGCCGGCGAGCTGGTCCGGTTCGACGGGAAGACCGCGGTCGAGCCGATCGCGACCGAGGACGCGGCCGCGCTCGTGGTGCTGGCGCCGAAATCGGACGAGTGAGGGAGAGAAGAGGAGCCGACCGCGCCGTCGACGTTTTATATACCGCCGCCGAAGTCGGCGCATGGACACGACCCGCCAGCGCATCGCCGACACCCTTCGCGAGGGGCCGGCGACCGCGAGCGACCTCGGGGAGACGCTGTCGCTGCCGACGCCCGTCGTGTACGACCACGTCGAGCACGTCTCGCGGTCGGTCGACGGTGACGCGGAACTGCTGGTCGCACCGCCCGAGTGCCGCGACTGCGGCTTCGACGGCTTCGACGACCCGATCAACGAGCCCTCGCGGTGCCCGAAGTGTAAGAGCGAGCGGATCGACGAGCCGGCGTTCGTGATTCGGTAGGGTCTTGGTTTTTAAAAACCGAAAGGAGCGGGAAGAACGGTCCGAGCGTCGACTCTCGCTCCTACTTATAAATGTGTTCGGAGGTCCGCTTACAGCTCCTCGAGCAGCGTCGCTGCTGCGTCGGCGGACGAGCCCGGACCGCGCCCGGTGATCAGGTCGCCGTCGACCGTGACGCTCGTGTCGGCGTCGAGCTCGGCGTCCCAGTCGGCGCCGACGAGGACGACCTCGTCTTCCACCCAGTACGGGAGCTTCCGGCCGTCGGGCATCACGTCGTCGTCGTCGACGATGTCCTCCTCCCACGCATTCGGGAAGCCGGTGACGGAGCGGCCCTCGACGAGGGGCGTCCCGTCGGCCTCACGGGTGAACGCGAGGAGGCCGACCGCGTGGCAGACGACGAGCGCGACGCCCGCCTCGCCCGCGACCGCGTCGAGCAGGAGCTGACGCGCGTGTCGGTCCTGATTCACGTCCCAGACGGTGCCGTGCCCGCCGGGGAACACGACCGCGTCGTAGCCGTCAGCGGCGACGTGCGCGATCGGCTCGGGATCGTTCAGTTTCGGGTGTTCCTCGTCGATCTCGCGGAGCTCCGCGACCCGCTCCTCACCGCCCGCGGCCTCGGGGTCGAGCGACCGTTCGTCGACGACCGGCGGGGATCCGGACGGCGTCGCGACCGTCACGTCGACGCCCTCGGCTTCGAGGGTCGTCAGCGGCTCGATGCATTCTTCGGCCCAGTACCCTTCCTCGCTTACGACGAATAGTGCGCTACTCATGGTAACTCTGTGTTCGAGCGCACGACGGAAAAGACATCCGCGCCCGGAAGCGACGGCGGGCGTCGCGAGAGTTTATAAGGGGTCGATCACGGCGGGGGTGTTCACACCGTGAACAGTTCCGTCTCGTCGGGGACGGCGAACAGCCCCATCCGGACGCCGGCGTCGAGCCAACCGTAGCCGTACGAGTACGACGCCAGCGCGTTGACGGGGTCGCCGTCGTCCCGGAAGTGCCGCCCGTCGTCCAGATACGACTCGGCCATCTCCAGCACGTCGGCGGCGGCCTCGCCGAGCGGGGTGTCGTCGGGCGGGCGCGGTTCGGCGACCGACAAGGCGTCGGCGAGCATCCGCCCGTAGCGGTCCGTCTTCTCCTCTAACTCCGCGGCCATGCGACTCGTTCCGGGGAGCGGCTCAAAAAGCCGTCGGCGAAACGCAACCTCGATACCCTCGGAGTCGAAACGGACGGACATGTACGAGGCCGTCCACGCTCACCCCGACGGCGACGCGACTCCCGCCCGCTACGTCGCCACCGCGGCGCGGTACGGGTACGACGGGGTCGTCGTGCGGACGCGGGAGGCGCTCGACCCGGCCGGGGCAGACGGTGACCCGTCTGACGAAGCGGCTGCGCTCCGCGAGGAGTACGGGATCGACGTCGTCGACGCGGTCGAGATCGACGCCGACAACGCCACGAGCGCCTCTGGCGCAGTGGGTAACTACCGGTCCGAGCGCACCGTGGTCTGTCTCGTCGGGGGCGACGACGGCCTCAACCGCTTCGCGGTCGAGGAACCTCGCGTCGACGTGCTGGTCCGACCGATGGACGGATCGGGCGACTTCAACCACGTCCTCGCGAAGGCCGCCCGCGACAACGGGGTCCACGTGGAGTTCGACCTCGGCCCGCTGTTCCACGCGACCGGCGGGAAACGGGTCCGCGCGCTGGCCGACCTCCGGAAGCTCCGCGAGATCGTGACCTACTACGACGCGCCCCACGTCGTCAGCGCGAACCCGCGCTCGCACCTCCAGCTCCGCGCGCCGCGCGAGGTCGTCGCCGCCGCCGAGGCGGTCGGGTTCGACGCCGAGTGGGTCGAAGAGGGGCTCCGGGCGTGGGGCGAGATCGCGGCCCGCAACCGGGACCGCCGCTCCGAGGCCTTCATAGAGCCGGGGGTCCGACTGGGCAGGTATGAAGAAGACGGTTGAGGAGCACGCCGCGCGCTTCTCCGAGAAGGCCGCCGAGTACGACGACTCGAAGAGCGACGAGTACCACGCCTGCGCGAGCCTCGTCGTCGACTACGCCGCCCCGACGGCCGACGACGTCGTCCTCGATCTCGGGGCCGGTACGGGGGCCATCGCGCTCGCGCTCGCGCCGGACGCGGAGCGCGTCCTCGCCCGCGACATCAGCGAGGGGATGATCGAGGAGGGGCGCCGCAAGGGCGACGAGCGCGGCCTCTCGAACGTCGAGTTCGCGTACGGCGAGTTCCGCGAGCCCGAGGTGGACCCCGACCAACGGGTCGATATCGTCGCCTCGAACTTCGCGCTCCACCATCTCGCGGACGACGAGAAGCGTGAGGCGATCCGCGAGATGGCCGCCACCGGCGCCCGCCGGATCGTCCTCGGGGACGTGGCTTTCTTCGAGGACCCGGACCCCGACGCGCCCTTTTACGGTCCCGAGGTCGACGACCCGGCGACGGTCGGTACCCTCGTCGAGGCGTTCACGGCGGAGGGGTTCGCAGTGACTGCGGTCGAGCGCGTCCACGATCAGGTGGCCGTGATCGTCGCGGAGCGGCTCGACGACGGGGACGAACCCGCGCTCTCCGGGTGACCACGCCGTGAAACACCTCCCCAAACACCTCCGACCGCGGTGGCGGTACTTCGCGGTCGGGATCGAGACGTGGCCCGACGCCGGCATCGGACGTCGCGCGTTCCAGCGCGCCCTGTGGTACGCCGCGGGCAACCTGCTCGGCGACGCCGGCAGCGCCGACGCCGACCTCACGCTCCTTGCGTTCTCACACGACGACGGCGAGGGGGAAGCGATCGTCCGGGCCCGTCACGGGCACGTCGACGAGGCGCGCGCGGCGATCGGCTGTGTGAGCGACGTCGACGGCGCCCCCGTCGGGATCCGCGTTCGCGGGATTTCGGGGACGGTACGTGCCTGTGAAGAAAGATATATGGGTCGCGCGGGCGCTACTTCTACACAGCGAGACGTCGCGTTCGAAGACGCCGAGCGGTCCGCGGTCGTGCGCGAGGACGCGTACGACGTGCGGGCCGAGTCGGGGTACGTCGGCGCGGCGGCGTTCGACACCGAGTGATATCATGCAGGGACAATCCCAACAACAGGCGTACGACCGAGGAATCACAATCTTCTCTCCCGACGGCAGGCTCTACCAGGTCGAGTACGCCCGGGAGGCGGTGAAACGCGGGACTGCGAGCGTCGGTATCCGCGCCGAGGACGGCGTCGTCCTCGCGGCGGACAAGCGCGCCCGGTCCCCGCTGATGGAGCCGGAGAGCATCGAGAAGCTCCACAAGGCCGACGACCACGTCGGCGTCGCGAGCGCGGGCCACGTCGCCGACGCCCGCCAGCTCATCGACTTCGCCCGGCGGCAGGCGCAGGTGAACCGCCTCCGCTACGGCGAGGCGATCGGTATCGAGACGCTCACGAAGAACATCACCGACCACATCCAGCAGTACACGCAGGTCGGCGGCGCGCGCCCCTTCGGCGTCGCGCTGATCGTCGGCGGGATCGAGAACGGCAAGCCGCGCCTGTTCGAGACCGACCCGTCTGGCACCCCCTACGAGTGGCAGGCGCTCTCGATCGGCTCCGACCGGAGCGACCTCCGCGACTACCTCGAAGAGGAGTACGAGGAAGGCATCTCGACCGACGAGGCGGTCGGACTCGCGCTCGACACCCTCGCGCAGTCGAACGACGGCGAGCTGTCGCCGGACGGTGTCGGCGTCGCCACGATCACGGTTGCGGACGAGGAGTACGCTGAGCAACCGGCCGAGGAGATCGAAGAGATCCTCGCCGAGCGCGACCTGCTCGCGGAAGACGACGAGGAGGCGGACGACGACGATGAGGCCGCTGACGTGGACGACGAGTAACCCACTTGCCGGCGGTCTGCGGGACCCACGTTCCGATTTTTCGTCCTTGTCGAACCCGTGAGGTGCTGGAGTCGATCGGTGCGTAGATCTCACAGGTCAGTCGTTCAGCAGATTTCTCGCTGTCAGTCAAGAGCGTCATGAGACCTGCAAAATAACTGAATTAGTAGTACTATTAAATTTAACAGAAATATCTCAAAATACTTCTGTCACACAGAGACCCCGATATATTTTGCCCGGTCGCGGCCACACAGGGACAGAAAAGTCGTCGAGCGATGGTCTCGCCGGCTGCGTTGAGACCGTCAGTCACCCTACTTCGATCGTTTCGATGTACCGGAGGAAGGCCTCTAACCCCTGATTTCCCGTGTAGCGAATCATCTCTGAGTCGGCGTCGTACTGGATAACCCCGACGTCGCGGAGCATCGGGATATGAACGTGGACAAACTCGATCCGAACTCTTTCGCGTGACGGCACGTCGCGGAGCGGCAGTGACCGATCGATACTGTGGACTTCCTCAACCAATTGATCGAGCGAAATTTCCTCGGTCGGCTGGCTCTTCAGGTTGTACAACAGTGAGCGCCGGCGCGGGGATGACACCAGTTCCAGTACTGTATCGAAGGAGTACCGCATCGGCACCGTCTCGGGGCGATTCGGATCCGTCTTCCCTGTTCCACCTGGCGGTGGCGTCGTCGAACGGAACGTCGGTGTCGTCGTCGTTCTCTCGTGCTCCGTTGGGATCCAGCCCTCGTCCGGAGCGTACTCGATCACCGCATCGTACAGCGGTCGAAGCGTCGTCACTGTCTCTTCGTCGTGTTCAGCCGGATCGACGTGATGGTGGGCGGTCACGCCGAGACGCTCAGAGAGGTCGTTGAGTGAGGTGATCAGACTGATCACTCGCTCGGTGTCGTAGGCGGCAAGCAGCGTCGTTACTGAGTCGAGACACACGAGCGTCGTTTCGTCGGTGTTCTTCCACACACCAAGTTGACTGGCAATAGCGAGACCGATATCGTAGAGATCCGGATTCTCACGAACCCCGCGGACGGTGATCGACCCCGCTTCGGAGGCTGGGAGCTGGGATTTCGTCATATTCTGTCTTGCATCGACGATCGTTGCCCGTGCTGGAAGTTCGCTGCCGACTTCGCGCTGCCAGACCGACAGCCGCTCCGTGGGAGACGCCGAGAGTGTGATGCCCAATACGTTGGTCTCCGCGGGCGGACTGCACGTCAACAGATCGGTACAAGCAGTGTCGTCGGGGGGTTCGTGTGAAGGGGCAAGGAGAAGAACGGAGGACGAATTCCGAACATAATCATTGATTGAGTGAGAGGAAGAGGACATTATCATCATTAAACACCTATGACTGATAATAATTATTCATCATATTCCATGTATTTGTATATGATAAATCATACTTGAACTATGTATTATCGGTCCCAAACGTGATTAGAACGTCACGACTCTGTCGGAATCCTCAACAGGAAACACAGTCTGACCGGTCGCAGTCACTACAGGAAACTCACAAACAGATCGCTGCGCTGTGTCCGTACTGACCGCTGTGGGGTCACAACCTGCTCCATACTGAGAATTCCGACGGCGCCGGTTCCGTTCTGCTGGTCCGCCGCCGGTCGGGAGAGTTATGCCGTCGGGGGCCGACCGACGATGCGTGCAGAAGACGGTACTCATCACCGGCTGTTCCTCGGGCATCGGGCGCGCCGCTGCGCGCGCGTTCCTTGACGAGGGGTGGACCGTGTACGCGACAGCGCGGAACCCCGCGGACATCGAGACGCTCGGCGAGGCGGGCTGCGAGCTGGCGACGCTGGACGTCACTGACCAGTCCGACGTCGACCGCGTCGTCGAACGGATCCTCGACGAGGAGGGCGCCATCGACGCGCTGATCAACAACGCCGGCTACGGCCAGTTCGGACCCGTAGAGGACGTCCCGACCGCGAAGGTCCACGAGCAGTTCGACGTGAACGTGTACGGCCCCCATCGGCTCATCAAGGCCGTTCTCCCCGGGATGCGTCGCGAGCGCGACGGGACGATCGTCAACGTCTCGTCGGTCGCCGGGCGGATATCGTTCCCCGGCGGCGGCGTCTACAGTGGCTCGAAGTTCGCGATCGAGGCGCTCTCGGACGCGCTTCGCAACGAGGTCGCGGAGTTCGGGATCGACGTGGTCGTCGTCGAACCCGGGCCCGTCCGGACGAACTTCTCGAAGCGCGCGGAGCGGGAGGCGGGGAACGGTGACGGCGAGAGCGACTCCGCCGACGCCGGCCTCGATCGCTCCGGCGCCTACGAGGAGTTCTACGAGCTCTTCGAGGACACGCAGCTGCTCGGGGGTGACGGTCCCGGCGCGGTCGAACCCGAGGTCGTCGCCGACGCGATCGTCAACGCCGCCAGCGCGACGCAGCCGCCCGCCCGGGTCCAGCCCGGGACCGTTGCCCGAGTCGGCGTCCTCGCGCGGTTGCTCCCGGACGCGATCCTCGACGCCGGGTACGACTTCGTCCGAAAGTTCACGAGCTGATCGCTACCGGTCACCGCCCGAACCGACCGCGAACGGGCTCTCTTCTTCCCGCCAGTCCCACCCGGGGAGGCGCGTCTGAAAGCCGGCTGCGAGCGCGGCGTCGAGGTCGTCGGCGCCGGCGGTGCCCGCATCGTCGGCGGTCGCGTCCTCGCTCACGTGCACGTCGACGAAGTGGAACGTCGCCTGCGCGAGCAGCGAGAGGGGGCGACCGCCGGCGATCGTCGCGGCCAGCTCGCGGCCCAGCACCTCGTCGACGACGAATCCGGGGTAGTCGTTCGCCACGTCGAGGTCACGGAGCAGGCCGACGCAGCCGGCGACGTTGACCGCGACCTCGCCGTCGGCGAACACCGCGTCGACCTCGCGTTGGTACGCCTCGGTAGTGACCGGATCGACATCCGTCTCGAAGAGCCGTCCCAGCCGATCGCGGGTCTCGTTGATGACGGGGACGACGACCGAGGCTCGCTCCCGGACCCACGCGCGTTCGTCTCGGACCGTCTCGGGCGTGATACGCATGTGGTCGCCGTTCGCACCCAGGGGGTTTGCCCTTTGCGAAGGGTTTTATAACAACCGGGCTAAACAGCATCTAAGCGGGTTTTCGCTGGCTGTTCCCGCACGGTATCACCTACGGACAGTACTACCACTATGCCTACCCCGTCACGGTCGACCGTTCACCGTCGAGCCGCGTCGCGTACCGATACGCTGCTCGACGACGACGGCACCCAGACGACCCGCAGTGAGATATGAGTCAAGTCGATAAGCAACTCGATACCCTGAAATCAGAGATCGAACAGGAAATTCCGAACGACATCACGGTCACCGACGTCAAATACGAGGGACCGGAGCTGGTCGTGTACACGCGCGACCCCAAGGATTTCGCCGGCGACGGCGACCTGATCCGTCGGCTCGCCTCCAAGCTTCGAAAGCGGATCACCGTCCGTCCGGACCCGAGCGCTCTCGCCCCACCGGCACGCGCCGAGGAGGAGGTTCGCTCGGTGATTCCGGAGGAGGCCGGCGTGACCGACCTCGATTTCCACGAGGACACCGGCGAGGTCGTCATCGAGGCCGAAAAGCCCGGCATGGTGATCGGTCGTCGCGGCTCGACGCTCCGCGAGATCACCCAGGAGGTCGGCTGGACTCCAGAAGTCGTTCGGACGCCCCCGATCGAGTCCTCCACCGTCTCGAACGTGCGCGGTTTCCTCAAAAACGAACGCGAGGAGCGCCGCGACATCCTCGAACGCGTCGGCAGACAGATCCACCGCGAGGAGATGTCCGACGACGAGTGGGTCCGGATCACGACGCTCGGCTGCTGTCGCGAGGTCGGCCGGGCTGCTTTCATCCTCTCGACGCCCGAAACGCGCGTGCTGATCGACTGCGGCGACAAGCCCGGTGCGGAAGGCGAGGTGCCCTATCTGCAGGTCCCCGAGGCGCTCGGTGCGGGCGCGGCGACCCTCGACGCCGTCGTGCTCACCCACGCCCACCTCGACCACTCGGCGCTGGTTCCCCTCCTGTTTAAATACGGCTACGACGGCCCGATCTACACGACGGAGCCCACCCGCGACCTGATGGGGCTGCTCACTCTCGACTACCTCGACGTCGCCGCCAAGGAGGGGCGCACGCCCCCCTACGAGTCGGCGCAGGTCCGCGACGCGATCAAACACACCATCCCGCTGGAGTACGGCGACGTGACCGACATCGCGCCGGACGTGAAGCTCACCTTCCACAACGCGGGTCACATCCTCGGCAGCGCGGTCACGCACTTTCACATCGGCGACGGCCTCTACAACGTCGCGTTCTCGGGCGACATCCACTACGACGACACCCGCCTGTTCAACGGCGCGGTCAACGACTTCCCGCGGGTCGAGACGCTCGTCTTGGAGTCCACCTACGGCGGCCGTAACGACTACCAGACCGATCAGGCCGACTCCGAGGAGGCGCTCAAGGAGGTCATCAACGAGACGTACGAGCAGGGCGGAAAAGTCGTCATCCCCGCGTTCGCCGTGGGGCGGTCTCAGGAGATCATGCTCGTCTTGGAGGAGGCGATGCGGAACGGCGACATCCCGGAGATGCCCGTCCACCTCGACGGGATGATCTGGGAGGCGACCGCGATCCACACCACCTACCCCGAGTACCTCCGGGACGACCTCCGCGACCGGATCTTCCACGACGACGAGAACCCGTTCCTCGCGGAGCAGTTCAACCACATCGACGCCGGCGAAGACGAGCGGCAGGACGTCGCCGACGGCGACGAGTGCATTATCATCTCCACCTCCGGGATGATCGAGGGCGGACCGATCATGTCGTGGCTCCGCCACATCGGCCCCGACCCGGACTCGAACCTCGTGTTCGTCGGGTACCAGGCGCAGGGAACGCTCGGTCGTCGGATCCAGAACGGTTGGGACGAGATCCCGGTTGACGGCTGGGGCGGCGGTAGCCGCGGCGACACGCTCACCCTGGAGATGGGGACCGAGGTCGTCGACGGCTTCTCCGGCCACGCCGACCGACAGGGGTTGGAGAACTTCGTGAAGACGATGAACCCGCGCCCCGAGAAGGTGCTGTGCGTCCACGGCGACGAGAGCTCCGTCCAAGACCTCTCGTCGGCGCTGTACCACGATTACAACATGCGGACGTTCGCGCCGAAGAACTTGGAGACCTTCCGGTTTAAGTAGAGCGGCGAGCGAACCGAGCGCCGCCCGCGGTCACGGCACCCGGCCACCTGACCTGTTGCGTTGAAGAGAGTTTTTAAGCGCCGCCGTGGCGACGGTCCGTTCATGCGCATTGCGCTCATCGCCCACGACGAGTTGAAAGACGAGATGGTCGAGTTCGTCACCGCTCACGCCGACGCGCTCGGCGAGTGCGAACTCGTCACGACCGGGACGACGGGGAAGCGTATCGCCGACGAGACGGGGCTAACGGTGGACCGGCAGGCGTCGGGGCCGTACGGCGGCGACCTCCAGATCGGCGGGATGATCGCCGACGACGTGATCGACGGCGTGGTCTTCCTCCGCGATCCGCTGACCGCGCAGGCCCACGAGCCGGACATCTCCGCGCTCTTGCGCGTCTGTGACGTGAAAGACATCCCGCTCGCGACGAACGTCGCGAGCGGTGAGCTGCTCGTCGAGGGACTCCTCGGCGACGCGTGATCGCGGGGCGACGATCGCTCGGCGGGTGCGAGCGCGCCGGCGTCGCGTCCCATCGCGTTGAGTATCAGGTCGGATAACCGACCCCGCGCCGTTTTTATCCGCCGGCACGTAGCCATCGCTGATGAGACACCGCTCCGGGACCAGCAGTGCTGGCTTCGCCGCGCTAGCGGTCGCGCTGCTGCTCGTCTCGGTGACCGTCGCAAGCGGACTGTTCGTCGCCGGTGCGGCAGCGACACCCGGCGGTAGTGACCCGACTGCGAGCGTCGCCTCGGGGGGCTCCTCCGACGTTCGGGTCGTTCCCCCGACACAGTGTTTCGCGGGTGAGGGGTACCCGATCTCGATCGGTGATCAGGGGCCCGCGATCAAGGCGATCATCCATCTCTCCGTGCTGACTGACCCGGCCGCCGGCAACGAGTTCGGGATCGAGGCGGCTGGGACCCTCGCCGGCGATCCGATCGTGACGCTCGGCGCCGGCGTGAGACTGACCGCTCGCGAGGCGCTCGCGAACGGTATCGACCCGTTCGCGGCGTTCGACGTGTTGTACGCCTACGAGCTTCAGTTCCCGATGTTCGCCGGATCGATCGACGACCCGGAGTACCGCGACGACGGCTCGCCGATCGATTCGAGCGCGGGCTCAGTGCCGTGTTAGGCCGTCGAAATCCCTTATAAATCGCCCCCGTCGCGGTCCGGGGGTGACTCGATACCTCGCACGATCCCCAGCAGCTCTCGGCGCGCGTCCGTCGGATTCCCTCCGGACGGATACGCCGACTCGTCGAGGGGATACGCACCTCCGCCGAGCAGGTATCCGCCCGCGACCCAGACCGCGATCAGCGCCTCGACCGGAACGCCTCGACCGCCGCCCGCGAAGCGCGCCACGCCGCGGAACGTCGAGAGCGTCGCCCGCGACGCGCTCGGGTCGTCGACCGATATCTCTCGGTCGCCGCGGTGGTCGATTTGCTCGATATCGCGCTCGGCGAGGCGGTCGCGGAACCCCGACCGAGCGTGTCGCTCGACGAGCGCGGTGAGGGCGGGATTCGGCGCGGTCGCCGGACGAATTCGTAGCCGACTCGCGAAACAGAACGGGCGTGGCGCCTCCGTCCCGGTGCGCTCGTACCGCACCGTACTCGCGTCGACCGAGACCGGACCGGCGGCGAACGCTCGTTCCGTGGTCTCGTCGACGTACCGCCAGCCGTCGAGTCGCTCGCGGGGGACGACGGGCGGGTCCATAGACGGCGTTTCTTCGCCGAAGTAATTAAAAGGGACGTGGCGATCGGCCGAAATCTGACGGCTCCGTGCGTTCAGTGGTCGTCCTCGCGCCACTTGTGCTCGCACTCGGTACAGACGAAAAAGCGGGTCTCGGACTCGTCGGCCGACCGGATCTGTTGCATGTACCAGTACGCCCGGTCGTTCCCGCATTCCGGACAGTGGGCCGTCGTCTTCGGGAGTCCCTTGTCCTCCGCGTCGCTCACGTCGATGACCTCCGATTCGACCTGCGATTCGGTGGTCCACTCGTTGTCACCGTCGTCGCGGCCGCTCTCGTGGCCGCAGGAGCCGCACACCCAGTGGTCCTCGCCCTCGCCGGACTTCATCATCGAGCCGCACTCGTCGCAGAACTTCATGGCGGAACCAACCGCGGATCCTATATAAACGGCGGGATCGCGGACGAACGGCGCCGTGTCGCGATCTGCTCCCACGGCGCCCACCGCTCTCAGATCCGATACTCGGGCGTCGACGTTTATCCGTCCTCCCGGTGTAGCGGGTCGCATGAACACTCCCGACCGCGCACAGAGCGAGGTGATCGGCGTCGTCCTCCTCTTAGGGCTCACGATCACCGCGGTCGGGATAACGGTCGGAGTCGGCTCGACCGCGCTCGGCGACGTCCAGTCGTCGGCCGACGTCCAGCGGATCGAGGGGGTGATGACGCAGGTCGACTCGAAAACCAGCCTCGTCGCGCACGGCGGGTCGACGAGCCAGCGCGTCCGGCTCGACCCCGGTCAGCGCGCTGACGTGCGCGTCGACGACGACGCGGGAGTCATGCGCATCGAGGTGGAGGCCGAAAACGCGACCGGCGATCTGGAAACGATGAGGAGGAACGTCACGCTCGGAGCCATCGTCTACGAGCGGGGCGACGACCGGGTCGCGTACCAGGGCGGCGGGGTCTGGCGGTCGAACGGCGACGGATCGTGGATGGTGTCCCCGCCCGAGTTCCACTACCGCGGCGACACGCTCACGCTCCCGCTCGTGACGATCGACGGGGCCAACGGGCGGCTCGGCGACGCGGCCGTCGTGACGGGCACGTCGACGCATCCGGAGGGGCTGTTCCCCTCCGAGAACACCTCGAACCCGCTGCTCGGCGGGAACGTGACGATCACGGTCGAGAGCGAGTACGCGGAGGCGTGGGGACGGTTCTTCGAGTCGCGTACGGCGGCGAACGTCACCCAGCTGTCCCCGACCGAGGTCCGCGTCGCGCTCCGGACGAAGACGATTCATCCCACGCTCAGCGCGAGCGTCTCCGCGGTCGGTAAGTCTCGGATCGACATGGGTGGGATCAAAACGCTGTACGCCGACAGCTACGACTCCGCCGACGGGCCGTACAACGCCTCGGACGCGAACGATGGCGCGACGGTCCAGACCACCGGTGAGTTCCGGCTCACGGCCGGCGGGGGCGGGAACACCAAGTCGGTCGAGATCCGCGGCGATGTCGTCGCGGAGTCGTACAACATCGCCCCCGGACAGGAAGACAAGCTGACCATCACCGGCGACAACCGGACCGACGACTCACTCGAAAGCGCGGATCCCATCTCCGGAGCGATAACCGAGCGGATGAATCGGGTCCGCGATCAGAACCTCGAATCGAACACCGTCTCGGGGTTCAACCTCAACGACGGGTCGGTCAAAAATATCGACAACGACACCTACGTGAACGGCGACATCTCGGTGTCGAACGGCAGTACCCTTCAGTTCACGGACGGAGCGACAGTTCACGTCAACGGGAAACTCGACGCGAGCGGAGACGGCAGCGTCGAGTTTATCGGCGACAACGACACCGGAACCACCGACGACATCGCGGTTCTCGTCGAGAGCAGCTTCTCGATGCAGGACCAGTCCACCCTCCACGCGAAGGGCGGGAACCGAAACAGGCTGTTCGTCGACGGCGCGGTCAGCGTTCGAGGCGACTCAGCGATCACGACCGCTGTTACCACCCGGTTCGAGCTGTACAACACCGGAAACGTCAACGTGGAAGATCAGGCACAGATAACCGCTGACGACGACGTGGCCGGAAACATGTGGCTGTACTCGAGCGGCGACGAGATCTTCTTCGAGGGTGATCAGGGAACCGGGATCGAGTTCACGGGCGTGATGTTCACGCCGACGAGCGACGTCGAACTCCACGACGAGATGCGGTTTAAGGGGTCGTTCACCTCTGGAAGCTTCGAATTCGAAACGGCCGATCTCAGCCTCCACTACGACGAGTCGCTCGCCGACCTCCAGCCGTTCGAAGGGGTTTCCGTCCCGGTGGTGAGCCACCTCCACGTCTCTCGACACCGGGTGACCGTCGAGAGCGACTAGCCGGGCATGGAGCCGGCACCGTCGCTCGGCGTTGCCCCGTCCAGATCACCGGTGTAGCCTGACGAGCCGAGCGACCTCGCGAACGTACACCGTCTCGTCGTGAGCCAGCTCCGCCACGGCGACGCCGTCGGCGCCGGCGGGGGTCGCATCGGAGACTCCGTCGGCGCGGTCGAAGTAGCGCGCCCACGCGTCCGGGTGATCGGTCTCGACCCAGAGGTACAGCGTCTCGCCGCTCGCGGCCCCGAAGCGCGTCGTCTCCGAGTCGACGTTCGGGCTCTCGACCACCGTGATCTGGACGGTTCCGTCGCCAGCGACGCGCTCGTCTCCGTCACCGCGAACCAGCGCGACGATCGGCAGCGTCGTCCGACCGCCCGCGGCGACGAATCGGGGCTCGGACAACATCACGGAGCCGCCGCCGTCGCCGCGGACCAGCGCGCCGGCCTCGTAGGCGACCGTCGTCTCTCCCTCTCGGTACGCGACGGATCTCGAGGTCCACTCGGCGAGCGTGCCGTTCGCGACGTCGCTGGAATTGCTGGTGTTCGCGAGCGCGAACCGCGTCTTCCCCTCGATCGAGAGGCTACCGCCGGCCAACCGAATCTCCGTCGCCCGGTTGGGATCGCCGTACCGCTGAACGTCTCGGAGGTTGTCGTCGAGTACGTCGAACGCGCGCTCGACGTTGGCGACGCGCTCGGCCTCCTGCCGGTCTTCCACGCCCGTGATCCCGACTGCGAACACCGTGCCGATGGATATCGTGATCAGCGAGAACACGAGGATGTAGCCGACGACGTCGCTCACTCCGCGGTCGTCATCAGCGAGCGGAGAGATGCCGCCGACCGAGACCGTCCGGTCCCGCCGCCGACTCATCGCTCTGTCACCTCCAACTGTCCGGTCGAGCCGTCGTATCGGATCCGGATCGGGCCGCCTCGGACGTTCGACTCCTCGACCGGGAGAGCCACGGTGTGGGTGATCTCGCCGATTGCGTCCGGGTTGTCGGTCCGAAGCGTCACACTCTGATTGTCGACCGCGATCCGATAGGGCCGGCCGGCGATCCGGGTGGGCAGGTCGACGGCGACGGCGACCGTCGGGGCGTCGGTGCCGTCGGGGCGGTCGACCTCCGCCGCGCGGGCGATCCGGTCCGCGCTTTCGAGGTTCGCGACGGCGGTCTGTCCGACCACGGCGAGGTCGCCCCTGACGACCCGGTCCGTCTGGCCGTCGATGACGCCGCCAATCCCGATGACGACTCCGGAGAGGAGCATCGCGCCGATCGCGAGCGTCAGGACGTAGCCGACGGTGACGCTGACGGCGCGGTCGTCGCCGGCGAACCTTGGTCGCTCGCCGCCCGCGCGCTCACGCATCGGGCTCACCCGGGGCGACCCGGATCGTGGTCTCGAATCGGAGTTCAGCGGTCCGGTAGCGGAGGTCGATCCGCGCGTCGTACACTGCCGGCGTCGCCGTCAGGTCCGAGTCGACGGAGTCTCCCGTGGTGGGGCGCGCGGTTGCAGTCACTGTGCCGTTCGCCGCATCGGTTCGTTCGAGGGTCACGTTGTAGGGGGTTCCCAGTGCCCCGCCGCTCGAGGCCCAGAGCCCCGGACAGCGCTCGTTGCCGAGCCTCCCGCCGGTCAGATCGACGGCGACGGGACTGGTGGCGGACGTCGAGCAGATGACCGTCGGATCGCTCCCGTTTTCGCCGACGGCGACGGTGACGTTGCTGTCGGTGTCGTTGTACACGTACACCTCCCGCGTCTCATTGGTACCGTCGTCGAACGCAATATAAAAGGCGTCCGACGCCGCCCCGCCCGCGTCCGTCGACGCGAGGGAGTCCCGGTTGACCTCGGCGACGAACCCCCGCGTTTGGGCGACATCGGCGGCGAGGGTCGCATTCGAGTCGCCGGTACCGTTCGCGGTGAGGTTCCCCGTCACGTAGCTTCCGTTCCGCATCGACGAGGTGTTGCCCGTGACGTGAGTCACCCCGCCACGATCGGCGTACGCACGGGCAACGTGCGCGTCGAGCTCGGCGATACCGTCGGCGACCGCCGTGACCGCCGCGTCGTGGTCCGCAGGCCGGTTCCGATTCGTCCCGTCGATCAGCTTTCCGGTCTCTTCGACCGCGGCCGCGCGGACCTCCAGCACCTCCCCGTCTGCCGCCTCGATCCCGCGAGTCGCGACGTTCTCGCTGTAGATGCTCGCGTTCAACAACACCACGAGCGCCACAAGCGAGACGGCCACGACGAGCCCGGAAACCAACAGGAGCTGCCCGCGGTCCGCGTCGCGAAACCGGTGACTGCCACGGGAGTCGTCGTCGCCGGACGGACCGCCGCCGTGACGGGGCTCGTCGCGGGAGCCGTCGGACGCCCCGGGGATCATAGCTGCCATACGACGATGCGCACCTCCATTCGGTCGTAAATCGCGCCGCTGCCGGCGTCGACCGCGTAGAACTCGCCGGAAGCTGATCCGTCGGAGAGCGCCCGCAGCGTCGTGTTCTCGTGTCCCGGCGCGGTCAGGTTCGCGTCGTCGGTCAGGACGATCGTGCGCGTCGCCGTCACGGCGTTGTCGCTCGGCGAACCCATGTTCACCAGCAGCGTCTGGTCCTCGTTGCCCGGTCCGTGTCGGATATAAACGTTGAACGCGGTCCGTCGCTCGCCGAAGGTCGCGTTCAGCGTCTCGCCGAACGCGTTTGGCGGACCACCACCCGTAAAGTAGCTCGGACTCCGGCTGTCGGTGAACGTCTCGTTCACCGGATCCCAGCGGAGCAGGGCGGCCTCGAGGTCGCCGTTCGCCGCGCTCGTCTCCAACAAGTCGTTTGCGACCGCCCGCTGCTGGTTCTCTAGGTGCTGGTTCGACGTGCTGGCCGACAGCGGGGTCACCGCCGTCGCCTGCAGTGCGAAGGTGAGCCCGGCGACGATCAGGATCGCCGCCGCGAACGCCTCCAGCGTGTGCGCCTGCGCGCGGTCCTCGTCGCGGAACATCGTCACCACACCCACACCGTGAGCCGATACTGCGTCCCCTCGATCGAGACGAGTCGCTGCGAGACGCTGACGCCGCCGCGATCGACGCGGACCGGGTCAGTCGTACTGCGGCGCAGTTCGACGGTCTGGGAACCGTACTCCGTGTCTACCGAGACGGTCGACGCGTTGCCGACCGGGGCCGCCTCGCCTATCGCGTGGACGACGACGAGCACGTCGTCGTCGAGCCCGAACTCCGCGGCCGTGTCGTTTGCGGTTCCGGCCGGACAGTTGGCCGTCTCGGCGAGGGTGGCGTTCCCTTCCTCGCCCTCGAAGTAGGCGACCGTACACGCCGGGGACAACACGCCCGGCTCCGTCGGCGACGCCGCGAGCAGGTCGCCGGCGAGCCCTGCGGCGACCCGATCGCTCACCACCGGCGAGGCGGTCGACGCCGCTGAAAAGGGGTCGAACAGCGTCGGGACGAAGGCGATCACAAAGGCGAGCGCCAACAGGAACACGCCCGCGCCGACCGCGAAGTCGATCGGGGTCTGGGCGCGGACGCCCGTCGAGGGCGGGCCGCCGCTCGACGCGGTGCGTCTACCCCACATAGATCCACACTCCCAGCGCGAGCGTCATCAGGACCACGGCGAACTTGACGCCGGAGATGATGTCCGCGTTGCGGATGTACCCGCTGATAAACCCGGAGAGAATCGCCTGCAGCGTCACGGCGTGAAAGAACAGGAGCGAGAGCACGTCGGGATCGACGCCGCCGCCGCCCCCGAAGCCGGCGCCGCCTGCGCCCCCGGCCGCCCCGCCGTCCGCCTGCGACGAGAGCCCGCCCATCACGTCGATGAACTGCGTCTGGAGGATCGCCATCACGCCCAGCAGGGTGACGTACGTCATCACGATGATCGCCACCTGCATCCGGGTCTGGGAGATCCGGTCGCGCTCGATGTCGTCCTGGTTCTCGGAGGCCTGTGCAGCCGTGGTCAGCACGTCCGTGATCTGTGAGGAGGCCTCCTGGGCCTCCGAGATGAGCTTCACCGTCCGGGAGAGCCGCGGAACCGCATACTTGTTGTTGAACTCCACCAGAGCGTCCCGCAGGCTCATCCCGTAGTTCACCTTCGCGTGGACCACCTCGAACTCCTCGGCGAGCTTCCCGGTCGACGTCTCGGAGACGGTCTCCACCGATTCGAGCAGCGTCTGTCCGGTGTCGTTCGCCGACGAGAGCTTCCGCAGGCTCTCCGAAAGCTTCCCCGTGATCGCCCGCTTGGACCGCTGGCTCCACTCGTGGAACACGGCGAGCGGCGCCATCACGAGGTACGCGGGGACGTACACCCAGACGAACGTCGACCACACCGGGCGGTCCACCCACCCCTCGAATGTCGTCGGCGCGCTCCCCGAGGCGACCGTGACGCCGACGATGACCATCGCAGTCGGGACGGTCAACGCGAGCGTGTACAGCGGGTTGTCACGCAGGAACAGGTGCGGCGCGGAGACGATCTGTTTGGTCTTGTACGTCCCCTCGCGGTTCCGGATTCGGTCGAAGACGCCGAATTGGCCGACGAACCCCTCGATCAGCCCGAAGTGGAGCAGTCCCTCTTGGCTGGTCTGTCGAAGCCGCTCGCTTCCCCCGTCCGGGTGGAGGTAGCCGTCGCCGGGCTCGTCCTGCTTGACGGTGGAGACGAGGACGAGAAAGCCCACACCGGTCAGCGGGATGAGGGCGTACACGGTCGCGTACAGCAGGCGCTCGTCGGACTCGCCCATCATCCCCATGATGACGAGGATGATGATGAGAAGGAGGGGGAAAAGCGAGAGCGTCATGTACATCTCGCCGAACAGCTCCAGCGTCTCCAAGGTCATCTCGCGCTCCTGTTTCGAGGTGCGGAGGTGTTTCTCTTTTTTATCCTTCAGAAAGCTTTCCATATCGCCGCCGGAGTTGACGATCGAGAGCATATCCGCGAGGAACTGCGAGAGCTCGTCGGAGGGCGTCTCGATCGACTGTTGGCGGATCGCATTCCGGTAGTCGGTGCCGAAGTACTCGGTCTCGTTGACGATGCTCTGGAACTCTCGGGACACCTCGCCGTAGGTGTCCTCTGCCTTCGCCATCGCGCGTAGGATCTCGAGCTGGTTGAGGCCGCCGACCGACAGCGCGTACATGAACGAGACGGAGTCCGCGAGCAGGAGGTTGATCTCGCGTTTCCGCGAGGACGCCTGTGAGTAGGGGATCGCCACTACGCCGCCGAAGCCGATCGCAAATCCGATGGATCCGAACACGAGGCCGCTGACGAGGACCGCAGCCGGCACGACGAGCGACCGCAGTACCTCTTGAACCGCCGGCGTGGGAGCGGGCACACCGAGCGAGAGCGCGGCTGGATCGATCAGCCCGATCGAGAACACGCCGTAGCCGATCAGCGTCCCAAGCGCCCAGAGGGTTCCGCCCACGAGCAGGCCGACGCCCAGTGCCTTGGAGACGTACATCTCCACCTGATCCGGCATCCGCGCCTCCGCGAGCTTGCGCTCCACGTCGCCCACGAAGTCGCCGTCCGGATCGAAGAGCAGCTCGAACACCGGGTAGAACAGCTCCGCGAGGAGGTTCTCGTCGACGGAGCCGCCGCCGACGCCCGTGTCGAGGCTCACGCGCTCCACCCCGTTCGGACCATGCGGCTACCGCTCCTCCGGGGACTCGACGGTCCCGAATCCCCAGTCATCGATATCGTCGACGCCCTCCTTGGCGTCCGATTCCTCATCACTGTCGCCGGGATCGTTGTCGTCGTCGGCTTCGGTGTCGCCGGGATCGTTGCCGTCATCGGCTTTTCCGTCTCCGATCTGAGCCTCGATATCCGCCGCTTCGGCCCCGTTTTCGGAGTCGGACGCGCCCGCGTCCGACTGCAGTACGTCGATCCCCTCGTCGAACGGCTCGTCGAAGTCGATCCCATCGGTTGCGTCCCGCTCATCGGTTGCGTCGCCTCCGTCCCCGGTCGCTCCCGAATCGGGACCGGACTCGGAGCCGTCGTCAGCTTCGGCCCCGTCAAGCGGGTCAGTCGGGGACACTCCGAACCCTTGATTCGGCGGCGTCGCGTCGGCGACGCCCTCGAAGGCGTCGTGGGAAACCGGTGTCTGCGTCTCGGTTCTGTCAGTGGTGTCGGGCGTGTCCGGCGCCTCGGTCGTCTCATCATCGCGTCTCTCGTCGTCGGGACCGTCTCCGTTCTCTCTCATCTCGCCGATCTCGATCGCCTCGTCGGCCACCTGCGAGAGCGCCTCGCGGCCGGTGCCGGACTCCGCTTCCACGTCAGCGACAGGCGCAACGTCGAGGAGGGCGTCGGCGACGGAGTCGGGCATCCGACCGCGGTACTCCGCGAACAGGTCATCGGCCTCCGCCAAGATTTGCTCCACCTCCTCGCGGCCCGCCTCGTCGGGGTCGGGGCGCGGTACCATCTCCTCTTTGTCGCGGTCGACGTTGATCAGCACCGATTCCATCTCGCGGAGGTCCTCCAGCGACCGCTCCAGTTCCTCGTTCGCCATCAGCGCGAGTACCGTCTCCGGGTCGTTGATGAACGCCTGGAACGTCGCCGCCACCTGCGCGTAGCTGTTGAGGCCCCGGTCGATGAGATACGCCAACACGACGCGACGCTTCTGGAGCTCGTCGTCGAGGGTCTCACGGCCCCAGCCGCGGTCGAACATGATGTCTTCTAACGTGTTCGAGTCACCCATCTGGAGGAACTCGTCGGTCTCCGCCTGCCACTGGAACACGTCTTGAACGTTGATTTCGTCGTTCTCGGCGTCGTAGTGGTTGATCTCGGTCAGCGACTTGTTCCGGCGCACCTTCTTGCCTTGCACCCGCGTCGAGGTCTGGACGGAGACCAGATCGAGCGCGGTGAACATCGTCTTCGAGACGTTGATCGGATCGGTGGTGAACCGCTTGAGCACCTCGCCGACGGTGTCGGCGTGGAACGTGGTGTAGGTGGTGTGCCCGGTCGACATCACCTGGAAAGCCGTGCGGCCCTCCTCGCCGCGGATCTCGCCCATCACGATGTAGTCGGGACGCTGCCGGAGCGCGGCCTCCAGCAGGTCGAACTCGTCGATATCGCCCTTGTCGTCGTCGGTGAAAGAGGGGCGCGTGACCGAGGCGATCCAGTTGCGCTGGGGAAGTTCGACCTCGCGGGTGTCCTCGATCGAGACGATTTTCGCGTTCGAGGGGATAAAGAGGGAGACGGCGTTCAGGCTCGTCGTCTTTCCGGAGGCGGTGCCGCCCGCGAAGATCAGGCTCTTGTGGTTCTCGATCGAGAGCCAGAGGAAGGCCATCTCGTCGAGCGAGAACGTCTTCCAGTTGATCAGATCGATCGGCGTGAACGGGATTTCGTTGAACTGCCGGATCGTGTAGTTGGTCCCGTGATCCGACACCTCGCGACCGAGCGTGAGCTGGGCGCGGGAGCCGTCCGGGAGGGTCGCGTCCACCTGCGGGCGCCGCTTCGAGATCCCCTTTCCGGAGCGCTGGGCGAGTTTCACGACGAAGTCGTCGAGCTCGTCGGTCTCGTGGTAGACGTTGCTGATGATCTGCTCGTAGTCGGAGTGGTAGACGAAGACGGGGGAGTTGTACCCGTCACAGGAGATATCCTCGACGTTGATGTCGTACTTGATCGGGTCGATGCGCTCGTAGCCGATGAAGTCGCGCTTGAGGTAGTACAGCAGCTTCTCGACTTGATGTTCCGAGAGCGTCTCCGAGTCCTCCGCGAGCACCGCGGGCTCGGGGCGGGCGAGTATCTTCGCCGGCGCCGACTCTGCGTCCGACTCCGTCGGCGGCTCGTACCCGAGCGATTCGCTGATCCGACCGGCGATCCCCTCCGTGAGATCGAAGCCGAAGCGGTCGACGAGATCGTCCACGACGTCGTCGACGGCGCTTCTGTCGTCCCCGTCGTCGCGCTTGTAGAGGTCGTATCGATCGAGCAGCGTCAGCGTCTCGTCGACGATCACGCCCTCGCGGAACGCCTCGTCGCCGCCCGCGATCGACTCGTCGGCGTACTTGATCGAAGTCCGGAGCTTCCCGGTGAGGAACTCGACGAGATCGGTCTCGATCTCCGTCCGGTACGGCTGGACCGCGTAGTACTTCACCTCATTTTCCTTCGTCGACCGGAAGACGATCACGAACGCGTACGGCTTGTTCACCCAGTACCGCTCGATCTCGCGGAAGTGGCGCTTCTTCGGCATCGGTACCGCCTTCTCCAAGTCGTACCGGTTCGCGAGCGTGGTGTCGCCTTCGTCCGTCGAGAAGAACGCGTCCTCGTCGACCTCCGGGTTCACGTCGACCGTGCGCTCGTCGACCAGCTCGGCGAGGTCGGCCGCGGCGCTTCCGCCCGCCCCGAGCAGTTCCTCGGTCCGATCGGGATCGAACCCCAGCGCCTCGACCTTGTCGTCGTGCGTGAACTCCAGCGGCTTCGCTTCCCCCTCCTCGTTCTCCTCGGTCGGGGGGTTCCCTTCCTCGTCGAGGAAGTACTCGTCGCGGTAGTCGTCCCACGTGTAGTACCCCTTGAGCACCGGCACCTCGTAGAGGTTGTACCGGGCCGAACACAGGTCCCAGAGAACGTCTCCCACCGCCGCGGCCGCGCCGACTCGGAACCCGGTCTCCGAGGGATCGAACCCGAGGAACTCGCTCGGGTCGACGTCGACCTGCGACCATTCCTCGTCAGTCGGTGCGCGGCGCGGTACCAACTCCACGTCGGCGCTCGCGGCGACCACGATGCCGGTGACGCCCGCGCCGTCGACCGCGATGCCGGGGTGATCCTCCGGCTCGTCCGGTACCTCGCGATCGCTTTCGGCCGGTTCGTCGGCTGCTTCGTCGGTCGTTTCTACCGGGTTGTCGTCTCCGGTGACCCCAGCGCTTTCATCCTCGTCGCCTTCGCCCCCATCTTCATCGTCGCCGTTCTCCTCCTCGTCGCTCTCGTCCCCCTCCGCGGTCGACGTCCCGGCGGGGACGACGGCCGCGCCGCTGAGGACGACGTGGTCGGGGCCGATGACGACGGTACCCGCCTCGGGGGTCCCGTGTCCCGGAACGTTGGTGTCGCCGTCGGCCTCATACGGGTCGTCGACGCCGGAGGCTCGGACGACCCGATCGACGCCCCCTTGGAAGTGCGCATCGACGGCGGTTGCTGGGATGATCGGCTCCTCGCCGATGTCGGCGTACAGCTCTCCCGCGGCGTCATCACGGCCGCGGTCGCGGAGGAACGAGCGCCACGAGTACCGCCCCATCGACACCGGGGGATCGGACGCCGGCGATCCCACCGTCTCGTCGGGCGAGAGGGGCGAACGCTCGGCGTCCTCGGTTGCCATGATTACAGCAACAGTTCGGTCGTTGAAAAAGGTGTCTCGCAAAAACCCGCGACTGATAATCCCCGGGGAGAGGGCGGCTTTTAGGTTATCGCGGTCGAAACAGACCGTGTGACTCGCTCCGACGCCTCCGGCGGGCTCCGGTCGCTCGGTCGGCTCCGGCGCGCGCCGGTCCGGCGACGCGTCCGCGACGCGATCGCCGAGGAACTGCTCGGCACCCCGCAGAGCCTCGCCGTCGTGTTCGGCTTCACCGCCTTCATGCTCGCGGTCGGCGCCGGGTACTACGCGCCGACCGCCGACGAGGTACCGGTCCCGCTGTGGCCCCTGTACGCGGACTCGGCCGTCGCGGTCGCGCTCGGCGGGATCGCCCTTTTAAGCCTCGTTCCGACGGTCCGCCGTGGGGAGTCTGTGACCGACGCCTCGACCTCGCGCGGGCTCGCCTACCTCCAGACCGTCGCGTTCGTCTGGCTGGTCCAGTTCGGGCTCTGGCCGCTCGTCTCGCTGAACCTCGCGTTCGGCGCCTACGTCGCGGCTCCCGACGCGTGGATCTACTACTGGGGCGTCCTCGGAACGCACCTGCTGTTCGTCGGACTCGCGCTGCTGTTCCCGGCGTTCGGCCGGACGACGCGGGGGGCGCTCGTGCTGGCGCTGACGCTCGTCGTCGTCAACGTCGCCGTCGACTACGGCGTCGGCTACCACCCGCCCCTCCTGTACGAGCCGACCCTCTTGCTGGCGGGCGCGACGCTCGCGATCGGCGTCGGGTCGGTGTGGCTCGCGAACCGATCGTTCCGGCGGCTCGATGAGGATCTATAAAGGGCAGAGGCGAAAGCAGGCACGGCGGGATCCTCGCGAGCGAACGGAGTGAGCGAGCGTGGAGCCAGTCGCGCCGGTGACTGAGCAGTAGCGAAGGAACGGGCGCGACGGGATTCGAACCTCAGTCACTTCGCTCGCTGCGCTCGCTTCGTTCCCTGCTTCGAATCCCGCTTGTGCCGCTACTGCTCACTTCGTTCGCAGATAGCGGGCACGGCGGGATTCGAACCCGCGATCGAGAGGTTAGGAACCTCTCGCCCTGTCCGCTAGGCCACGCGCCCACGGCGGGTAGAGAGCGAAGAAAACGCCGCTACGGGGATCGGTCGGCGCCGCGGGGTCGACTATACGCTGGTTTCTTTTTCAGTCTCGGTTTCGAACTCGTCGTCCTCGTCGTCGATCGTCGAGTCGGCCTCGATTGGCGCCTCGTCCTCGTCGCCCTGCATCTGCTGTAGTTCGTCCTCGACCTCTTCGCGTCCCTTCTTGAACTCGCCCATTGCCTGACCGGTGGACCGAGCGAGCTTCGGAATCTTGTTCGCCCCGAACAACAGGACTAACACGAGCAGGATGATGAGGAGCTCCGGGCCCGCCGGAATGCCGCCGATCAGTGGTATCGCACTTGCCATCTCTACACGACCGTAGCTCTCTGGCGACTATAGTCTTTTTGCCTCGTTGAGACACCCACAGGTGGCGCCTGAGCGCTTCCGACCCCTCCGGTTGTGCCGGTTTCGCATTGACGGAGATTGCATCGGATTTATCAGCGGACAAGGCGAATACCCCGAGGCTTGACCTCGGGGATGAAGCCGACAAATCGTGATACAAACCATTAA